>CAMCSF010000021.1 GCA_945877625.1 Methylomonas koyamae | reverse complement strand
ACTAAAAATGGTTGGCTGGCGCTGTGGACCGAGCAACAAGCCGATAAAACTAAACACTGGCTATCCGCCGTGATTCAATGATTTTCTGAGACAAGAGGTTGTCATGAACAAACTGAGCATAACAAAAATAATAAAACCGGCTGTGATATTGACTGCACTGCTAAGCCCTTTACCGGCTTTTGCCCATGCGATTTTGGTGAAATCGCAACCGGCAAAAGACGAAACCATCAGCCAATCACCTAAACAAGTCGATTTATGGTTTAACGATGCGGTGCGGAGTGAATACAAAGCGGTCGCAGTGATCGATAGCGCTGGCAAACGGGTTGATAATCACGATGTTGCCCAAGGCCTCACCGATGGTTCACACATTTACGCCACGGTTCCTAATCTAGCCCCAGGCACTTACACCATTCGCTATCGCGTAGTTTCCGAAGACACTCATATCGTCACCGGCAAATTTGAATTTACGATAAAACCTTAATAATTAGCAAAATCGCAAGATGCCTGTGTAATGTAATGCCTTAGTTAAGCAGTTCGTGCTGAGCTTGTCGAAGCATGAACGGCTTAACGAGGATAACAGCAGATTTTCCATTCATCCTTCGACAAGCTCAGGACGAACGGAAAATCTGCCCCCACAGTTACAGGATCAACACCGCGTTTTACCCTCCTTTGTCATTTGTTTTTTGAGTTTTAAACACCATGAAAAAACTGCATTTAAGTCATTTCCGCATTGTTGTAATGCTGTTAGTCGTTTTCTCGCTGCTTGGCTGCGATAAATTAGGCATTAACTTCAACAAAAACACCTCCAGTCCAGTCGGCAACCGCCCTGAATTGGATTGCATCATTGCTAATGATTTTTACGCTGTGCATTTCAGCGCCTACATTCAGCCAGGTAAAGACGAAGTCAGCAAAGATGCCAAAGCCGCGTTTGTGCCTTATTGCCAACAAATTCCGCGTCCGGGCAAAATGTTTTTCACCGCTGATTTAATTGACCGCGATATTCGCACCACCCCAATCGGCATTCGTATCGTTGAAGTTGAAAAAACCGGTCAAAAAGCCCCAGACGACATCCGCGAAGTACGCACCGTGGCTGAAATCCCAAGCAAACTGTATCCACGCGGTGCGGTAGAAGCACAAGCTGAAATTGATAAAAATGGCGATTACCTGTTGTATTTGATGATCGGCGAAGCGATGGAAGATGACGATAAATTCCGCGTACCGCTGGAAGTAGGCGTTGATCCTAATGCCTTATCCATCAAAGAAATCGCCCTGATTGCTGTTGGCATCGTGCTATTCATAGGCCTGATTTTCTGGGCTTATTTCCTAATCACCAAACGCAAAGCCGCTTAAACACCATGACTAATTTGAAATTTTCTGGCTTCGCGCAATGCTTGATTGCCGCTTTATTATTGCTGCAATCAAGTCTGGCTGCTGCTCATGCGCCGGGTTTAAGCTCGATTGATGTGGTGCTAAACGCTGAGCAAATGGCTGTAAAAATCACGTTTGCTTTGCAAGATATTGAAGCGTTCGCACCGATGGACAGTGATTTGGATGCTGAAGTGAGCGATGCTGAGCGTGACGCGGCTAAACCAAACATTGCGCAATTATTGGCTAAGCAATTGCGGGTCAATAACCAAGATCAAGATTTGCAGCCTTTAGAAGCCGGAGCGGTTAGTTTTGATGAGCAAAACAACGCTCATGTTGAATTTCATTATGCGGTTCAGCCGCAGCAAGCGATTGTGATTCAATCGAAATTTTTAGCCTTGCTGCCAGAAGGTCATCAGCAATATTTGACCGCTAAAGATGCCAATGGCGTGACCCTGAATGAAAAAATGCTAGGCAAAACCGATGATCAAATCAGTCTTAGCCTAGATGCCGCAAGCCATAGCGCCTTAACCACCGTGGCAGATTTTTTCAAACTCGGTATTGAGCACATCCTGACTGGCTACGATCATTTGCTGTTTTTGTTTGCCCTGTTAGCGGTCACTCATAGCTTTTGGCCAGCGATTAAAATCATTACTTTCTTCACCGTTGCTCACTCGATTACCTTGGCATTCGCTGGTTTAAACATCTTGGAATTACCCAGCAGTTTTGTCGAACCGTTTATCGCAGCGACGATTATTTATGTCGGTGTTGAAAACATTATTCGCGGCGAACATCCCAAAGGTCGGCATTGGTTGACCTTTGCCTTTGGTTTAATTCATGGTTTTGGTTTTGCCAGTGTGTTGCGCGAAATGGAAATTTCTTCTGGCGATACGGGGATTTTGGTGCCGCTGTTGTCGTTTAACTTAGGCATCGAAAGCGGACAAATTGCCGTCGCAGCTATTGTGTTACCGATGATTTGGTGGCTGAATAACAAACCACAATTTGCCAAGACTTTCTTGAAAGTCTGTTCATTGCTAGTGAGTTTGATGGGGGCTTATTGGTTGATTGAGAGAACGGTGCTTTAGTTTTTTTAGATTACTGCCCACCCTCTAAATGGCGGATTGTCTAGCGACGAATCCGCCCTACAGACTCACCGATAACTTAAAACCATCACCTACCGCATAAGCTTTAATTCAAGCTAAAGCGCAATTGTTCTGTTTTTGTCTATATTTAAAAGATGACACAGAATCACGACACCTCTTATAAGCTGTTATTTTCCGCGCCCGAAATGGTGCGGGATTTGATAATGGGCTTTATACCCGATGACTGGCTACATAGCCTTGATTACAACACCTTGGAAAAAGTCTCGGGCAGTTATGTCACCGACGACCTTCGCCATCGAGCCGATGATGTGGTTTGGCGAGTCAAAGTTGGCGAAGATTGGATTTATCTGTATATCTTGATCGAATTCCAAAGCACTATCGATCCTTACATGGCGGTCAGAATAATGACCTATGTCGGTTTGCTGTATCAGGACTTAATCCGACACAAAGCCCAACTACCCGATAGAAAGCTACCACCAGTATTACCCATCGTCTTGTACAATGGCGATCATAAATGGACCGCAGCAAGCGATATTGCCGAATTAATTCCCAAAGTACCCGGTTTAGTTGCAAAGTATTTGCCTAAGCTTGAATACTTATTGATTGATGAAAGTCAGTACACCGAAGCCAGTCTTGCGAATCTAAAAAATCTGATGGCAGCCGTAATTCGTTTTGAACATGCCGAAAGCGAAATCAACTTGATTCAGTTAATCGAGTTGTTAAACAATTGGCTAGACGACAACCTCGAATTAAAACGCACTTTTGCCATTTGGATACGCGCGGTGCTATTACGAAACAGCAAAAACAAATTAGTATTGCCGAAAATACAGGATTTAAAGGAGTTAAAAATGACATTAGCCGAACGTTTTGACCAATGGGCGCATCAGCATCAGCAAAGAGGCGTTGAAATGGGGATTCAAAAGGGCATGGAAAAAGGCGAAGCACTGATATTACAGCGCCAATTAGCCCGACGCTTTGGGGTTTTGCCTAGTGAAATTCTCGAAACTATCGCTGCTGCCTCTGCTAGTCAAATTGAAATATGGTGCGATCGAGTGCTTGATGCTCAAAGCCTAGGCGAAGTGTTTACCGATGATTAATTCATCACTTCCAACTGCAATCGTTACCATTGTGTAGCCCGGAATAGACTGATCATTTCTGAGGAAGGCTTTAATGGTTGTTATATGTGTTCAACCCCAAACGCTGCGCCTATTAGGGCCTACAACCCAAATCCAAGCTCAGATTAATTAAACTGTGTTATTTAACACACCCTGATTTTTCACTACCTAAAACCCACCTTCATTATTTGGCTAAATCATCGGTTTTTTTGGCCGAACATTCGCCCCGAAAGTACCGCCATTCCTCGCATTGCGCCCCAGATGGCCAGCTACACAGCCCATATTCATTACCCACCGCATCTCGCTGAATAGAGAGGCTTCCACCCGACTCAACACAGCGTATAGAGGCCGGATTAGCCATCGAAATGCTATGTTGCGGGCCCGCAAAGCCTGTTAATGACTCGCTACAAGCCGTTAAAACCACGCAACTAAGCAATAAACTCATCAGAGATCGATAGAACTTCAGAAATAGCGATAATTTCATTGGTTCAATACCTTAAAAATTGATAACAATTGAAAATAAAAGCCGAAATTACCATAAAAAAGCTTTTTTACAGGCTTCCAAAAAACTCAAATCATCCGCTAATTAATTAAACTGTGTTATTTAACGCAATTCTAGTATGGCATATCACACACTTTTTTCTCAATTCAAGGGAAACGATGAAGCATAAAATCACAAGCTATTGATATAAATAGAATTTAATTATTTGGCATGTTATTTGCTTTGTATAAACAGTTAAGCAATATCTTTTGACTAGCTTGTTTGCTCTTGTTGACGCCTCTAGCGCGTAACAAACAAATAGCTCAATTTAGAAAATAAACAGAGGAACCTATGAAAATACGCAACCTTCCGAAAGCCAGTCGCTCAATGATTGGCTTGTTGGCTTTAGCCTCTATGCCAGTATTGGCGGCTAGTGATGCAGAGCAATCCGCTAAAGATGATAAAAAAGCCACAGCCAAAGATGCAACGGTATTGCCGGAGGTGTCGGTTTCTAGTCAGTCAGAAAAAGCTGAGCCATCGATTGTTGAAAAATACAAATTGCCGGTGACTGTTGAAAAGATTACTAAGAAAGATTTAGATGAAAAGGTTAATGTCTTTAATACCGAAGACGCGATTAAATACATGCCCAGTATTTTGGTGCGAAAGCGTTATGTTGGTGATACCAATGCTCCAGTTCAAACCCGTACTGCCAGTACATCACAAAGCGCTAGAACGCTGATTTATGCTGATGGCATTTTATTATCCACATTGTTAAACAATAACAATAGCAATGACGGATCCCCTCGCTTTAACACGGTTTCCCCAGAAGAAATTGCAAAAGTTGAAATGATGTACGGACCTTTCTCAGCTGCCTATTCTGGTAACTCTATGGGCGGCGTAATGAATATCACCACCAAAATGCCGGAAAAATTTGAAGTCTATGCCGATGCTCAATCTTCATGGCAGGACTACAGTCAATTTGGACATTCTGCAACTTATGAAGCGCAGAAATATTCTGGTGGCGTTGGTAATAAAATCGACGATCTGTCATTCCGTTTCGACTACAGCCATCTTGATAGCTATTCTCAGCCGATTGCTTATGCGACTCAAGTAACCTCTGGTGCCGTTGGTGCTGCACCAGCAGGATCAACTTTGGCAAATGGGGCTGTTATGACAACAAACCCTTATGGCCAACCAATGGCGGTTTTAGGTGAAACAGCTTTGTACCATACAATTCAGGATAACTTTAAATGGAAGTTGGCCTATGACATTACCCCTACTTTAAAAGCATCCTATGTGATGGGGATGTGGCAAAACAATCAAACTGGTGGCGCTAATAGCTTTTTAACCAATGCTGCTACAGGCGCTCCTATATCGAGCGGCAATGTCAAATTTGCACAAAATCCAGCTTATGGCGCAAGTGCGAGTAGTTTAAAGCCAAGTGTTGCACAGCAAACCACTTGGTCGCATGGTATGAACTTGCATACTGAAACCAATGGTAAGTTTGATTGGGAATTAGTAGGTAGTGTTGTCGATTTATCTGAAGATATTGCAAGGGCACCAGCAACTTCAACTTCGCTTAATGGCACTAATACAACACTTACTGGAACTAACTGGCATACCGTTGATGCCAAAGGTATTTGGCGTCCTGGTGATTATTTAGGTAACCATGAAGTAAGTTTTGGCTTTCATCATGACCAGTACGAATTAGTTAATCCGATATATGCGGCCAACAATTGGACTGTGGATGATCACAATAATCTGGGAGCTAAATTAAATGATGGTTCTGGCCTAAATAGAGGTAAAACCTCTACACAAGGTTACTGGTTACAAGATTCATGGGATTTTGCCAAAGACTGGAATTTGACATTAGGTGGTCGCTTAGAAAACTGGAATGCGTTTGATGGGAGTAATTCAGCATGGGGGGCCAATAAGTATCAAACGCTTAATCAAGAAAATAAGAATTCGGTCAATTTTTCACCTAAAGCTAAATTCACTTGGAACACAACCGAACGCCTTAAATTAGGCGCAGCTATTGGCGTAGCGTATCGTTATCCTACTGTTGGTGAACTATTTAAGTCTTACCTCAATACTCAAACCAATACGCTTAATATTGCTAACCCGAACTTGAAGCCAGAAGAAGCCTTGTCAAAAGAGGTATCTGCTGAATATTTCACCAAAAAAGGTAATTACCGCCTAAGCTTCTTCCAAGAAGAAGTGAATGATGCAATTTTTAGTCAATCATTAATTGCGGGCAACGGCACTATTCAAACAGCACCCACTAATGTTGGAAAAACCGACGCGTATGGTATTGAGTTTTCAGGACAAGAATCTGATGTTGGTATTGATGGTTTAGATTTATTTGGTACAGCGACTTGGACAGATGCCAGAATTACAGATAATAGAGCAGCTGATGCAGCATTGGCAGCTACGCCTATATCACAAGCGAGTTTAGCTAGCAATCCACATAACTATGATCCTAGTACCGGTAAATTGATGCCACGTATTCCAGAATGGCGGGCTTCATTTGGTGCAACATATAGAATTAATGATCAATTAAGTACTACTGTAAATGGTCGTTATGCTGATTCCGCATTTGGCACACTAAACAATAGTGATATTAATTCTAAAACCTATGTTGGTGTTGGTGGTTATTTTGTGGTTGACACAAAAGTCAGTTACAAAATTAACAAGCAATTCACTTTAAGCGGCGGTATCGATAATATCAATAATGAAAACTACTGGATATATCACCCATTCCCACAAAGAACCTATATGGCTCAATTGAAATTCAACTATTAATCTTAAAGTTAGCCCATTAGTTTTTATAAACTGATGGGTTAATTAGATTTTTCTAAAAAATAAAAACAATAAAAACCAAAAACTACACTTCAAAGACCAACAGGATTTTTATCAATGAAATCAAAAAACAAAAAAATTGCTTCAGCGGTACTGGCTTTGCCGGGTTTGCTGGTCTATCCACTGGGTTCGATGGCGGCTGATAAGCAAGATGCCGCGGTAACACTTGACGAGGTACAGGTAGAAACTGCTAGTGATAAGCCATTGTTTCCTAAAACAACAAAGGCTAATCCAACTTACGAAATCAATGCTAAAGAAGTTGAAAAATATGTGAATGTCACAACTTCCGAAGATTTAATACGCTTTTCTCCCGGCGTCACTATTCGTAAGCGTTTTATCGGTGATCCAAATCCAACCTTGGGTATGAGAGGTTCTGACACCTTCCAAACGGGTCATACCATGGTTTTTGCTGACGGGATGCCCTTGCATAATCCACTTCAAGTTCGTTGGAATGGTGCCCCACGCTGGTCTATGGTTTCTCCAAACGAAGTTGATTCGGCAGATGTGCTTTATGGCCCATTCTCCTCGCAATATACTGGTGCGTTTGGCGGTGTCGTTAATATAAACACCAAAATGCCTGAAAAATTTCAAGCACATATGGATGCAACCGGCATGTTCCAAGACATGCATTACGGTGGTCGCAACGACGTTTTAACAGGTTACAAAACCAATGTTTCCGCAGGTAATCGTTACGATAAATTTAGTATTTTTGCTTCATACAATAGATTGGAGAATCAAGGGCAGCCGATGTCTCCAAGAACAACAACTGTAACTAATGGTTTAACTGGAACAGCCGTATCAGGTGGGATGCTTGATGAATTTCAAACAGCGCCAGGTATAGGTAAACCTTTGCCACAAAGTATGTATTTTGGTGATAACGGTATTGAAAAAGCCACTACCGATTTATTTAAAGTCAAAATGGGTTATGACTTCACACCAGATTTACAAGGTCGCTTTACGATAGCTTATGAAGAAAGACTGAGAGATACAGCAGACCCTAAAAGTTTACTGAAAGATGCAGCCGGAAATACTCTCTGGGGCGGAGGAACATTAGCCGGAGGAACCTCGGCTACATCATATAACCAAAACGGTAAAATCTTTTCGGTTAATGGCTCTGACTTTGCACCCGGCTTCGCCGAACGCCAAGCAATGAACTATGGCCTAAACTTGAAAGGTAAAATATCAAAAGATTGGAGTATTGATACTACCGCCAGTCTGTATGATGCATTTAAAGACAAAACCGTTGGCGCCTCATTAAACCCTAATCATCCAAATTACAAAAACAAAGGCCAAGTCACCGATGTTGATGCTTGGTGGATGGGCTATGATCTTAAGTTATCTACCGATAATTTTTTGGATAACAAAGACTTGTCATTCATGGGTGGCTATCAATTAAGTCATGCTTCTCTTAATAGCACCGTTCAGAATAGTAACAATTATTCTGCGGGTGCCAGAGATGGCATTTTAACTAACAATAGCGGTGGTCAAACTCAAACCAACAGTGCGTTTAGCCAATTAGAATGGCGCTTTATGCCCGACTGGAGCATTATGGCTGGTGCCAGACTAGATGATTGGCAAACTATCGGCGGCCATGTTTACAAATTCGATTCCATCACAGGAAAAGCAACCACATTTGACAACTATTCTGATCGTGATGCTGCTCGAATCTCGCCTAAAGCCTCTATTGAGTTTTCACCGGATGTTTGGACTTTCCGATACTCATTTTCAAAAGCCTATCGCTTCCCTTTTGCTGAAGAGCTTTATGCAAGCCAAGACTCTTTTAATTCAAAAAGAATTGCATATCCAGGCTTAGGTCCTGAGAATGGTTATTTTCATAACTTGATGGCTCAATACGATTTACGCAAAGGCTATGTTAGAGCCAATTTCTTCTACCAAACAGTCAATGATGAAATTGCAAGCACATTGCAAATGTATGGAACTACGAGTGTTAGTGCATTCCAGCCAATTGAGCAAACAGAAACGATTGGTGCGGATTTGACTTATCAACAAAACGATTTATTTGGCTTACCTTTAGACTTTATGGCTAACGGTACTGTTTTAAATAAACAAATCACTAAAAATAGTAAAAATCCTGCATTAGTGGGTAATGAATGGGTTCGTTTACCTAAATTACAAGTTAATACCTCTGCTACTTATCACATCCAACCACAATGGAATGTGTCAACAGCGGTTCGTTATCGTAGCGACGTATTTAATGATTTGGAAAACTTGGAACAAGGTTCAAATGTATTTGGTGCGGTTGATGAATATACTTTTGTAGATTTAAAAACTTCTTATCAATTACCGACATACCAAAACCTAAAAAGCTCTGTTTCTGGCGGTATTGATAATTTATTTGATCAAAAAGCCTATGAAGCACATCCATTTCCTCAACGTACTTATTATGTCAGACTGTCATTGGATTATTAATTCTTAATTGATTGATAATCAAGTTGGGTTGGTTTAAAAGCCAACCCAACTTTTATTCATTTTGTTTACGCTAAATGCGCTCAATTTAACTGACACAGTCTATGTATTTATCTAAAAGCGAAACGGATGTTGTATTTGATAGTTATATTTCAGTTCCTGATTTTAAAACCAGCAGCGATAAACTCCAGCCTTATCATTTATTAAAACAATTATTAGGCGAAGAAAAGGTTAATAATATGGTGAGTTTATTAACCATATTGGTGGTTTTAATTCATATCTATGCCTTGATGTGGTTTTTCGCTCCCGAAGAAAAATTTACCCCAGCTCAGGCTTTGCAAATGGAAGTGTCGATGGTGACGATTTCGGCACCAAAACCACAAGTTGCGCCACCGAAACCGGTTGAGCCACCTAAAAAGCCTTTGCCGAAACCAATTGTTAGAAAAGCGCCACCGATTGTGCAGAAATCACCGGATTTTGCGCCAGTCGAATCGGTTAGCGAGCCACAACCTGCACCACAAGCGGCTTCTCCAACACCGGCAAAAGCAGCACCGCCCGTTGAGCAATTTACCGAAGCGAATTTCAAAGCCAACTATCTCAGTAATCCAAAACCTGACTATCCAGCGATAGCCAAAAGTCGTGGTTGGACTGGCAAAGTGATGTTAAGGGTACAAGTCACACCGGAAGGTACACCGAGTTCGGTGGTGGTGGAAACCAGTAGCGGTCATGAGATGCTCGATGAATCGGCGATTGAAGCGGTGAAAAAATGGAAATTCATTGCCGCCAAACGCGGTGATACAACGGTTGCCAGTGCGGTGATTGTGCCGATTGTGTTTAGTTTGCGAGAGTAATTTGTAGGGTGCATTTTATGCACCTTCATTGCCAATGCTCTTGGTGCATAGAATGCACCCTACGAACAGTAACGATAAAAAATAATCTACTTATAAAAATTCAGGAGATTTTAAATGCCACAACATATTGATCCCAATATCATCATTGATGCGACTTTATACACTTTGCTTGCTTTCTCTGTGATTACTTGGGTTTTGATTTTATTCAAAATCTGGCAGTTTGCTAAAGCGGGTTATTACAATAAACAATACAGTGCGGCGTTTTGGGAAGCGGCTGATTTAAAAGCGGCGGCTAATTTGCCAGAAGATAAGGCGCGTGGCGGCAAAGCTAGAGTGGCTGAAGCCGGTTTTGCTTGGTTGTCGCAGTTGGCGCATAGCAAAACCGCGATTAGCTTGAAGTATCGTGGTGAGCCTCGGGATTTATTGGCGCAAACTTTGCGTAGCCAAAATCAAGTCGAACAAAATCGTATGGAAGTGGGTTTAACCATGTTAGCCAGCATCGGCAGTACGGCGCCATTTGTGGGTTTGTTTGGAACGGTTCTCGGGATTATGCACGCTATGCATGAAATTAGTGCCAGTGGTTCTTCTAGTTTGGAAGTGGTTGCAGGCCCGATTGGTGATGCTTTGATTGCGACAGCAATTGGTATTGCGGTGGCGGTTCCGGCGGTATTGGCTTACAACTTTTTCATTCGTCGCGCAAAACAGCACCGTGCTACACTGGAACACTTTGTTGATGGCTTTTTACATATTGCGTTTAGCGATAAAGCTTAGGAGAGGAGAAGATGGGCTTTAAAACCAATGCAGATGACGATGATGCGGTTAGCGAAATCAATGTCACGCCTTTAGTCGATGTTATGTTGGTGCTGGTGATTATTTTGCTGGTGACCGCGCCGTTAGTCACACAATCGGTTAATGTCACGCTACCAAAAACCGCCGCTTCTAAGCCAGATATTCCCAAAGAACCTTTACAGATAGAAATTAAGGGTACTAATTGCGACATTAACGCTAAGGCCGAAATTAGTTTAAATAAAACACCGATTAGCAATCTTAGCGCCTTAGAAACCACGCTGACACATGAATTAGAACAGAACCCTGATGTCGCGATTCATCTATGGGGCGATGAAAATGTCAGTTATGCCAAGGTCGAAGAAGTCGTCACAGCGGTCACCAATGCTGGAATTTCGAAAATTTCATTTGTGACGATGGAAAAGTAAGGCTGCAAATTTGCTTAAATTGTTTTGCGTACATACAATAAATTAAGGTCATTTTTGATCCGACTAAAAATAGTATCAATATTGCTAAACACGCTGTTCCATTAACATTAGCGTCAGAATTGGATTGGGATAACGCTTTAATTTGGCCTGATTTGCGTAGTGATTATGGTGAGCAACGTATGGTGGGTTTGGCGTTACTGGATTCGAGATTATATTGTGTGGTTTTTACTGAACGCGGCGAAAGTCGCCGCATTATCAGTTTACGTAAAGCAAATGCACGAGAGGTGAAACGTTATGTTGCTGAAGACTAAATCGGGTCGTCAAGTTGAATTACCGACTGCTGAGGAAGATGCGGCTATTACTGCTGCGGCAATCGCGGATGCTGACACAGTGCTGTATAGCGATGAAGAATGGCAGGCAATCAAGCCGCTGGTTCGACGTGGAAGACCGCCGGCAGAGATAACAAAAGAGCGAATTACAATCCGTTTATCTCGCGATGTAGTTGAGCAATTTAGAGCGACGGGTGATGGTTGGCAAACCCGTATCGATTTTGCCTTACAAGAGTGGTTAAAAGAGCATTCGTTGGCGTAATTGCTAGTAACTCTTAGTCTTTGATTTTGTGATGCCGTAGGAATCGCTTAGTTTCTAAGCGATTCCTAACGGAGTAACAAAAAAGTTGGTTTTGAAAGCCTTAATATCAATGGCTAGTGCTTAATCCGCTAACTGTTGAATCCCGTCCAAATACCATTTTGGTTGTGAACTGTTTTTAGGTTTGATGAAGTGCCAGACTTCGCGAACTTGTTCAACATTGCCATCATCTTCGCGCATTAAGCTATCAAATAATACGGTTGCTTCTAAATCATTCCCCACTTCGCGCGCTTCCAATAACTCAGTTTGCAGTTTTAACACTTCGGTTTTGTTACTGCCGTTTGAAGCGCGGAGTTGATCTTGAATTTCGGCAAATACTTTGTCAGTGGTTAAGCCACGAATGCTGGCTAAATCGCCTTTATCCCAAGCGGCTTGTAAATAACGGAAGGCATTTTCCGCACCGGACATAAAGCTGGCTTTATCAAAATCGGCTGGCAAATTAGCCACAGGAGCAGGAGCTGCTTTGTCTTTGCCAAACATAACATCGGTTTCAAAGCCTGCAGGATTAGCTGCGCCAGCGTTATATTGATTTTGAGTGTCGGCATTGTGGCTAGTGCGACCATAAGCATTACCGAGTGGTTGCGCTTGTGTCTGACTGGCTTTGGCAGCGAACAGACGGTACAAAACAAAAGCGATGCCAGCAAATAACAACATATCCATAAAGTTGATGCCTTCAAAAGCACCACCAAAGAATAGCGAGCCGAGTAATCCGCCCAACGCTAAGCCGCCTAACATGCCCATAAAGCCACCACGATTGGCCCAACCTTGGCGAGCAGTCTGATTTTGCGCGGCGGCTGGTGAGTGGCTTGGTTGACTGCTAGGCGCTGCACTAGGGCTAGGGCTTGGCGATGGCGAAACAGAACGTTGGTAAGGCGCACTGTAGCTCGGTCTGCTACCGAATGAGCTACCACCACCCATTCGTTTAGCTTGCGCTTCATTAATGCCACTTAGCACTAAGGCCAAGCCAATTAAAGCGGTTGTCAGAATATTGATTTTTTTGTTCATGGAGTTTCTGTGCCTGTTGTGATGTGTATTAGCTATATTCGGGTTACATTGTTGGTTTTTCAAGTAGAATAGCCTTTCGCTGTTGGCTATACAACAGCGGTCTGTTTACTTAGAGACATATTCATAGACCTTTCAAAAACATAAATGGTTGCATTGTTGCGTCAATTTTTAGTTGTATTGTTAGTTTTGTTGCAATGTGCGGCACCCTTGGTGCACGCCCATACTGGCGGCAATGCTTATCAAAGCGGCTTGCATATCCATGAGTTTGAATCATTTAGCCATGTCGCCAACGAAGTCGCACTGGTTGCTGCCAGCCATGATAGTCATGCTGATAGCGTTATCGTCGATATTGATTCAGCAATAAAACAGCAATCATCTGGCATTGACAGTATTACCGCGTTTTATTTACATAGCCAAATCAGCAGTTTTGCGATCAGTCGCCAAGCCGACACGATTAACTTTTCGCCACAACCGTTGGCATTTGCCCCCAGCCCTTTCATTAGCCACAACCCCTCCCGCGCACCACCGCTTTAAACAACCGGCCAGTTTACTGGCGAGGTATCGATTTACTTGCTGTTCAAGCCTTATCCGATTTTTAATTTTTGTTTTGGAGTGTGATATGACTCATTTACGTCATATTCAATACAGTCTGTTAATCAGTCTGTTAATTGCTTTGCCTTGTGTTGCCGATAGTTCATTGACTATGGAGCATCTCGATCCGATTGAAGTTGATAAAAATCTCAGTCTGCCGCAATTGGTTGAGCAGACCTTGGAAAAATATCCAGACCGATTAATCAATGAAGCCTTGGCACAACAAGCCGAAGCATGGCAAACCCGAGGCGATAGCTGGTTTGCCGGTTCCACTGCCTTATCTTTAGATTACAACACCGACCAAGTCGCTAACGACCAAGGTACACGCGAAGCTTCCGCAAAATTGGAAATGACGGTGTGGAATTGGGGACAACGCTCAGCAGCGCAAAACGTCGCCGAACAATCACAGTTGTCTGCACAAAAACAATCCAACGTGGTCAAGTTGGAAGTAGCCCATTTAGTCCGTGAAGCGTTATGGGATATGGCTTTAGCAGATATTCGTTGGCAACAAGCGAAATATACCGTCGATATTTCTGCGCAATTGCTGGAGAAAGTAAAACGCCGCGTTGAGTTGGGCGATTTGGCTAGAGCCGATTTATTACTGGCCGAAAGTGAGCATTTGCAAAACCGAGCATTACTAACTCAAGCTGAAGCCGAATTGATGCATAGCCGTAAAAACTACGCGACACTCACCCAAACCACTCGAATGCCAGCGCAATATCAAGAACAGCTCAGCCCGATTGCGAAGATTGAAAACAATCACCCACAATTAGAAGCCGTAAACGCCTTAATTGCTCGCAAACACGCTGGTATTGAATGGGCAAAAACCACCGACACCATCAACCAACCCAAAATCAATGTTGGTGGTAAAACCAGTCGCGATCAATACGGTTTGTCAGATACACAAAGCGCTGGGGTAGGCGTGGTGATTCCTTTTGGGCATAGCACCTACGATGCACCGGAAATTGCCGCCGCTCATTTGGAGCTGAACCAAACATTGGCGCAACGCGAACATTTAGTCAGACAATTAGAAAAAGGCTTACATGAAGCCGAGCATGCTTTAGAGGTAACCCGCAAAGAATTAGCGATAGCGCAACAGCTAAAACAAATCGCTGAAACCCATTTAAACATGACCCAAATCAGCTTTACTGCTGGCGAAATCAACTTGCTGGATTTATTGAAAATCCAAGCTCGCAGTTTAGAGGCGATTCGCAACGCCAAAGAACAGGAAGTAAAATTACAACGCAATATTGCTTTTTATAATCAATCGGTTGGAGTTCAGCCATGAGATTAAAAAAAACACTGTTGTCATTATTTCTAAGCCAATCGTTAACAGTTTTGGCAGAAGAAGGGCAAATTCAAATCAGTCAGGAACAGATTGATAATTTAGGGATTCAAGTTGGCAGCATTAACAAAACTAGCCAAACCCCGTTGTTTTATGCCCCAGCGACAGTGGTAGTTCCAGCAAATCATGAATTATTAATCAGCAGCACCCAGCCGGGTTTAGTGGTCAAACTAGCCGCTAACATCGGCGATTATGTTGAAAAAGGCCAAATTCTCGCGCAACTGAACAGCCCTGAATTAGTCAATTTACAACGCGAATTTTTGAACGCCAACAGTGAATTAAGCCTGTCTGCTCAAGAATATCAGCGTGACCAAAAACTATTACAAGAAGGCGTGATTGCTGAACGTCGTTGGCAAGAAACCCAAACCATCCATAACAGCAAATCCGCACAACTCGACACCGCTAAGCAATTATTGGTCATGGCAGGTATGTCAGTTGGCGAAATTAAAACCCTTGCCCAAACCCGCCAACTCAATAACCAGTTAAATATTCGCGCACCGATTAGCGGCGTGATTTTAGAGCGTTCAGTGACTTTAGGTTCACGTCTGGATTTACAAGCCCCGCTATACCGCATTGCTGATTTATCGGAGCTTTGGCTGGAAATCAATTTACCGCAAGAGCGTTTAAACACTATCAATGTCGGTGATACGGTTAAGCTGGAAAACAGCGCCAGTACCGCCAAGATTAAATTGCTCGGCCAAAGCGTCGATCATGCGAACCAAACTGTGTTGGCACGCGCGGTGCTGAATGACAAAAATGCTAGCCTTCGCACCGGCCAGCATTTGAATGTGCAAATCATGCAAAACAGCACGCAAAGCAGCTTTAGCGTTGCCAACACCGCGATTGCCCAAAACCAAGGTCATCAATACATTTTTGTTCGTAACGCCGAAGGTTTTGAAGTGCGGGAAATCAAGGTCACCGGCAGACAAAATACCGAATCACAAATCAGCGGTCATTTAAACGGTGATGAACACATCGCCACCAAAGGTGCCGTAGCCTTAAAAGCTAATTGGCTAGGCTTGGGAGGCGATGAATAATGGCAGCGTTGATTCGTTTTGCCTTAACCCAGCGATTGTTGATGCTATTAGCGGTTTTGATGTTATGCGCTGGCGGTTACTTAGCGTTTAGCCAAATCCCGATTGACGCCTTCCCCGAGGTTTCGCCGACGCAGGTGAAAATCATCGTTAAAGCCAATGGCATGACGCCGGAAGAAGTGGAATCGCGGATTACTGCGCCGATTGAAGTTGAGTTACTGGGCATTCCTCATCAAACCATGCTGCGTTCGTTAGCTAAATACGCGATTACCGACATTACCTTAGACTTTGAAGAAGGCACCGATATTTATTGGGCCAGACAACAAGTAGCGGAACGCCTAAATGGCATCTGGGGCAATTTGCCGGCTGGTGTCAATGGCGGCATTGCGCCGATGACGACACCGCTGGGCGAAATGTTTATGTTTGCGATTGAAGGCGGCGATTTAAGTTTAATGGAACGCCGTGAATTGCTGGATTGGGTAATTCGTCCGGCTTTGCGCACAGTACCGGGTGTCGCCGATGTCAATGCTTTGGGTGGCTTGGTACGTAGTTTTGAGGTAGTGCCTAACAATACTCGTATGGCGGCCCGCAATATCACTATCGACCAACTCGCTACCGCTTTAGAAAACAATAATCGCAATGATGGCGCTGGCCGAATGAGCGAGGGCGAAGAAGCGTTGATTGTTCGTGCTGAAGGCCGGATTAAAAATCAAGATGACGTCAGCGCGATTGTCGTGGCTCAGCAAAATGGCCTACCGATTAAAGTGGCCGATATTGCCGAAGTCAGAATCGGTTCGCTCACCCGTTACGGTGCTGTTAGTAAAGACGGTAAGGGCGAAGCGGCAACAGCGGTTGTGTTGAGTTTACGTGGCGCCAATGCCCGTCAAACCATCGCCTTATTAGAAGCCAAATTAGCCGATTTACAACCCAGTTTGCCGCAAGGGGTAAAAATCAACACCTTCTACAATCGTGGCGTTTTGGTCGGTAAAGCGGTTAATACGGTTTCAAAAGCTTTGTTTGAAGCGATTGTCTTAGTAGTGGTGTTATTGATTTTGTTTTTGGGCGATTTACGGGCAGCGTTAACGGTTGCCTTGGCTTTGCCGATGGCGGCTTTAATCACCTTCATTTTGATGCACGCCTTTGGCATGTCGGCTAATTTAATGAGTTTGGGCGGCTTAGCGATTGCGATTGGCATGTTGGTGGATGGTGCGGTGGTGGTGGTCGAAAACATCATTACCCAGTTAGCCGATCATGGCAAAAATCAGCGTTTACCCAGATTGCATTTGATTTACCGCGCCACCCGCGAAGTCGCGGTGCCGGTGACATCGGGGATTTTAATCATTGTTATCGTCTTCTTGCCGTTGCTAACTTTACAAGGCTTGGAAGGCAAATTGTTTGGCCCTGTGGCGATGACAATTGTGTTTGCTTTGAGTGGATCTTTGCTGTTGTCACTGACCGCAATTCCGGTGTTGGCGTCTTTTTTATTGACCAAAGTTTCCCACGAAGAACCATGGTTGCCGCGCAAAATGTTGGCGATTTATCAGCCGGCCTTAGCTTGGTGTTTGGAGAATAGTAAAAAAGTCTTTATCACCGCTGGCGTTTTATTCGCTTTAACCGTCGCGGTGTTTAGCCAAATCGGTAGCACCTTTATGCCGACTTTGGATGAGGGCGACATTATTGTGCAGCTGGAAAAATTGCCGTCGATTACTTTGCAAGATTCGGTTGATCTGGATATCCGAGTGCAAAAAAACATCCTCGAACATATTCCAGAAGTTGCAACCGTGGTTTCGCGAGTCGGCACTGACGAGTTGGGCTTAGACCCGATGAGTTTGAACGACACCGATACTTTCTTGATTTTGAAGCCGAAAGATCAGTGGCAAGTTGATTCTAAAGAAGCTTTGATTGAGAAAATTCGCGGCATCATGTCCCACACACCGGGGATTTCGTTTGGTTTTACCCAGCCGATTGAAATGCGGGTTTCGGAAATGTTGACCGGTACCCGTGGCGATGTGGCGATTAAATTATTTGGCGCTGATTTAGAACAACTTAATGCTAAAGCTGGCGAGATTGAAGCCTTGTTAAAAACCATTCCCGGCGCCAGCGATGTGTTTACTCGTGAAAACGAAGGGATGCAGTTTTTGCAATTAAGCATTGACCGTCAAGCCGCTGGGCGTTTTGGTTTAGATAGCAACACCATTGAAAACCTGTTGCGAGCGCAAATTGAAGGTCAGCAATTGGGCATTGTTCAAGAAGGGATTAAGCGCACGCCGCTGTTATTACGTGGCGATAGCACCACTGCCAATTTTGATAACCTACAAATCAGCCTCGCTGACGGCAACCATATTCCGATCACCGCAGTCGCCAAAATCGAAAAAGTCGAAGGCGTGGTGTCGATTGATCGCGAAAAAGGTCAGCGTTTTGTGGTGATTCGTAGCAATGTTGAAGGCCGCGATTTGGTGGGGTTTGTTGATGAAGCGCGAAAAGCTGTGGCTGAACAAATTCAATTACCAACCGGTTTTCATGTCGAATTTGGCGGTCAGTTTGAAAATCAACAACGAGCAGCCGCGCGTTTGTCGTTGGTGATTCCTGTTTCATTGGGCTTAATTTTCTTATTGCTGTTTTCGACTTTTGGTTCAGTCAGACAAGCGGTGTTGGTGTTATCCAATATTCCTTTGGCGATGATAGGCGGGGTGTTTGCTTTAGGTTTATCCGGCGAATATTTATCAGTCCCCGCTTCGGTGGGTTTTATCGCCTTGCTGGGGATTGCGGTGTTAAACGGGGTGGTGATGGTTAGCTATTTCAATCAATTAGCTGCGACAGGGATGGCATTATCGCGAGTGGTTTTAATCGGCTCGGCGCGACGATTAAGACCGGTGTTAATGACTGCTAGTATCGCGGCATTTGGTTTGATTCCGTTATTGTTTGCATCCGGCCCGGGTTCGGAAATTCAGCGGCCATTGGCGATTGTTGTCACCGGCGGCTTATTGTCCTCAACCTTATTAACCTTAATTATGCTGCCAATACTGTATTTAAGATTCGGCCAGCGGGAGCTTAAAGCATGACGCATGCCGACTATTTAATGACTATTCATGTTCCGCCCAGTTTGGAAGAGGCTGTGGTCGATTGCTTGTTAAGT
>CAMCSF010000020.1 GCA_945877625.1 Methylomonas koyamae | reverse complement strand
CCGCCACGAGTTAAGAACTCACGATCTTTGTCCAAAGCGTCTAAAGCTTCGTCGAAAGAGAAAGCAACTTGTGGGATTGCTGCTTCTTCTTCTGGTGGCAAGTCGTACAAGTCTTTATCCATCGCTTCACCTGGGTGAATTTTGTTTTGGATACCGTCAAGACCAGCCATCAACATAGCAGAGAAAGCCAAGTATGGGTTTGCTGTTGAGTCAGGGAAACGTACTTCGATACGACGACCTTTTGGGTTAACAACGTAAGGAATACGGATAGAAGCAGAACGGTTACGTGCTGAGTAAGCCAACATAACTGGGGCTTCGAAACCTGGTACTAAACGTTTGTAGCTGTTGGTAGAAGCGTTGGTGATCGCGTTCAAAGCTTTAGCGTGTTTGATGATACCGCCGATGTAGAACAAAGCAGTTTCAGACAAGCCGCCGTACAAATCACCTGTGAACAAGTTTTTGCCGTCTTTAGCTAAAGATTGGTGAACGTGCATACCGCTACCGTTGTCGCCAACTAATGGTTTTGGCATGAAAGTCGCTGTTTTGCCGTATGCGTGAGCAATGTTAGCAATAACGTATTTCAAGCCTAATACTTCGTCAGCTTTTTTAACCAATGTGTTGAATCTTACGCCGATTTCGCACTGACCCGCAGTCGCAACTTCGTGATGGTGTACTTCAACAGTTTGGCCGATTTCTTCTAAAACTGTGCACATTGCTGAACGCATGTCTTGGAATGAATCGACTGGTGGTACTGGGAAATAACCGCCTTTAACGCCTGGACGGTGACCAGTGTTACCGTTGTCGTAAGCTTTGCCAGAGTTCCAGCCAGCTTCTTCTGAGTCGATTTGGTATGAGCAACCACCCATTTCGGTGTTCCAACGAACGTCATCGAAAATGAAGAATTCGTTTTCTGGGCCGAATAATGCGGTGTCAGCGATACCAGTAGATTGCAAGTAAGCTTCAGCGCGTTTTGCGATAGAGCGTGGGTCACGTTCGTAACCTTGCATGTCTTTTGGTTCGATGATGTCGCAACGCAAAATTAAAGTTTTGTCATCGAAAAATGGATCGAGAACAGCGGTGGTTGGATCTGGCATCAAAATCATGTCTGATTCGTTGATGTGTTTCCAGCCCGCGATAGATGAACCATCGAACATATTACCTTCTTCAAAGGTGTCTTCATCGATAGTGTGCGCAGGGAAAGTAACGTGTTGTTCTTTACCGCGAGTATCGCAAAAACGGAAATCGACAAACTTAACGTCGTTTTCCTGAATCATTTTGAGTACGTTATCTACTGCTGACATCGGCCAAAATCTCCTAGAAAAATAATTATTATGGTTGTTGGTAAAACGTGGCTAACAATAGCACTAATCGCTTTAAAGAGCTATAAAAAACAAAGCTTCCAACGGTTTCTAGGCCGATTGGAAGCTCGTTTTTAATACTTAAATCGCGACTAATTTATTAAATTAGAACGTGATTACAGCATCAGCTGTGAACAATACTTGGTTTTGGCTGTTGCCACCTGCAAAGGCTTTAACTTGGTCGCTCATGTCCCAACGAACGTTTGGACGTAGGTTCAACCATTTTGTAGCTTTGTATGACAAACCAGCAGTTAATGAGTAGTAGCCGCTGCCTTGTGATAAATATGCAGCATTATCACCATAGTATCCGCCCCATGCGGCGCCACATGTTGTGTGGCCGTTAGGTTGCGCTCCAGCTACACATCTGCCAGGACCGTTAACACGGAAGCCGTTATTGTCACGGAACCATTCGGCACGAAGACCAGCAGATAATTTATCGTTTACGTCATAAATTAAATATTGGTTGATGCCGTACCATTCAGCATTTTGTGTGCCTACTGTACTAGTACCTGCGGCAGCGGTTGCAGCAGCAGATGCATTACCAGTTGCGACATTGTTAGCAAAGCCATGATCATGTTGAATAATGTAATGCAACTTATCAGTAAAGTTGTGTTTACCGACTAAGCTGTACATTGCCCAAGCTGAATCATTGGTTTCTGACTGCTGACCTGCTGTCGAGGTTAATGCTAAAGATGTGCCTGCATCATCGCTTGTCCAAGTAGCACCGCCCAAGAATGACCAATTACCAACATTTTTGTTGAAGTTGCCATCCCAGCCGCCTGTACCACTGCCAGTAACCGCGCCAGCACTAACTGCCCAGTTGCTATTCATTGTATAGCTAGCTAATACACCTGTATGGGTGAATGGTTCGCCATATTGCATGGTGTAAGGTTTGGTTACAAAGAAATTATCAGGTGAGGTTACAACTTCGTAGCCGATTGGAGTGTAAAAGTGACCAATTTTTACGCCAACACCATTACCAACTGGTAAATTCATTTCTGCGTAAGCTTGTGGTAAGGCAACTTGATAGAAGCGATCTCCAGAAAGATACAAATCCCAATCGCCGCGGCCGCCAGTTGCTGCGGTAGTTGTCGGGTCATAAGAAGGATTACCATAAGCCTGAGTAAAAATCGCATCAGTACCATACATAAAATCAGCACGACCACCGATATCAAACGAATCACCGTTAACGTTCACTGCTTTTTGCAAATAGAAGTACAGTTGGTTCATTTGAACTTCTGCAGTTCTATCATTAAAAGTTACAGGACCATTAAAACCATCGTGTGTTGAATTTAAATTAGCGCCAACACTGGTTTCCAACCATCCGCCTAGTTTCAGATTGTTGTCCTTAAAAAATTTCAATTCATTAGGGTCTGCACCAACTGCACCTAATAAACCAGAGGCATCCTGCCAGTTATCAGCGTTAACGCTAGTTGCGCCAAGCATTAATAAGCCTGCAACGCAGGTGCGAGTACGCAAATTGCGTAAAGCTTTTGAGTTTTTCATGATTTTGCCTCTTTTTTCAGTTATTGCTGGCTTTGTATAAGCAGAAATCATGCCAGTTTTTGGTTTGTTTAAAATCAACAACATAGCGTTGTGTTGTTGGTATTTTGTTGTGTCAATGTGGTGCATTTTACAGCTTATGCACCATATAAATGCGTTTTTTAAGCGGATTTGAAAATTTGAGTTGTTGTTTTTTTACACTTTTTTCAGCCGGCTTGACGTGAAATGATTGGTTAAAATTGGTTTTAACAAGTGACTAAGATGCTATTTCGGGTCAATAAGTCATTTCACTGATTCATTTTTGTTGTGATTTTGATACGAAATCAAGTTTGGTGCAGAGAGTTTGTATCGGCTTGGTGCGAGTCAATATTTATTGCACCTAAAGGGTGCGTTTATTGGGTGTTATAAATAAAATAAAACACTTAGTCTATTTGAATCAGTAACTTAAAAAGTTGGCACGCATTCTGCTTTACTGTTTTCAGGTATTTGTTAACTCAACTGATGAGGTGTGGAATGAAATTAATAACAGCGGTAGTTAAGCCTTTTAAGCTTGACGATGTTAGAGAAGCGTTATCGGAAATCGGTGTGTCAGGTGTGACTGTGACTGAAGTAAAAGGCTTTGGTCGTCAAAAAGGGCATACCGAGCTTTATCGTGGTGCTGAATATGTGGTCGATTTTTTACCTAAAGCTAAGGTAGAGATTGCAGTTGCTGATAGCTTATTGGATCAAGCTGTGGCAGCGATTGTGAAAGTGGCTAACACCGGCAAAATTGGTGACGGCAAAATTTTTGTGACCGATCTGGAGCAAGTTATCCGCATTAGAACCGGCGAATCCGGTGAAGAAGCACTTTAATTTAAGGAGAGATCACATGAAACGGTTGTTAAGTGTTTTAGCTTTACTGACGACAGCGGCTTTTTCTGGCGCTGCTTTTGCACAAGAAGTTGCTGCGCCTACGGTTAATAAAGGCGATACAGCATGGGTGATCGTGGCGACTTTATTAGTGGCTTTAATGGTTATCCCAGGTTTGGCTTTGTTTTACGGTGGTATGGTTCGCGCTAAAAACATGTTGTCTGTATTGATGCAGGTTTTCGTGATTTTCTCATTGATGGCGGTTTTGTGGGCGTTGTATGGATACAGCGTTGCATTTACCGAAGGCAATGCGTTCTTTGGTGGATTCAGTAAAGCGTTTTTGATTGGTATTACCCCAGATTCATTAGCGGCTACTTTCACTAAGACTGTTTATATTCCTGAGTATATTTACGTTGCATTCCAATTAACCTTTGCGGCAATTACTCCGGCGTTAATCGTTGGTGCTTTTGCAGAGCGGGTTAAGTTTTCAGCGGTACTTTTGTTTACCGTGATTTGGTTCACCTTCGCTTATCTGCCAATGGCACATATGGTTTGGTATTGGGCAGGTCCTGATGCTTACACTGATGCAGCGGCAGCAGAGAAAGCAGCGGCAACGGCAGGCTTTTTGTTCCAAAAAGGTGCTTTGGATTTCGCTGGCGGTACTGTAGTACACATCAATGCAGGGATTGCAGGTTTGATTGGATGTTTGGTCATTGGCAAACGGATTGGCTACAAAAAAGAATTTATCGCACCACATAGCTTAACCATGAACATGGTTGGTGCGTCATTGTTATGGATCGGTTGGTTCGGCTTTAATGTCGGTTCCAACTTAGAAGCTAATGGATTAGCAGCCCTAGTATTTGTTAATACACTATTAGCCGCTGCGGCAGCAACTCTAGCTTGGGTTGGTGCAGAATGGATGATTCGCGGCAAACCTAGCATGTTAGGTGCAACTTCAGGTGCGGTAGCTGGTTTGGTTGCTATCACACCGGCTTGTGGATGGGCGGGCCCTATGGGTTCTATCGTCTTGGGCTTGGTTGCAGGTGCGGTGTGCTTCTGGTCAGTAACCGGTGTTAAACACGCCTTAGGTTACGATGATTCATTAGACGCTTTTGGAGTTCATGGTGTAGGCGGTATTTTGGGTGCTTTAGGTACTGCAGTAGTGGCTAATCCAGCATTAGGCGGTACAGGCGTATGGGATTACGTTTCTAACTCAGTCGCGGAGTACGACACTTTGACACAATTAACCAGTCAAGCTTGGGGTGTGGGTGTAGCCTTGGTTTGGTCTGGGGTGGTGTCTTTCATTGCCTTTAAAGTGGTTGATGTTTTGGTTGGCTTGCGAGTAAGCGAAGTCACTGAACGAGAAGGTTTGGATGTGGCAGAACATGGAGAGACTGCTTACCACCTCTAAACTGCTTTTTTGTAAAACCAAATAGAAGCGAACCGTCGCAAGACGGTTCGCTTTTTGGCGTTTTAATCAAGGTGGAAATTGTGCCTAGCTCGATAATTATTTATGATTGCCAGTCTTAAAGGTATTTTTAAATTTATTCTGGGGAAGCCATGAAACTCATTACCGCGATTATCAAGCCATTTAAGCTGGATGATGTGAGGGAAGCATTATCCGAAATTGGTGTTGCAGGCGTAACAGCAACGGAAGTTAAAGGCTTTGGGCGACAAAAAGGACATACCGAGTTGTATCGGGGCGCTGAGTATGTTGTCGACTTTTTACCGAAGGTGAAATTGGAAATTGCCGTGGCCGACAGTGTTGTCGATCAAGCGGTAGAAACCATTGTTAAAGCTGCTAACACTGGGAAAATTGGCGATGGCAAAATCTTCGTTTCTAATCTGGAGCAAATTATTCGCATCAGAACCGGTGAAACGGGTGAAGAAGCTATTTAGTTATTTGAAGACGGCTCACAAAACGTTTTAGCCAATCTGACTAAAATCGCCGATATCTATGGGAGGCACCCGTAGGTATCGGCGATTTTTTGTATTAGCCAAAAGGTTTTTTTGAGTATTTGATTTATTTTGGTATCTATAAGAATGAATAAAAAATTACTAAAAATCATGGGCTTACTATTAGTGCCCAGTTTTGCATCTGCACAGGAAATCAATCAGGCAGATACGGTTTGGGTGTTAACTTCTACCGCATTAGTGTTATTTATGACATTGCCAGGCTTATCGTTGTTTTATGCCGGTTTAGTCAGAAGTAAAAACGTTCTATCAGTGATGATGCAATGCTTTGCCATCACCTGTTTGGTGTCGTTGTTGTGGTTGGCAGGTGTTTACAGCTTCGCTTTTGCCGATGGTGGTGAATGGCAAAGTTTTATCGGCGGTGCGAGCAAAGTATTTGCTGCTGGTATTGATACTCAAGTATTGAATGGCACTATTCCTGAAATCGTGTTTTTCATGTTTCAGATGACCTTCGCGATTATTACGCCGGCGCTGATTGTGGGTGCCTTTGCCGAGCGGATGAAATTTTCGGCCATGCTTTGGTTTAGTGCGTTGTGGTTGATTGTGGTCTATATGCCAATTTGCCATTGGATTTGGGGCAATGGTTGGTTAGCGCAATTAGGTGCAAAAGATTTTGCTGGTGGGATTGTGATTCACGTCAATGCCGGTGTTGCAGCTTTGGTTTCGGCGATTGTGTTAGGTAACCGTCGTGGCTTTCCAACGTTAGCCATGCCGCCGCACAATATGACTATGGTGGTCACCGGTGCTGGTATGTTGTGGTTTGGTTGGTTTGGTTTTAATGGCGGTAGCGCCTTAAAAGCCGATGGCTCAGCCGGTATGGCGATTGCGGTCACTCACATTGCCGCCGCTGCCGGTTCTTTAACTTGGATGGCCATCGAATGGAAACGCTTTGGTAAACCCAGCGTCTTAGGGATAGTCACCGGTATGGTGGCTGGCTTAGGTACTATCACGCCAGCATCGGGTTTTGTTGGCCCAATCGGTGGTTTGGTGATTGGTGTGATTGCGGGCTTCGTGTGTTTTTATGCCACTCAATACGTTAAACGGGTCTTAAAAATCGACGATTCTTTGGATGTATTTCCGGTTCACGGTGTGGGCGGCATGATTGGTTCGACGTTAACTGGGGTTTTTGCCGCTGAAGAATTCGGTGGTTTAGGCTTAAACGGCGTTTCAATCTCGCACCAAGTGGGCGTGCAAATTTTAGCTGTTGTAGTGACTGTTGTTTGGAGCGCGATTTTCAGCTATTTGATTTTAAAATTAATCGATAAATTAATGGGTTTGCGCGTTACTGCTGACGAGGAAATGGAAGGACTTGATTTGGTTCTGCACGAAGAAACTGGTTATCACAAACTTTGATAATCCCTTAACTTGAGAGAAATGAATGCCGATTACCCTTAATCAACTGGAAACCATTGTTCGCCAAGCGGGTGATGTCGCTATGGGTTATTTCAACGACTTGGAATCGCTGGCGGTCAGTAAAAAAAGCGCCCGTGATTTAGTCACTGATGCCGATGTAGCCGTAGAGCAGTATTTAAAACAGGCGCTGGCTGAGCAATGCCCTGAATACGGTTTTTGGGGGGAAGAAAGTGGTCAAACCGCTAATCAAAGCAGTCGTTGGATTGTTGATCCAATTGACGGCACGCATTCATTCTCAAGAGGTCAGTATTTTTGGGGAATTAGCGTGGCACTGGAAATTGATGGTCAATTAGTGATGGGGGCGGTGTATGGCCCGGCATTAGATGATTATTACAGTGCTGAATTAGGCAAAGGCGCGTGGAAAAACGGCAAGCCAATTCGTGTTTCATCGGAAGCAGAATTGGCTAGTAGTATGATTTCCACAGGCTTTGCCTGTTTACGCTCTTACTTAGAGCACAATAATCTCGAACGCTTTTGCCGAATTGCTCAAGCTACAACCGGTCAACGTCGATTTGGTTCAGCGGCTTTGGATTTATGTTTAGTCGCTGATGGTCAAGTTGATGCGTTTTGGGAGCAGGAATTGAATCTTTATGATGTCGCCGCTGGCGCCTTAATCGCGCTTGAAGCCGGTGGCACTGTCACCGATTTTCAAGGCAAAGCGGGCATTTTCCCCAAACAAATTCTCGCAACCAACGCCAAAATTTTGGGCCAATTATTACCATTGATGTAAACAAACCCAGCTATAGCTCAATTTAGTTAACCTTTTGATTTTTAATGTTTGTGAATATGTAAATAGTTGTTATAGTTGCCGCCGCTGAGCACAATCTAAAACAATTACAACGAGATGCTGTATGTGCAATTACAACAATAAAAATTTTAGATACAACCATGAAACATGGGCAAAGTATTCATTCATCGAATTAGGTTTTGATATGTATCGGGCCAAATTCGAAACCAGTATTCCTAAAAAGCCGATTAAATTGGGCTTTGGCAGATGGTTTGTGGATATTCGCTTTTTTAAATGGCAAATTTTGGTTAATAAAATGACCAAAGAGCAAGTTGAAAGAATGAAGCTAAGTTTTGAGTGGGAAGAACACCAAAAAGATCGCGGTTTCGACAACCACAACAATTTGAGCTTTTAAAGATAGCCGTAACTGATTTAGGTATGAATGGTAGCTTCTGTAGTAAGCTTCCATTCACCTTCAATCTAAATCAGCAACATCATGCGTTTTCTCAGTATTATCGTATTGATTCTATTTTCAGTCCTTGAAATTAGCCCCATCCCCATTACCCCATTCATTTTAATCTGGATTGTGATTTTCCGTCCGGCATGGTTTTATCGCTGGGTGATGCGGATTTACAATTAAATTTTAAATTAACTTTCTATTGGAGTGGCTGATGTTTGAATTCATGTCATCGCTAGGCGTTATCGGGTTTTTGTTTGGTTTTTTAATGGTTGTGCTATGGACCTTGTTGCCATTTGCCGTATTTGGCATAAAAGACCGCTTGGATAAACAAATTGAACTATTAACCGCGATTAACGAACAGTTAAAACGTAATCAAAGCAAATAAAATTTAAGCCCTAACCCAAACTCGTAACAAAACTGCACTTAACAACGCACAAACTGCTGAAAAACCAAACGCCATCAAAGGCGAGGCTGATTGATACAAGCTGCCAAAAATCACCGAAGCGGGTAACAAAAATGCCCCAGCAACCAAATTAAACCAGCCAAATGCCGTGCCACGTAAATTGGCTGGCGCCAAATCAGCAACTAAGGCTTTTTCCACGCCTTCGGTTGCGGCCATAAACAAGCCATAAAAACCAAACAATCCTGCCAGCATCCAGCCGTTATCAACGATTAAGCCTAAACCCAAATAAAACACCGCATAAGCGATATAGCCCCAAAATAACAAGCGAGTGCGACCGATACGATCTGACAATGCCGATAAAGGTGTCGAAAAAATCATCGCTACCGCCGATACTGCTGCCCATAACAAGGGAATATGTTCAGCCGCTACGCCCAACTCTTGTGCCCGCAGCAATAAAAACATATTCGACGAATTACCCAAGGTAAACAAAGCCAAGACCAGCAAATAGCGTTTGAACACCGTTGGTAAATTGGCCAAACGCCAATTGAATTTAGTTGGGTTGTGATGTGCAGGTTTACGCGGTTCATTAATCGCAAATGTCAGCGCCAGACACAATAATGCCGGCACAAAGGCCCAGAGAAAAATGGTTTTTAACGGCACCGCAGCCGATAACAAAGCAAATGCCAGCAATGGCCCCAACACCGAGCCGGCATTGTCCATCGCTCGATGTAAACCAAACGCCAAGCCGCGTTGACTCGCATCAACGCTGTCCGCCAATAAAGCATCGCGCGGCGAAGAACGTAAACCTTTACCCACTCGATCGGTAAAGCGAATTAACATCAACCACGGCCAGCTATTGATAAAAGCAATCAATGGCCGTCCAAATCCCGCCAAGCCATAACCCAACACAATCCACGGTTTGCTGTATTGGGTTTTATCAACAATCACGCCGGAAAACAGTTTGAGTAAACTCGCGGTGGCCTCAGCAACGCCTTCGATCAAGCCTAAAGTGCGTGGTCCCGCCATTAACACTGACGACAAATATAAGGGAATGATCGGGTAAACCATTTCGCCAGCGCTGTCGTTGACCAAGCTAATCAAGCCGATTAGCCAAACAGTGCGCGGTAGGTTTTTGATGGCGTTGAGCATGGCGGGGATTGATAGCTTAACTAGCAATTTGAAGAAATCGGGATAGGTTGTGTATGCCTATCCCGATTGAACGTGATGTGCTTAAAGCTCTCTAGTGGCGCTGAAATGAATATCTGGCCAGCGTTCTTGCGTCAGTTGCAAATTGACGCGGCTGGTTGCCAGATAAACTAAATAACCGCCGCCATCTTCGGCCAGATTTTCAAAGGCTTTGTTTTTGAACTCTTCCAGTTTCGCTGGATTTTCAGCACTGACCCAGCGTACGGTGTTAATGGGTGAAACATCGTAAACACATTCAACGTTGTATTCGCTTTTTAGACGGTGAGCGGTGACGTCAAACTGCAAAATACCGACCGCACCTAAAATTAAATCATTGTTTTTTAAAGGTCTAAATAACTGAGTCGCGCCTTCTTCGGTTAACTGCACCAAGCCTTTTTGTAAGGCTTTCGCGCGTAATGGATCTTTTAATACCACGCGGCGGAACAGTTCAGGGGCGAAGTAGGGGATACCACCGTATTTTAGGGTTTCGCCTTGGGTAAAGGTGTCGCCGACTTGGATGGTGCCGTGGTTGTGTAGGCCAATAATGTCGCCGGGGAATGCTTCTTCGACATTTTTACGGCTGTCGGCTTGGAAGGTAATCGCGTTGGCAACTTGGATATTTTTGCCGATACGCACATGGTTTACCTTCATGCCTTTATCGAATTTGCCAGAGCAGATTCGCATAAACGCGACCCGATCACGGTGAGCTGGGTCCATATTGGCTTGAATTTTGAACACGAAGCCAGTGAATTTTTCTTCAGTGGGATCGACTTCGCGTTGTTCGGCTTTGCGTGGTTTTGGCGCTGGGGCAAATTCAGCAAAGGCGTCGAGTAATTCGATGATGCCGAAATTGTTAATCGCCGAGCCAAAAAACACCGGTGTTTGTTCGCCGGCCAAATATTTTTGTAAATCGAATTCGTGGCTGGCGCCTTTGACTAATTCGATTTCATCACGCAATTCAGCGGCTTGGTCGCCAAGTAATTCGTCTAATTTGGGATTGTCTAAGCCTTTGATGATTTCAGCTTTAGCAATTCGGCCACCGTGGTGAGGACTGAATAGCAAAATTTCATCTTTATACAGCTGGTAAACCCCTTTAAAGCGTTTGCCCATGCCGATTGGCCAAGTCATTGGCGCACATTGGATTTTTAAAACCGTTTCTACTTCGTCCAATAACTCAATTGGCTCACGGCCTTCGCGGTCGAGTTTGTTGATAAAAGTCAGAATCGGTGTGTCGCGCAAACGGCAGACTTCCATCAATTTAATGGTTCTATCCTCAACGCCTTTCGCAACGTCGATCACCATTAATGCCGAGTCAACCGCGGTCAAAGTCCGGTAAGTATCTTCGGAAAAGTCTTCGTGGCCTGGGGTGTCGAGCAAGTTGATGATGCAATCATTATGATCAAACTGCATTACCGAGGTGGTGACCGAAATTCCCCGTTCTTTTTCCATCTCCATCCAGTCAGAAGTGGCGTGACGCGCGGCTTTACGGCCTTTGACCGAGCCAGCCAACTGAATGGCACCGCCGAACAGTAACAGTTTTTCAGTGATGGTGGTTTTACCGGCGTCAGGATGCGAGATGATAGCGAAAGTACGGCGTCTATTCGCTTCGGAGATGATTTCAGTTGTCATTATGCTTGAATTAGTTGGTATATCAATTGCTTATTATCGCGTTTTTTCGTTTAAAAAATAAGGGGGAGGGTGTTAATCAACTAAGAAACTAATGAGATAGGTTTAAAAAATAGCTAAAAACTGTGTCATATAACATAGTTTAATAAATTACCAAGTGATTCAATGACTTATCAGAAAAGGTGCGACAATTGGTCGCATTTTGTAAAAGTAAAAAACTGTATACCCTAAAAAAAAGCGATCATTTAGATTCGCTTTATAATCCAAACTTGAATGGAACAGTTTTCTCCCCGAAAACCACAAGGATGTACTCATTCGCCCTACAGCCTGAGCCGATAGTCTTAAAACATGATTGATATGAAAGGCTGCCTGCCAGTCCAAAATAGTAGGAGCATAGTGACGTGTCAGAAACGGATTTAACTAACAATGAAGCTTTAACCCTACTTTATCGCGAGCATCATTCTTGGTTATTAAACTGGTTGAGAAAGCGCCTCGACTGCAGAATGCAGGCCGAAGATCATGCTCACGACACTTTTATGCGGATTTTGGCGGCGCGTGATCCACACGCTATCGTCGAACCTCGCGCATACCTGACTACCATCGCCAAAGGCTTGTTGATTAATCACTGGCGGCGAGCGGCGATTGAACAAGCTTACTGGGATAGCATCGCCGCTTTACCAGAAGCGCTAGCACCGTCCCCCGAACAACACATCATCATTCTGGCAACCCTGCAAGAAATCGATGCCTTGCTTGATCAACTACCGGCTAAAGTCCGTAGCGCCTTTTTGATGTCACAGCTCGATGGCCTGACTTATGTCGAAATTGGTCAACGCTTAGGGGTTTCTGATCGAATGGTCAAAAAATACATGGCACGGGCAATGCTGCATTGTCTGACTGCCGAGCTTTAAGGCATTCATTTGAACAATCATCGCTTAAAGATTAACCCCGCCGTATTAGCGCAAGCAGCCGAATGGTTCGCTGTTTTAGGCTCTGGCACAGCCTCCAGCGCCGAGCAACAGCAGTGGCAAACTTGGCTAGAAGCGCATCCTGATCACCGAGCGGCTTGGACTAGAGTCGAGTTTTTTACCCGCAAATTCGATCACTTACCCACTCATACTGCTTCCGCTGTACTAAACCAACCGGACCTTGAGCGCCGCCGGACACTAAAAGCCTTAGCCGTATTGGGGGCGATTGGCTTGTCTAGCTGGCAAATCGCGCGAGGTCGATACCTACAAGATTGGATAGCTGATTATCAAACTGGATTAGGGGTAACCAAAACCATTGCCTTGGCTGATGGCTCGAAAGTTACTTTAGATACCAATAGCGCCTTTAATCTCGAATACACACCAACACTACGCTGCTTGCAATTAGTCAGTGGCGAAATCTATATCGAAACCGCCCCCGACAACAGCGGTTTACAGCGTCCCTTTGTCGTCGATAGCCAAGAAGGTCGTGTTCGTGCCTTGGGTACTCGTTTCAGCATCAGACAATTATTGGGTAACAGCCAAGTGACGGTATTTGCCGATGCCGTTGAAATTCAACCGAGTCAAGCCGGATTAAGCAAGTTAACCATTAAAGCAGGGCAAACAACCCAATTCAGTCCACAGCGGATTGATAAAGTCGTGAACATCAGCGCCGACCGTCCAGCTTGGACACAAGGCATCTTGCTTGTAGACAACATGCCATTAAGCGAATTCCTGCTCCAGCTCAATCGCTACCGACACGGCTATATCGGCTGCGCCCCACAAATTGCCGATTTACGTATCGTCGGCTCGTTCCCGCTTAATGATACTGATCGTATTTTGGCAATGCTGGCCGAAACGCTACCAGTTAAAATCTCGCAACCGCTGCCGCTTTGGGTGAAGGTGTTGCCAGCTTACAATTCGTGATTAGCCTTTGGGTTGGCTTGCAAATCGATTTCGATACTGAAAAAGCCAAAGATAATCTGGCTGATGTTTTATCTCGAATCCAGCGTTTTGAACCGACGGAAACGATAGCAGCATAGGTTAAAGATCATACATTTACATGCTTGTGAAAAGCTGAGCATGGCTACCGAGTCTAGTTAGATAAACTTGTTGCTCATCAACCCTATAAATCAACAACGTATCGCCACCTAAATGTAATTCTCTAAAATCTTTCCATTCGCCTTGTAAAGGGTGATCTTTAGCCTCTGTCGGCAACACTTCGTTATTGATTAAGTTGGCAACGTATATAAACAACTTGGTTGCCTGTGTTTCCGTCAATCGGATGTTGCGCATATCTTTGATGAATGTCTTATGTCGGGAAAGAGTTTTCATCAAGCATCAATTTCACGCTTAAGTTGCTCAAGCGAAATGGTTTCCAGATTTTTTCCAGCGCGAACATCTAGCATGGCGGCTTTGCTTTCCTCATTGGGTAACACGACATTGAACGGTAAGCCTTGTTTCGCCACAATCATGCTGGTGAATATATTGACCGCTTCACTAAAGTTCATGCCAAGTTGAGCAAGGATTTGCTTAGCTTCGATAAGCTTTTCCTCATCAAGACGCAAACTGGTTTGTATTTTTGCTGACATACGATTGCTCCTTATAAGATTAAACTTCAGTATACCATTTGGGATTCATGCTGGAAATTATCCTGTCACGCAAAAAAATATTTAAAGTTTTTCAATTTTTAGTTCCCCTTTTTGGTTTTCGATTGGCAATAGCAGTGGAAACAGTTTTTTAAAAGGAGAAATTCCATGTCAAAGCGAAAAAACAATCGAGCTATCGGTAAGCAATCATCGCGCTTGCATCAAACCATCAATGGATTGGTGTTGGCTTCGGTTTTGGTCGTATCACCCTCGGCGATGGCTGATGGCGATGCACGCGCTAAACGCAATTACCAAATCAGCAGCGGCACACTTAGCCACGCCCTGAGTCAATTTGCTGGCAGTGCCGGTATTTTGTTATCGGTCGATGCGAGGTTGACAGATGGTAAAAGTAGTAAGGGATTGGAGGGTGAGTATACGGTTGAGGAAGGATTTCAAAAGCTATTGGCAGGAACTGGATTGGTTCATGTGTTCAGTGGCGGTAATACTGTGACGTTGAAAGTTTTGGAGAAATCGGATGCGGATACTTTATCGGTGGTGACTGTGGTGGATCAAGTCGATGATAAGGAATATGCGGTTTACAGTTCCAGCACGGCTTTAAAAACCGATACCCCGTTAATGCAGACGCCAGCGTCGATTCAGGTTATTCCAAAAACTGTATTGCATGACCAGCAAGCTTATCGTTTGGAAGATGTTTTGAAAAATGTCAGTGGCGTACAAAGTTATCATGCTTATGGTGGTGATCATGAAAACTATGTCATGCGTGGATTTCTACAGAGTACTGTCAATTATCGTAATGGCATCCGCATTCCGTTCACCAAATTTGATTTGGCCAATATTGATCGAGTAGAAGTATTGAAAGGCGCTTCAGCCATGATGTACGGTTTTGGCGATCCAGGCGGAATGATTACTACTGTTACCAAACAACCCAGTTCGACACCTCATTATTCGCTTGAGCAGCGCTTTGGTTCTTTCGACTTTTATCGCACAGAAGCAAGTGCTACTGGTCCGTTGAGTAAAAAAAATGGACTGAATTACCGTATGGATTTTTCGTATCTGGATCGAGGTTCATTTCGCCAATATATGGGCAACGACAGGATATTTTTTGCCCCCACTGTTAGTTGGGACGCAACACCGGATACCAAGCTGACGTTTGCCTATGAACATTATGAAGATAACAACGCCTACGATTACGGAACTCCAGCCATTGGCAACCAACTAGCACGGATTCCCATTTCGAGAACTTTGACTGGAGTGGTTGGAGAAAGAAATCACACTAACAATAATCTTTACGATTTTAGGATTGATCATCGTATCAACAATAATATTAAACTCAATGCAGGTGCAGTTGCCTCTCAATACGACAAGTATTGGAATAATGTCTATCTCGCTACTGTCAATCAAACTCCGGGCGCCAATTTTGGTAACGTCGGCCGTCGTCAGTGGTTAGGTCCAGAAAAAGGCAACACGTTAACCAGTTGGATCAACGGTACCTTTGATTTTGAAACCTATGGCGTGAAACACAAATTTTTGTTAGGTACAGAGTATTACAGCAGTGATGTCAATTACCAAGTCTCTAGCGGGAACACGATCGATACCATCAATATCTTTAATCCCAACATAGCACCGATTTCGGATGCCACCTTGAACCAATTTCGTAATCTCAGTCCCAATAGCATTGTTGCTACCGACAGTACCACTAAAGCACTTTACCTTCAGGATCAACTCACATTTTGGAATTCGCTGCATATTATGGGAGGCTTTCGCTATGACTGGGTGGAGCGCGATCAAAGTCTTAGCTGGTGGGCAACTCCAGCAGCGCCTACCGCAGGCATAGACTCACGCACTGATGATTTTGTCAGCCCCAGAGCTGGTATTTTGTATGAGGCTAGCGATTGGCTGTCATTGTTTGGTAATTTTTCTGAATCTTTTGGTCCAGCTAGTGATTATGATAATGGTGGGCAGAAACTTTATGATCTATTTACGGCCACTCAATTTGAAGGCGGCGTAAAAACCCAATTTTTCGACGGAAAACTCAATGCCAGCGTGGCTTATTTTGACTTGGAAAGAACTCAGTTTTTTCAAGATCCTAATAGTGACTTGATTAATATGTCGATTCCCGTCAAAGGCAAAAGCAAGGGCGTTGAATTCGACATGCAAGGACAAATCTATGAAGGTTTGAGTCTGATTGGTACCTATGCCTATACTGATGCCAAAATCACTAACGACCTTACCGCTCCTGCAAACGTTGGTCATCGTTTACCTTATGCGCCAACTCACCAAGGTAGTGCATGGCTGAAATACGATTTCAACAACGATATCCTTAAAGGTTTCACATTAGGCGCTGGCGTTTATCTTTCCGGTCGTCGTTATGGTGATGCTGCAAACAGTTATTACGATCGTGCCTATACACGTTTGGATTTAATGGCAGGGTATAAGCGCAAATTGGGCGCCGTCAACTTGACTACTCAAGTCAACATCAATAACGTCAATGATGCCGAATACTACGTTTTGCGGTCACGTCGTACCAACTTGCCTGCTGAACCATTATCAGTCATGGGTTCCGTAAAATTGGAGTATTGAGGGACAAAATTAATCCAATGCCGCATGAAATACTCATGTGGTTTTTTTTTACATGCTGGGATAGTGGCTTTTGGGCTCTTCCCGAAATTACAGCGGCATTTATGAGCTTAGCGTACAACAGAGATCCTTTTCAAAATGGCACGGATGTTTATGATAAGCAAAGAAAACGCCTAAAAAATCGTCGTGAACGTTGGTTTAAGGTACATTTGTGGTTGGGCCTTCCTTTAGGGGTTCTGTTGTCGATTTATGGAGTGACCGGCAGTTTCCTAGTGTTTTACACTGAAATTGATGAATTGCTCCATCCTGATTTGCTGATCGTTGAACAGCCGGTAGATGCTTTATACCGTCCGCTGGCAGACATTTTTGCTGCGGGTAAAGCTGTCATGCCATCGACAGCAAAGCAAATCTTTGCCATCTATCCACGCAATGAGGGTGTGGCATTCAAATTGCGTTACCAATTTCCCATTTCTGAAACAGTAAACGAGCGCTGGATTGTTGGGGTTAATCCTTATACAGCCGAAATTACCGGCAAAATGTTGTTGACCCGTTCTAGCGATTGGTTGCCGAAAACCTTTATTGATTGTGTGTTCGAGTTGCATTACGCGCTACTGATTCCGTCCTCGGAGATCAGTTCGTGCTTAGTTGGAGTTTCTGCAGCATTACTGATTATTTCGATTCTCACAGGTCTTATTGTCTGGTGGCCGCTCACTGGTAATTGGCGTAATGCGCTGACGTTCAAAACCGGTGCTGGCAAAATCCGTTTCAATTACGACCTGCATAAAACCAGTGGTGTTTATAGTATGCTGATCTTACTGGCCGTGCTTTTTTCCGGCATTTACATGATATTGCCGAATAATGTGGTTCCTGTGTTGGAGTTGTTTTCACCCGTTACTTACCGCTATTGGTTTCAATCCAGCCTACCTTATCCTGATGCTCGAGCTTTAGATATTGATAAGGCTGTGGCTATTACACTTGATCGCTATCCTCAAGGTCGTCCTCACTGGATTTCTAGTCCGGCAAAATCGACTCAGACTTACACCGTTTGTCAAAATGGTGTTGATGCGCTAGGTAGTTTCTTGCAACGGCGATGTACAGTAATTGATCGTTATAGTGGCAAAATTCTAGACCTAGATGACCCTAGTTTACCGACTGCCACTGCGGGAGAAGTTTTTACCCATTGGCAATGGCCGCTGCATTCTGGTCAGGCGTTTGGTATGGCTGGTCGAATTCTTGTCTTTATTTCAGGACTTGCTTGTCCGGTCTTATATGTCACTGGCCTCATTCGCTGGCGACAAAAACGCCGAGCCGCCAAGCAACATCAAGCCAAACAATCGGCTAATCGAGTTTGTTAATACAACGAACCAAGAAAAACCAATGACTTGTACCGCCTATGGTGGTTTCTGCCGAACAAGCCGCCGAGGTATTTCCGGCGGTTCGTTATTTCCAGATTCATTTTGAATTTCTACAAGAACAGTTACAGTTGATTGCGCGTAACCAAGAGACTTTGCAGCAGCAAATCCAACAATTGGAGGCGCGGTTGTCGGCTGTTGGTCAAACTGAACAATTAAGTAATCAATCGGAAGGTTTAACGGCAAGTGGTGGTGCAGGGCTGTCGTCATTCCCGCGAAGGCAGGAGTCCAGACCTCGAAGCCAATAGCCTAGATTCCTGCTTGCACCGTAATGACGAAATTAATAGCGTCGAAGGGTCATCATATTGAGGGAATGCGTGCCTGATCAACAAGCTACAAAATTCAATTACGCCCTAGCACATGCCCAAACATCCACCCGATTAACCCCCTGATTTTTTAAAGTAGCGGCTAATGCGGAAGCAGTTGAGCCGGTGGTGATGACGTCGTCAATAATCGCTAGATGTTGATAAATCAGTGGTTTTGTAACCGCAAATGCTTGTTTAAGATTGGTTTGACGTTGTTTGGCGCTAAGGCCTGTTTGATGGTCGGTGTCGCGGATTCGGGTACAGCTGTTTAAATCTAAAGGGATGTTGAGGTGGTTGGCGACATGACGGGCGATTTCGATGGATTGGTTAAAGCCGCGTTGACGGTAGCGGTTGGGGTGTAGCGGCACGGCGATTAATGCTTGTGGGCGTTCGGCGCTGTTGGCGATGTGTTCGGCAAGTAAATGACCGAGTAGGCGGGCGTTTTTGTAGTCGTGGTGGAATTTTAGTTGAGTGACTAGATAGCGGATGCTGGCTTGATAGACAAGCGGTGCGTGGGTTTCGTCGAAAGCGGGGGATTGTTTTAAACAATTGCCGCATAGTTGTGGTTTGCTGATTGGATTGGCAAACCGTGCACCGCATTGGTAGCAGCAATGGAGGTTTCTTGGCAGGTCTTGAAAGCAGGCTTGGCAGAGGTCTAAATCATTAAAGCCGGGGCTGTTGCATAAGATACAGCGCGGCGGCAGTAATTTGTTCTGTATAATATTCAGCCAGTTGTTCACTTTATTTTATTAAATAGGTTGATAAGTGCTGTGAAGCCATTTGACCTGCGATTGCTTGGAGATTACCAGAATGTCGGCCACCTCGGAACTGAATACAGTACGCCA
>CAMCSF010000019.1 GCA_945877625.1 Methylomonas koyamae | reverse complement strand
CCAAGTTTTGTTCATCTGAGAATCCATTCTGAATTCTCGCTGGTAGATGGGATTGTCAGAATCAAACCGCTGGTTAAAAAGCTGGTTGATTACCAAATGCCGGCTGCAGCGATTACCGAACAAAGCAATTTATTCTCGCTGGTTAAATTTTACAAAGCCGCTCAAGGCGCTGGCATCAAACCGCTAATTGGCGCCGATGTCTGGATTTTTAATCCCGAAGAGCCGGCCTCACCGTTCCGAATGACGTTGCTGGCGCGTAATAAAACCGGCTATGTCACTCTGACTGAATTAATTTCCCAAGGCTATCAACTCGGTCAGCATCAGGGCATTCCGATGCTGCAAAAAGACTGGATAGAAAGCAATCACCAAGGCTTGATTGCTTTATCGGGTGCTATGAGTGGTGATATTGGTCAAGCGCTATTAGCCGAAAATAACGAACTCGCTGAACAATACGCCCAATATTGGCAAAATCTGTTTCCTGATAGTTTTTATCTGGAATTACAACGGGTTGGCAAAAATAATGAAGAACGCTACATCAAACTGGCGGTCGATTTAGCCGGTCAATTTGATTTACCGGTGGTCGCTACCAATGATGTTCGCTTTATTAATCAAGCCGATTTTGAAGCCCATGAAGTACGGGTTTGTATTCACCAAGGTCGAGTTTTAGACGACAGCCGCCGCCCCAAGGATTACACCCATCAACAATATCTGCGCACTGCCGAGGAAATGGCCGAGTTATTTGCCGACATTCCCGAAGCACTCAGCAACAGCGTCGAAATTGCCAAACGCTGTAATGTCGAACTAACCCTCGGCGAAAACTACCTACCCGATTTTCCCGTGCCAGAAGGCATGACGCTGGATGATTATTTTCGCCAAGCCTCAAAGCAAGGTTTGGAACAACGCTTGGTTCAATATGCGCCAATCGGCAACGGCAGTTTCGAGGAAAACAGCAAAACTTACGATCAACGCTTGGAAATTGAGCTAAACGTGATTTGCCAAATGGGATTCCCCGGCTATTTCATGATTGTTGCTGACTTTATCCAATGGGCTAAAAACAACGATATTCCAGTCGGACCTGGGCGGGGTTCCGGTGCCGGTTCCTTGGTAGCTTATGCACTAAAAATTACCGACCTTGATCCGATTGAATTTGATTTGCTGTTCGAGCGCTTTCTCAATCCTGAGCGGGTTTCGATGCCCGACTTTGACATCGACTTTTGCATGGATCGCCGCGACGAGGTGATTGATTATGTGGCCAGACATTATGGCCGCGACCATGTCTCGCAGATTATCACTTACGGTTCGATGGCGGCTAAAGCGGTTATCCGCGACGTCGGACGAGTGCTGGGCTTCGCTTATGGCTTTGTTGACCGCTTAGCTAAACTAATTCCGTTTGAAATCGGCATGACGCTGAACAAAGCCTTACTGGACAGCCCTGACTTAAAAGCGCTTTATGACACTGAAGAAGAGGTGAAAACCTTAATCGACATGGCGCTATCGCTGGAAGGCATTTCCCGTAACGCTGGTAAACACGCTGGTGGCGTGGTGATTTCGCCAACCAAACTCACCGACTTTGCACCGTTATATTGCGAACAAGGCGGCGGCAACTTGGTCACCCAATTTGATAAAGACGACGTTGAAGCGGTCGGCTTGGTCAAGTTCGACTTTTTAGGGCTACGAACTCTGACCATCATTGATTGGGCGCTAAAAACCATCAATCACAAGCGCCAGCAACAAGGCGAAACCCTGATTGATATTAGCCAAATTCCCCGTGATGACTTGCCCAGTTATGAGCTATTAAAAAACGCCCAAACCACCGCGGTGTTCCAGCTGGAATCTCGCGGCATGAAAGAGCTGATTAAAAAGCTAAAGCCCGATTGTTTTGACGACATCATCGCTTTGGTGGCGCTGTTTCGTCCAGGGCCGTTGGAATCTGGGATGGTCGATGACTACATCAACGTCAAACACGGCGCTAAAGCCGAATTCGCCCACCCTTTGCTGGAGCCGATTCTAAAACCCACCAACGGGGTCATTTTGTATCAGGAACAGGTGATGCAAATTGCCCGTGACATGGCGGGATATACGCTGGGCGGCGCGGATATGTTGCGGCGAGCAATGGGTAAGAAAAAACCCGAGGAAATGGCTAAGCAACGGGAAATTTTCACTACCGGTGCGGTGGCGAATCAAATTGATGAGTCGATTGCGACTTATATTTTCGATTTGATGGAGAAATTTGCTGGCTATGGTTTTAACAAATCGCACTCAGCCGCTTATGCCTTGGTTGCTTACCAAACCGCTTGGCTAAAAGCCCATTTCCCGGCGGCATTTATGGCGGCGGTGATGTCGTCAGATATGGATAACACCGACAAAGTGGTGGTATTGATTGATGAATGTCGGGAAATGAAATTAGAAATTAACCCGCCGGACATCAATATTTCTAATTATCGCTTTACGGTAAACGACAAAAATCAGATTGTTTACGGCATCGGCGCGATTAAAGGCGTTGGCGAATCAGCGATTGAGGATTTATTAAAAGAACGCATTAGTAATGGGCCGTTTTTAGGCTTATACGATTTATGCAAACGGGTTGATTTACGCAAAGTCAATCGTCGAGTCTTAGAAGCCTTAATTCGCGCCGGGGCGTTGGATAACATTGATCCCAATCGCGCCGCACATTTAGCCGAATTAACCACTGCCTTACGGGTTGCCGAACAACACGGCAAAATGGCAGAAACTGGCCAAAATGATTTGTTTGGGATTGCGGTTGAAATTGAAAGTAGCGCTAACGAAGCTGATGCTTATTCAACTTTTGTTGAGCCTTGGAGCGAAAAAGAAAAGCTCGAAGCCGAGAAACAAACCTTAGGTTTATTCTTAACCGGCCACCCAATTGCCGAATATTTACCCGAACTCAAGCATATTACTCACGGCAGTTTAGCGAGTTTGCAAGCCGACGCCGAGCGCTCAAAAGGCAAAATGGAAGGGCGCGTAGCAGGTTTAGTGGTGGAGATGCGTACCCGTCAGACCAAGCAAGGCAAAATGATGGGCTTTGCTACCTTGGATGACCGCACCGGACGTTTAGAAGTGGCTGCTTTTAGCAAGATTTACGACAGCTACCGCGATTTATTATCGAAAGACACTTTGTTAGTCGCTGAAGGCGCTTTAGCTATTGATGATTTCAGTGGTTCGTTGCGAATGACGGCGGAAAAAGTTTATAGCATGGAACAAGCGCGGGATATGTTTGCGCGCGGGATAAGCATTGACTGGCTTAGCCCTAGCCCACAACCTGAATTTCTACAAAAACTTCAAGACACCTTAGCGCCGTTCTGTGGCGGTCAATGCCCGATTTTTATTGAATACAGTACCGGAACCGCCAAAGCGACAGTGCAACTAGGCGAAGATTGGCGGGTTCATCCTAATGATGAGTTGTTGATTAGACTAAGACGTTTAGTCTCGGCTGACGCCGTTCAAGTGAAATACAAATAAACTGGATTGGCAGAGCTAGGTTGATACCTAACTCTGCCAAGGTTGGATTACTCTTCTGCTGATGCCTGTGGTTTAGCCTGTGACGGCTCTTCACGCGGCTGTCTTGGCTCTGCTACTGGAGCTGGAGCTGGAGCTGGAGCTGGAGCTGGAGCTGGAGCTGGAGCATTTTCGCGCACTTCCTGACGATTGCTACGTTCTGCAAACTCATTGGCATACGAGCGTGGTTGATTATCGCTATCCGGCACTTGTGCAGCTGGACGTCGGTCTTCACCTTGCTCGCCAGCGTTTTCAGCATGATTAGCGCCTTCTTGACGTCTTTCACCATTGTTACGGTTGTTATTGCGACGACGATTACGACCGCGTCTTGGCCCACGCTCTTGATTCGGATTAGCGTTCTTAGGCGCGTTTTCTGCCGTTACTTCCAAATTCTCAACAACCGGTTGCACAGGTTCTACAACAGCCACTGTATTACTTACTTCTTCTGCAACTGGCGCATTATTGACATTCTGATTTGGATTGCCTTGGCGTTTATTGTTGTTGCGACGTTGATTATTGTTACGACCCGCTGGACGATCCTGACGGTCTTGGCGATCTCGACGGTTATTATTGTGGCGCGGATTTCTTGGTTTTTCTTCGCCAGTTTTTTCCGCATTTTCAACAACATCGTTAGCTTTAGTGCCAACCAGTTTTTGCCAGAAGCGTTGAATTAAGCTGCTTGAAGTTTTTTTGTTTTGAACCGGCGCGGGTGCGTCCGGCAAAAACTCTTTAACGGCTGCTTTTTCGACCTTAGCTGTGCTGTGTTTAACAAACTCAGGCACCACATTTTCTTCAAGTTTGAGGAATTGATGACTGGTCTTATCGTCGCCTGCTTCCACCGATTTAATCCGCTCGATGTCGTAAGCCGGTGTATCTAAATGTTTACTTGGCAAAACAACAATGCTGACTTTTAAGCGTGCTTCTAATTCTTGGATAGCCGCACGTTTTTCATTCAACAAGAAAGTCGCGCAATCGATTGGCAAGTGAGCAATTACCCGCTCGGTGCCTTTTTTCATCGCTTCTTCTTCGATTAAACGCAACACCGCCAGCGTCACAGATTCGACATTACGAATCGTGCCTTGGCCCTTACAACGTGGGCAGGTCAATTGGGTGGAGTCGCCTAATGATGGGCGCAGACGTTGTCTGGACATTTCCATCAAACCAAATCGCGAAATACGGCCAGTTTGAATTCGTGCGCGGTCAATTTTTAAAGCATCACGTAAGCGGTTTTCAACATCGCGCTGATTTTTGTTCGACATCATGTCGATGAAATCAATCACGAACAAGCCGCCCAAGTCGCGTAAACGCAATTGGCGAGCAATTTCATCCGCCGCTTCTAAATTGGTGTTCAGCGCGGTTTCTTCAATATCGCTACCTTTGGTGGCACGAGCTGAGTTGATGTCGATTGAAGTTAAAGCTTCGGTATGGTCAATCACGATAGAGCCACCAGACGGCAAGCTAACTTCGCGTTTGTAAGCCATTTCGATTTGGGTTTCGATTTGGTAGCGGCTGAATAATGGCACGCTATCTTGGTACAACTTGGCTTTGTTCAGGTTATGAGGCATCACCTGTTTCAAGAAGTTGGTTACCAGTTTGAAGGCGCTTTCTTGGTCGATCAGAATTTCGTCAATGTCACCACGTAAATGGTCGCGCAAAGCACGAATAATCACGTTGCTTTCTTGGAAAATTAAGAACGGTGCTGATTGTTCTGCGCTGGAGCGATCAATCGCTTCCCAAAGTTGTAGCAGGTAGTTTAAGTCCCACTGTAATTCTTCAACATTTTTATCCGAGCCGGCGGTACGGATAATCAATCCCATGGTTTCTGGAATTTCTAATGCCGCCATGGTTTCGCGTAATTCGCTGCGATTATCGCCTTCGATACGTCTGGAAATACCACCTGCTTTGGGATTGTTTGGCATCAATACCAAGTAGGTACCAGCCAAGCTGATGTAGGTTGTTAGCGCCGCGCCTTTGTTGCCACGTTCTTCTTTTTCAATCTGAACAACAATTTCTTGGCCTTCGTGAATATTGCTTTTGCTTGGCGTATCGCCATCGCCCATTTTGTATTCGGGGGCGATTTCTTTGAACGGTAGAAATCCGTGTTTTTCTGCGCCGTAATTAACAAAAACCGCTTCTAAACTGGGTTCTACGCGAGTGATGATACCTTTGTAAATGTTGGATTTTTTTTGTTCTTTCGATGGAACTTCGATGTCAAAATCATAGAGTTTTTGACCATCTACCAAAGCGACGCGCAGCTCTTCAGGCTGCGTGGCGTTGATAAGCATTCTTTTCATTAAATTATCCTTTTTTGTATGAATCCTAACTAGAGGTTAAACAGGCTAAGTGATCGCAAATTTAGCGATTCCCAACGTTGCAAAAAGAAGCGGCCAGGCTGATTTAAACGACAAAAAGACTGTGTTTGCAGCAAATTCGGTATTCCGAGGGCGACGCTGATTGTGGGGGGACTCTGTTATTTCGAACGCTATAGCTTAGGACACAAGTCGCTCATCATGGGTTGAGCGATAAAACCCTAAAAAATTCTTTGGATTGATCCAAGCAATTGCTTTTGATCATTGTCTTCAATTTTTAATATCGTCTATCAATAGATAAACTGGGCTAATATAACAATCTTTATCCACCCCAGCAATTTTAAACATGGGCTGTGGTTATGTTTGTTATCATTTAAAGCATGAATCACGAATCAAACGCCCCTTCTCCTCAAGTCCAACACATCGAAATCTGCGAAGCCAATGCCGAGCAACGCTTGGATAATTTCCTGATTAGTTATCTAAAAGGTGTACCTAAAACTCGCATTTACCGAATTGTCCGCAAAGGCGAAGTGAGGGTTAATAAGGGTCGAGTAGAGGTCAGTTATAAGCTAAAAATCGGTGACATCGTTAGAGTACCGCCTGTACGAGTAGCTGAAAAAAAAGATGAAATCATCATCCAACCCGCCTTACGCTTTAATCTTGAAAACCAGATTATTTATGAAGACGAGGGATTTATTGTTTTAAATAAACCTTCTGGCTTTGCGGTACATGGCGGAAGCACGGTCGATTCTGGAATTATCGAAGCGATGCGCCAAATCAGGCCTCAGCAGAAATTTCTGGAGCTGGTGCATAGACTCGATAAAGAAACCTCAGGTTGCTTGCTGATTGCTAAAAAACGCTCAGTGTTAAAGGTATTACACGGGTTTTTTCGTGGCGACGGGGTTAGAAAAACTTACATTGCCTTGCTTGCCGGACAGTATCAACGCAAGAAACAAGTGGTTGATGTGCCATTGCTGAAAAATATCGGCTTATCCGGTGAGCGCATGGTATCGGTAAATAAAGCGGGTAAATCGGCTGAAACTTTATTTACCCGTTTGAAGCAGTTTCAAGATGCCACTTTAGTCCATGCTGCCCCTAAAACCGGTCGCACCCATCAAATCAGGGTCCATGCCGCTTGGCTGGGGCATCCGATTATTGGCGATGATCGCTATGGCGAAGAGACCACTAATAAAGGCTTTAAAAAACGCGGCTATAAACGCCTGTTTTTGCATGCCGAACAATTACGTTTTAACCACCCTGTCACCGGCGAGCCGCTTCACTTTACCGCGCCGCTACCCGACGATTTACAAGATTTACTGAACCATGAAAAACCGCTTTGATTTAATTATCTTTGACTGGGATGGCACTTTAGTCGACTCAATCGATTGGATTGTGCATTGCATCCAAAATGCTGCCGCTAACCACAATTGCCCTATCCCCGCTGCGCAAGCGGCTAAAGATATTATTGGCCTGAGTATCGAAAACGCGATCAAGACCTTATTTCCAAGTATTGATAGCGAAACTCAAAAAAAATTAGTCACTGATTACAGCGAAACTTTTTTTTCTAAACAAATCAGCCGCGATGATTTATTTCCTGGGGTTTATGAAATGTTGCAACGCTTTAAACAAGACGGCTATCGATTAGCGGTCGCCACCGGTAAAAAATCCAGCGGCTTAGCTCAAGCGATTGAAGGCACCGGCGTTGCCAATTTGTTTTGCACTACCCGCAGTTCTGACCAAACCGCATCTAAACCTCATCCGCTAATGATTGATGAAATTGTCGCGGAATTAGGGGTTAGCAAACAACGCACGTTAATGGTCGGTGATTCGATTCATGATTTGCAAATGGCTTTAAATGCACAAGTTGCTTCAATCGGGGTAAGCTGTGGCGCTCATCCTGAATCAGTATTGCTCGAATATCAGCCCTTACGCTGCCTGCAATATCCCACTGACTTAATGGATATTCTTTAAGAGGTTTTAATATGGACAATCAACAAGAAAACCCAACCACAGAATCGGTAAAACCTGAGTGGGAAAGAAAGGTTTTAGAACAACTGGCTTTCGCCGCACTGAATGAACAAAAAACCACTCGCCGCTGGGGTATATTTTTTAAATTACTGACCTTCAGTTATTTTTTGGCATTGTTATTGATTGTTGCCTATCCCAATTTCGAGTCCGAGATGTCAAGCAATGGCCAACATACGGCGGTGGTTGATGTGTTGGGAATGATTGCAGAAGGCGAATCGGCTAATGCACATGCCATCATCACAGGCTTACGCAATGCGGCGAGCGATCAAAATACTAAAGGCATTATCTTAAACATCAATTCTCCAGGCGGTAGCCCGGTGCAAGCGGCGGATGTTTACGACGAAATTAAACGCTTGAAAACACTACACCCCGATTTGCCAATTTACTCAGTCGTTGGCGACATCTGCGCTTCGGGTGGCTACTATATTGCGGCAGCTAGTGACAAAATTTTTGTTAATCAAGCCAGTCTTATCGGTTCAATTGGTGTCGTTATGAACGGCTTTGGTTTTACTCATGTCCTTGAGAAACTCGGCGTTGAGCGTCGATTATTAACTGCTGGTGAACATAAGGCGATGCTTGACCCGTTTTTACCGGTCAAAAGCCAAGAAACCAAACATATGCAATCCTTGCTAGATCAGGTACATCAACAATTTATCCAAGCTGTGCGTGATGGTCGTGGCCAACGTTTAAAAGAAACCGAGGCGCCTGAGATGTTTTCGGGCTTAGTTTGGACCGGTTCTGAAGGTGTCAGACTGGGGTTGGCTGATGGTTTTGGCAGTGTAGACTCAGTGTCGCGGGAAGTGTTTGGGGTTGAGGATCAAGTCAACTTTACCCCGCAAGAGCATTTAATGGATCGATTAGCAGGCAAATTCGGCACCGCTTTTGGTCATTCTATTGCAACGCTGTTTCCTGCAGCACAAGTTCAATAACCGCTTATTGCATGAAAATCAACAATAGCGGTTGCTTAATTGGCCAAATTTAAGCATAATGTCGGTTCTTCAGCTTTCAGCTGATGTTTTATGGTTACTGTGTCGGTCCTCTCGCAACGATACGCTGTAAACCCCGCCAGGCCCGGAAGGGAGCAACGGTAGCAGCAGATTCGTGTGCCGGGATGTGGCTGGCACAGTAGCCGCCCAAAACTTCCCTTTCTGCGTTGCTAATGGCTTATCAGGTTCTTGCCAGAAAATGGCGTCCCAGCAACTTCACTCAACTTGTCGGTCAAGAGCATGTCAGTCAATCACTGATTCATGCCTTACAAAATGACAGATTGCATCATGCCTATCTATTCACTGGCACTCGAGGCGTTGGCAAAACCACTGTCGCCCGCATTTTAGCCAAAGCGATTAATTGCGAAAACCTGAAAGATTTTAATCCTTGCGGAGAATGCGCGGTTTGCCGTGATTTTGAGCAAGGTCGATTTATGGATTTAATCGAAGTCGACGCCGCATCTCGCACCAAAGTTGAAGATACCCGGGACCTACTGGACAACGTCCAATACGCACCCAACCAAGGCCGCTACAAAATCTATCTCATTGACGAAGTTCACATGTTGTCTGGCCATAGCTTCAATGCTTTGCTAAAGACCCTAGAAGAACCGCCCGCTCATGTAAAGTTTTTGCTTGCAACCACAGATCCGCACAAAATCCCTGTGACAGTCTTGTCACGCTGCTTACAATTTAATCTGAAACGCTTATTGCCTGACCAGATTAACAATCAATTACAGTTTATTTTGGAACAAGAAGCCATTGGCTTTGAAACATCCGCATTAAAGATGATCGCGCGCGCAGCTGACGGCAGTTTACGCGATGCATTGAGTTTGCTTGACCAAGCCATCGTCTACGGTAGTGGCCAAGTCAATACCGAAGCCGTAACCGGCATGCTCGGCACGGTCGCCCAACAGCCCATTCATGACATTCTTGAAGCGCTAGCCACCGCTAATAGCCAAACCCTACTCACAACGATTGCCTCACTTGCCGAATTAAGCCCCGATTACGCAGATATTTTGCAGCAACTGTTACAAGTTTTGCATCGCGTCGCCATCAATCAGCAAATTACTCACTTTACTGACGCTGAATTTGATGCAGAGTTAATTAATAAACTATCGCAAAGCATCTCACCCGAAGATTTACAGTTGTATTATCAAATTGGCTTAATTGGTTTACGCGATCTTGCGCTTGCCCCAGACCCACGCAGTGGCTTTGAGATGGTGATGTTACGGATGCTAGTATTCCGTCCTCAAACAACCGCCAGCCAACCGTCAACACTCAAATTAGTTCCCGCTAAAACCAATACAACCACGACTAGCAAACCAAGCACGCCAATAGCCATTGCAGCACAACCAAGCCCAGCGGTTGCTAAGCCTGAATTAAACCAATGGTCGGAGATTATTAAAGCGATTAATATCAGCGGTCGCACCAAAGAACTTGCCAATAATTGCGTACTCGATAGCATCGAAGACAATACTTGTCGATTACTGCTTGATCCGAAATTTCAGCAAGTCGGCACAAAAGCCGAAGAAAACTTGAAAGCGGCATTAGAAAAATACTACGGCAAACCATTGAAACTGGTGATTAGCTCACAAGCTACACCACAAATGACACCGGCACTAGAAATGCAACAAGCTAAAGAAAACCAACAACAAAACGCAGTCGATGCTATCAATGCCGACGCCAATATCAATAACTTAAAAGAAAACTTTGGCGCCAGAATTATGCCTGGCAGTATTGAGCCAATTAATTAACGATCGGAGTTATCATGAAAAACCCTCTTGCCAGCATCATGCAACAAGCCCAAAAGATGCAAGACAACTTCAAACAAGCCCAAGAAGAATTGGCAACTATCGAAGTTCAAGGCGAATCTGGCGGTGGTTTAGTCACCATTATCATGAATGGCAAACGCGAAGCGCGTAAAGTGAGCATCGACCCGTCTTTAGTCGGTGATGATAGAGATATGCTGGAAGACTTAGTTGCCGCTGCGATTAATGACGCGGTTCACAAAGTCAATAAAGTGAAAAAAGAGAAAATGGCAGAAGTTACCGCCGGCATGCCTTTACCTCCTGGTTTTCAAATGCCATTCTAACCATGCATAACCAAGGCTTAGTCAAAGAATTAATCCAAAGCCTATGCTGTTTACCAGGCGTTGGCACCAAATCAGCCCAGCGCATGGCGTTTCATTTATTGCAGCGCAATCGAGATGGTGGACAGCAATTAAGTCAAATTCTTGGCAAAGCCATGTTAGAAGTCGGCTTTTGCCAACAATGCAGAACATTGACTGAAGATAACCTGTGTTCTATTTGCAGCAATCCGCTCAGAGATAATGACACGCTTTGCATAGTTGAAAGTCCCGCTGACGTCTGGGTGATTGAGCAAGCCACTAACTTCAAAGGCAAATACTTTGTACTTCATGGCCGCCTATCGCCATTAGATGGCATTGGCCCAAATCAATTAGGCTTTGCCGAATTAGAGCAACGCATGGGCAATGGTGAGTTAAAAGAAATGATTTTAGCCACCAACTCCACCGTAGAAGGCCAAGCAACCGCTCACTTTCTCAGCGAAGTCGCAACACGCCACCAAATTCGCTGCACTCGCATCGCTCATGGCATACCGATGGGCGGCGAATTAGAATTTATTGATAGCAGCACGCTATCACACGCCTTTAACGGCAGAAGAGAACTGTAAGCCTTTCTTTAGGCAAAAAAAAGCCGCCTTTCGGCGGCTTTTCTATTTGACCTAAGCTTATAACGGAGTTACGTTTTCAGCTTGTGGGCCTTTTTGACCTGTAGTTACTTCCATAGTAACGCGTTGACCTTCTTTCAAGGTTTTACGACCGTTGCCATTGATAGCGCTGAAATGTACGAATACATCTTTGCCGCCTTCTTGCTCGATGAAGCCGAAGCCTTTTTCATCGTTAAACCATTTTACTTTGCCTTCTACTTGTACTGACATAAATCTCTCTTACTTTTAAAATTGCCATTGCTGGCGTGTTACAGGGGTGGTGAATAAAGCGGGTAGTGGAAGACGTGTAAAGCGACAACGATTACCTTGCTAAATCAGTGCCATTATACATAGCTATTGCCTTTGTCAAAGCAAAAATCAATTCAATTTAAGCTTTAAAATCACATTAATGGCTAACCATAAAAACTCAGTCATCAAATAAAAACCCAACACACTGATAAATATAGTTTTTTTATCGCCTAACAAGCATTAAGACACACTTCCTAAGCGACTAAAAATATTCAAAAAAACCTCAGTTTTAAGGCCCAAAATAAGTAGTGTTTAATTATTTTAGGCCGATTTCATTCCAGTTTAATCAACATCCAACTCATCTGCCGACAATTTTTTACCCGGCAAATAATTAGGCGCAACGCTAATTAAAATGGTTAATAAAGTTGCTACATAGGGCACTGCCTGCACAGCCAAAACAGCAACCCAGAGACGCCCACTCAAATTATCAAAATGCTCGACTGAACGCATTGCGACAATACCAGCAATTAACAAAGCCAATAACAGCAACTCCTGCCAAATGACTAATAAACCCGCGATCAAAGGCCCTTGTTCTTCATACTTTGGTGTACGCATAAATGGCTTACCTGAGGTAAACAAGCCCTGCAAAGTGCCTCTTGCCACCGTGTGAGTCAGTGATAATCCAGCCAAAGCCGCCCCCAATGCCTGAAACATTGAACAGGCAACACGCGCTTTGTATAACCATAAACCTCGCAACACTTTGAAAGCAAACAAGCCTATGGTTGGCAACAAGAACGCACCCACCGGCAATTCACTGTGCAAAGGATCACTGACAATCATCGCCGTCAGCACCAAGCTAGTCATGGTAAACAATAATGCTAAAGCATCCGAGAACCAAGGCAACCAACCAGCAACAAAGTAATAGCGCTGAGCCGACGTTAATGCTGATTTTTTATTCGGCAAGAAATGACGCCAGTGACGCTTAATAATCTGCATCGCGCCATAAACCCAACGGAAACGCTGAGTCATATAGCCTGAAAAAGTATCCGGCATCAAGCCACGACCGAATGATTCTTTGCAATAAACCGAATCATAACCGGCTTCATATAAACGCAAGCCTAATTCACTATCTTCACAAATACACCATTCACCCCAAGGTCCAACTTTCTCAAATGCTGATTTGCGAACCATTGTCATGGTGCCATGCTGAATGATGGCGTTGTATTCGTTACGCTGCACCATACCGATATTAAAGAAACCGGCATATTCCCAATAACAAATCTCTTTAAATGCGCCTTGATTTGAATCGCGATAATCTTGCGGTGACTGCACAAAACCAACATTTTCTTGATCAAAATACGGCACCATCGACTTTAACCAATCAGGCGATAAAATGTAATCACTATCGATAACCGCAATAATTTCAGCATCTTCGGCGGTATTCGTTAAAGCATAGTTAATCGCACCGGCTTTATAGCCTGGCCAATTATCAAGATGGAAGAAGCGAAATTTAGCGCCCAGCTCTTGGCAATAAGCCTGAACCGGTTGCCAAATATCGGGATCTTTAGTGTTGTTATCCATAATTAGCACTTCATAATTTGGATAATCAACCTTCGCCAAGGCTGTTAATGTTTTGCGCACCATTTCCGGTGGCTCATTATGAATTGGCAAATGAATCGAAACTTTAGGATATTTAAAATCAGCACTCGGCTTTAATGGGGCAAAGGTGCGACGGCCTTTTCTGTGCCACAGTACCTCAGACAATTCCAAGCTTTCTGTTAACAACACCAAAATAGCCATTGCTTGCATCATTAACAAGATAGCCCAAAACACCACCGAAAACCCAGTCTGATATTGCGCTGCGGCGATTGATGCCGACCAAAACAACACAGAGGCTGCCAAGTTAGCAATAATCCCGAAAAAGAATTTTCCTGCTAATTTCAAGCTCTTACGAGTAAACAAAAACACTGCCATTAAAATAATACTGAACAAGGCTGCGCCTGTTGCCCAGTTTTGCCAACTCGGGTTAGCTAATACATCGCCTTCCATTGGGAACTTAGGCTGTCTATCAACATTAAACAAGCCCCAATAAGCACCAGCACTACCTTCAATCTGAATTTTCCAAGGTTGATCGAATGCCTCAACAACGTAATAAATAATGTTTTCTTCAGTCGCGCGATTTAAAAATTCACGTAAGAATTTAGCTTGATTCGCTAAAGAGGCTGTCGAATGTTTATAAGGCTGACCATCTGATGGCCAACCCACCTCGGTTAAGACAATTTGCTTACCGGGAAAGGTTTGCTGTAAATCGCGATAACGCTCGAACACATAATCAACGGCATTCTCAAGCGCAATCCCCTCCCAATAAGGCAAGATATGCACCGCGATAAAATCGACCTCATTCGCTAACTCAGGATGTAACTTCCATTGATCCCAAGTTTCTGAGGTACTGACGGGTTTCCATGTACGTTTTTTAACTTCGCGGATATATTCAATCAATTGTGGAACTTCGACGTTGCCTCTCAACAAGCTTTCATTACCAACGATAGTTCTAACAATCGCTTTTGGATATTGATTGCTTAAATTAATCAGACTCTCAATCTCACGACGGTTTTTTTCAAGATCATCGTCAATCCAAGCGCCCATCGCCAAATGCTCACCATATTTGGCGGCCAACTCAGGCACCACTTCCATCCCTTCTAACGAAGTGTAAGTTCTAATCGAATGCGCTTTACCAACCAATAGCGCAACGTCTTCAGAAATCTGTTCTTTAGTTGGATAAATACCTTTTCTTGGATTTGAATCTCGCCGCATAGGGCTAAAGGTTAAACCCATCATGGTTTTATTCCATGACGGTAGCTGCAACGGATTGTTCACATACGACCAAATTCCTAAGTTGACTGCAACCAGAAATACTAAAGATATAAAAGTGGCTATTTTGGCTTTCATTTCGAGAAAACAACTCCGATGGTGGAATATAGAATTTTTATTATTAGTAATTACACACCTATTTCATCAGTTGACTAAAAACTGAGAAACAAAGTTTTGTTTGTTTTATACAAACTAATAAAGCAAGAAAAAACCTCGTTAAAATTGGCAAACACTGCAATTAAAGGCATGCAGCGTATTTTTAACTCACCAATCTTAAGCGAGGCTTTAGTGAAATACTTTAAATCAAAGACAACGTTTCCATACGTCCTTTAGTCTCAATCGACAATTTACCTTCCCTAGACAACCAACCTATTGCACGTTGGATTTCATTTTTCCCCAAGCCCGTATCAGTCATAATTTTATTGACACTAGCCTCACCATTTTCATCCAAATATTGCCAAACTTGTCCAGCTAATTCACCGATAACATCAGTCATATCCACCTCTCATTGGTTAGTAAATACATTAGAAAACTAGAAAATCCAGCAATTAAGATCGAAATTAACGATCTTCGGGTAAAACAATATTCAACTCTAAAGTTTCTTGATTACCCTCTTGATCAAAATGCACTGTAATCGCATCCTGATCAACATTCACATACTTGCGAATTACTTCCATTATCTCCCTTTGCAAAGCGGGCAAATAAGAGGGTTGATTGCGCGATGTTCTCTCATGCGCAACCAGTATCTGCAAACGCTCCTTTGCTAAAGAAGCTGAATTTGGTTTTGACGATCGAAAATAATCCAAGAGACTCATTACTTACTCCCGAAAATTTTGCTGAACAACCCCTTTTTCTCTTCAATAAATCGATGTGGTTTATCTTCACCTAAGTAACGCGCAACAATGTCACTGTAGGCTTGACCAGCATCACTTTCTTCATCAAGAATTACAGGCGTTCCTGAGTTAGACGCATTAAGCACTGATTTTGACTCTGGGATAACTCCCAACAGTTTTAGCGACAAAATGTCCTGAACATCCTCAACACTTAGCATTTCACCTAATCTCACTCGCTCTGGTGAATAACGTGTTAACAACAAAAACTCATTGATAGGATCTTCACCTTTTTCAGCGCGGCGCGATTTGCTAGATAAAATCCCTAGCATACGGTCAGAATCTCGCACTGAAGAAACTTCAGGGTTAGTGACCACAAAAGCATCATCGGCAAAATACATCGCCATCGTCGCACCACGTTCGATACCAGCCGGTGAATCACAAACGATATAGGCAAAGTCTTTAGACAACTCCTCCAAAATTTTGCCGACACCTTCAGTGGTTAAGGCATCTTTGTCGCGAGTTTGCGAAGCAGGCAAAATGTATAATTGCTCGCAACGTTTATCTTTAATTAATGCCTGATTCAATGTTGCTTCATTGTTAATCACATTAACCAAATCATAAACAACACGACGCTCACAGCCCATAATCAAATCAAGATTACGCAAGCCCACATCAAAATCAATCACAGCGGTTTTATGCCCACGTTTTGCCAATCCCATGGCAATCGCCGCACTAGTAGTGGTTTTACCAACACCACCTTTCCCTGATGTAACTACGATAATTCTGGCCAATGTTTTTCTCCAAGAAAAGCTTAAATATTTTTAATATCGAGAGTTTGATCTTTCAAACTAATATGAATCGGTGTTTGTGGTGGATATGCCGCCAAATCATCCTTTAGCTTATAAATACCCGCCACTGAAACCAATTCAGCTTGTAAATCTGAACAAAAAATCCGACTGTCTGTATTCCCCAGCACTCCGGCTAATGCACGACCGCGCAATGAACCATAGACATGAATATTGCCCTCAGCCATGATTTCAGCGCCCGCACTAACCGTCGCGGTCACAATCAAATCGCCTTTTGCATAGACACGTTGTCCTGAACGAACTGGTTGGGTAATTAATTTATTTTCGACAGTTTGAGTAGCTTCGACGACCGGTTTGGCATCAGCAACGACGGGCTTGGTCGATGGCTTATCAACTAATGGTGTATTTTGGCTATGAATTGAATGGCTCGGCAAATTAATCGCTAAGGCTTGCTGATTTTGTTGCTCAGTGCCGCCACGAATACCAATCGGCATAAAACCGTGTTTACGAACCAACTCGACAATTGCCGCGACCTCAATTCCTATTTCTTTGGCATTCAGTTTTTGCAAATCAATCAGCAAAGGCGAATTTTTAAAAAACTCAGGAGCCTGACTGACTTTTTCGGCAAGTTGTTGATCAATATTATCTAAATCGTGACTAAGTAACACCAAAGCAGGCGTTGTAAGCGAAGTGCTTTTAAATTCTAAAGCCGTTTTTTTTGCTGAGGGCGATTCGATTGTCATCAGATAAGGAAAGATTCGGCAATTACGTGTGTCTAGATACTACCATTTTCAAACTAAAAAATCATGGCGGTTTACAGCAGAAACAGCGTTGCCAAGCCCAAAAATGCCATAAAGCCAACCACATCGGTCACGGTGGTTAACAACACCCCGCCCGCTAAAGCCGGATCGATTCCCATTTTATCAAGCATCACTGGAATCAATACCCCAGCTGCAGCAGCAAATGCCAGATTAATTAACATAGCAGCGCCCAATAAAAGACCGATATGGGAATTATGGAACCATAAACCGGCAACCACACTAACCACCACCGCCCAAATTAAACCATTCACCAAGCCAACAGACACTTCTTTGTTTAATAGCTTTGCACTATTAGATGCTGTCACCTGCCGCAAAGCCAAACCACGAACAACCAAAGTTAAGGTTTGGCTACCGGCAATGCCGCCCATACTGGCAACAATCGGCATCAATACTGCTAAAGCGACTATCTGTTGAATCGTTGCTTCAAACAAATCAATCACGGATGCCGCTAAAAATGCGGTTAATAAATTAACCCCAAGCCAAAGTGCGCGCCGTTTAGCGCTATCAATCACAGGTTCAAACATATCCTGTGCTTCATTTAAGCCCGCCATACTCATTAACGAATGATCCGCTTCGTTACGAATTAAGGCCACGACATCTTCCAAGATAATCCGCCCCACAACCTTGCCATCGTCAGCCAATACAGGTGCTGACAATAATTTGCGTCGCTCAAACAAAGCCGCCACATCACGGGTAGGCATTCGAAACGACACACCCGAGCTACGCGTATCCATAACCTCTTCAACTTTGCTATGCGGATCGCGCGTGAGCAATTGATTTAAAGGTAATAAGCCTTGGAAATGCTCATTTCGATCCACGACAATTAAACTATCTGTCGCAACCGGCATACTGCCACGCAAGCGTAAATAACGAGAAACAACATCGAGACTGACATCGGCACGAATCGTTAATACATCCTGCAGCATCACGCTACCGGCCGTATGATCTTCGTAGCTTAGGGCTTTTTCAATATCATTGCGCTTATGAACCCCAATCGATTCAAGCACTTGTGACAACAAGGGTTCGGGTAAGACATGCAACAAATCGATAACGCTATCAGAAGCTAATCGTTCTGTTGCCACAATCAAATCCTTTCTATCGGTGATTTTTAGCAAACTACTACCGACTGCGACATTAACTTCGACCAAGATTTCCGCCATCACACTTGGCGGTATGACTGCCCAGATTTTGGCTCTTTGTTCCGGCTCAATTGATTCAAGAATGTGCGCGGTTTCGGCAGGATATAAAGAATGTACCCAATTTCGAATATCAACTTGGGAGCCAAAATCCAAAATCTCGGTGGCTTGAGCTAAAAGGCTGGCGTTATTTTCTGAGATGGCTGATAGCGTCATAAATCGTTACCCAAAAAGGACAATTGAATGAAATCCTGCTATCGCAACTCGCGGTGCCTGACGATAACGTTGGAGGTAATAGTTTGAAAATGCTTGCTTAAAGACTCGACCAAATAAACTGATCGATGTTGACCACCAGTACAACCAATCGCAATGGTCAAATAACTTCGGTTATCCGATTCAAAACGCGGCGCCCAGCGTTCGATAAAATCACTAATATCGTGTAAAAACTCTTTTACATACGATTCATTCTGTAAAAAACTGGCCACATCAACGTCTTTGCCAGTTAAGCCTCGCAATTCTGGCGCCCAATAAGGATTCGGCAAACTGCGGGCATCAAAGACAAAGTCAGCATCCAAAGGAATACCGTATTTAAAACCAAACGATTGAAACAAAATCGACAAAGAACTTTTGCCTTTTTCCCCTAACCGATTTTTTAGTAAATCCCGTAACTGATGATAATGGGTATAGCTGGTATCAATCAAAATATCGGCACAGGTGGCGACGGGGCGAAGCATTTGTTGTTCAATATCAAGCGCTTCTCTTAAAGGCCGGCTTGCGGTAGTTAAAGGATGACGACGGCGGGTTTCGCTGTAGCGCTTGAGAATAATATTCTCATCGGCCTGCATATAAACCACTTCACAATCAATCTCTTTACTGCGAATCACAGCAAGACTGCTAGGAAAATCGGCGAGCATTTGACGCTGATTACGGGCATCAATACCAATCGCGGTTTTATCGTAGGTTTCTTTATCGACCAACATGACGTTATCGATAAAATCTTCCAACATAGAAACCGGCAGGTTATCGATGCAGTAATAGCCACAGTCTTCCAAAGTATCGAGTGCGATACTTTTTCCTGACCCCGACAAACCGCTAACGATAACCAGCTTCATAATCAACTAATGCTGAAAAGCTTAACCGCGGTGGTGATCTTGGGTTTTTTCTTTGTGCTTAACGATTTGTCTGTCTAATTTATCAACCATATTGTCGATAGCCGCATACATATCTTCTTGCACATCTTCAGCAAACAATTTTGCACCGCTGATTTGAACAGTGGCTTCTGCTTTTTGCTCTAATTTTTCAACCGTTAAAATGACATGCACATCAACCACGTTGTCAAAATGACGTTTCAATTTGCTGATTTTCTCCTCAACATGGGCTTTTAATGAATCGGTTACTTCTACGTGATGGCCTGTGATACTCACTTGCATGGAATACTCCTAATTTTATTTATATGCTTCCAACTACGGATTAAATAAGCCGTTTTCGCTGGCTAGTGGACGGAATTGACATCGCCTCGCGGTATTTTGCAATGGTGCGCCGGGCGACATTAATGCCTTTTTCATTCAATAAGTCAGATATTTTACTATCGCTTAAGGGTTTGGC
>CAMCSF010000018.1 GCA_945877625.1 Methylomonas koyamae | reverse complement strand
AACTTAATCAGCCACTTTGCCAATGCCGATGATTTATTGGATGACAAAACTCGGCAACAGGTTGAATTATTCAATCAAGCCACCGCCGATTACCCAGGGCAACGCAGCATCGCCAATTCAGCGGGGATTATCGGCTGGCCTAATGTCAATAGTGATTGGGTGCGCCCGGGCTTAATGCTCTACGGCTGCTCACCCTTTGCTGGCAAAACCGGTGCCGATTTTGGTTTGAAGCCAGTTATGAATCTGTATTCACGCTTGATTGCGGTCAAAAATGTCGCTGCTGGCGAAACCGTTGGTTATAGCGGCACATGGCAAGCAGCAAGTGACACACGGCTAGGTGTAGTGTCGATTGGCTATGGCGATGGTTATCACCGCCACACCCGAAGCGGCGCACCAGTGTTAGTCAATGGTCAACGCGTGCCTTTAATCGGCCGCGTTTCAATGGATATGATTACCGTCGATTTAACTAGCCAAGCCAACGCCAAAATTGGCGACCCTGTGACATTGTGGGGTGACGGTTTAGCGATTGAAGAAATCGCCCACTTTGCTGACACCATCCCTTACACCCTGCTGTGCGGCATCACCCAGCGGGTACAGATTGTCGAACATCCCTACACCTAAATAACGATGGCTAAAAAATCCAAAACCGCTTATGTCTGCACCGAATGTGGCACCGATTACCCGGGCTGGGCTGGGCAATGTAATCAATGCGGCGAATGGAACACCATCAAAGAACTCAAACTTGGCAGCAGCAAACCCAGCCGTGATAACAGCGGTTACGCTGGCTCACGTAGCCAAGTGCAATTATTGTCTGATGTGAATTTGGCGCAAGCGGAACGACTATCCTCCGGTTTAAGCGAGTTTGACCGCGTCTTAGGCGGCGGCATCGTCAAAGGTAGTGTGGTGTTAATCGGCGGTGCGCCGGGGGCAGGTAAAAGCACCATTTTGCTACAAGCCATTGCCCACATTGCACAACAACGCCCAGTTTTATATGTATCTGGTGAAGAATCGCTACAGCAAATTGCCGAACGCGCCCATCGTTTAGGCTTGCCAACCGCAGGAATCAAAATGCTGGCTGAAACCTCAGTACAGCAAATTTGCCAAATTTTGGACGAAGAACAACCGCAAGTGGTGATTATTGATTCGATTCAAGTGATGTACACCGCTGATTCTGACTCTGCACCGGGTTCTGTTTCGCAAGTTCGCGAAACCGCCAGCTATCTAACCCAATACGCCAAACGCACCGGCATCTCGATTTTTATGGTCGGTCATGTCACCAAAGATCAATCATTGGCTGGGCCGATGACTTTGAGTCATATCGTTGATGCTCAAGTGGTTTTATCATCGACAGACGACTCGCGTTTTAGAGTGTTACGCGCCGATAAAAACCGCTTCGGCAGCGTCGGGGAATTAGGTTTTTTTGCGATGGAAAGCAATGGCTTAAAAGAAGTCAAAAATCCATCAGCGATGTTTTTATCACGCTCAGAAAAGCCCTCCCCCGGCAGTGTGGTTACCGTGTTATGGGAAGGCACCCGCCCCTTGCTGGTGGAAATTCAAGCCTTAGTTACCGAAAGCCAATACGGCAACCCACGCCGATTAGCGGTGGGGTTAGATCAAAACCGCTTAGCCATGTTATTAGCAGTGTTGTCGCGTCATGGTGGGATTTTTACCGCCAGCGATGAAATTTATGCCAATGTGGTTGGCGGCATCAAAGTCACCGAAACCAGCAGTGATTTGGCGATTATGGTTGGCGTAGTGTCAAGTTTGCGTGATCGAATTATTCCTTATGACACGGTATTTTTTGGTGAGGTCGGATTGAATGGCGAGATACGCCCTGTCGCTAATGGTCATGCGCGCTTAAATGAAGCGGCTAAACACGGTTTTAAACGGGCGATTATTCCTAAAAGCAATAAACCTAAAGAAGCGATTAAAAACCTACAAATTCACGCTGTCAGTAATATTCAAGAAGCGCTCAATGTACTGTCAGAATTAGAATAAAACCAGAAATTGGCGAGATTGCCTCGCCAACTATAAAAATACATCCCTGTCGGTTCTCGGGGGGAAGAAAACCATTCCTAATCAACTACAAATACATCCATGTCGGGTATATCGGAGGCATACCCATTCCATAACAACTTATTTTTTGCTTAACTTCTTCTCAGCTTCATCAATTGTTGCATTTAAAGTTTCAACCACTTTTTGATTATTGGCCTGCGCACGATTAGCCGACTCAGCAATAATCGCATTATCAGCATTGGCCTCTTTAACTAAACATTCAAAAAAGTTTTTCGTTTTATTTTGCCAATCACCAATCCCATCCATGCTTTTATTAAATGACTTAACGTCTTGATCAGCAATAATAGGTGGGCTTGGTTGTTCGCCACAATTTGTTGGTACCCAAGTACCATTAGCAATAGTTCCAGCAACCGCAGAATTGGCTATAAAACAAAACAAAAACAGAAAAATTAATCTCATAAATACTTATTCATCAAAAAAATCGGGACTAAGCCCGAAAAGGCGAGAGGAAATTAATGCTTTAGATTAAAGCATTAACAATATAATACATAAACAGTATTAATTTAAAACTTGACCAATTGTCGCAGCTAATAAATTAAGGTTTTTCCAGTTTCGCGGCCAATTGAGCAGAAAACTGTCCAAAAAATGTACCGACCACAATCGAAACTGAAATAACCAATAAAGGATTATCCAAAGAAACACCAAATAATACATCTTGAGTCAATTTATCAGGTGTCTGAAGTAAATAGGCAAAAGTACAAGAATAACCCAAAACACTCGCTGGAATTGTCGCTAATTGAGGAATTTTAGCTGCCAAACATAAAACTAAAACCGCAACTGCAACGGTAATTGCTGCCATCACAGAAAAACCCGGTGCCGCTTCAGTCGATGTTTCAGTTAATATAACCGCAGTTACCCAAGCCATAAACACCCCAAAAATCCCACAGATAATCGTACTTTTCAACGCTTCTTTTGTCGCTCCCAAAAAGAAATAAGCCGCCCAAGCGATAGTTGCCGCCCAAATAAAAAATATTCCACTTGCGGGTCCTACTGCTAAGAAAGTAGCAACACCAGATAAGCCACTAATACTAATTGATAGCGCTGTTAATTTATCCATAAATCACCTAAATAAACCTCTAAATTAAAAAAATGAGTGTTGTATAGAGGAAAAATACAACACGATAAAGCTTACCCAATTGATCCCTAAAAAACTTACTAGCTTTGAAAGATACTTTTTTACCAGCAGGTAAAGTTATCGGCTCGCCGATTTTGGGATTACGCCCCACTGTTGCTGCACACGGTTTAACTTCAAAACTACCAAAACCAATCAACTTAACAGCCTCACCTTCCGCTAATTTATCTTGAATTGCTTTGATAATAGCGTTTACTGTCCAACTGGCTTGTGCGCCATTCAAGTTAGCATAAGATGCAACAGTATCGATTATTTGAGTTTATTCATTACAAATAATTTTAAATTAAAAACCTTAAATTTATTATATGAAATTTTAAAAACTCGCTCCATTTAACATCGCGATACATAAACACCGACTTAATAAAACCTCCATTTACAGATTACGACTTTCTTGCACTTAAGTATTTAAAACCTTTTGAAACAGCAATAAACAATAACGCAAGAAATATATTCGCAATTATCAAAACCACAGGAATACCTAGAAAACTACTTGTTAATATAATTTCATCATCCAAAGATAATGCATTAACATTATTGCTTAGCATTAAAAAAACAACGCTTAATTGATAAAAAATTTTCACAACTTAACCATCTAAAAAAAACATCCATGTAAAATAAATATTCCGACTTTAGAACTTGGCTACTATACCACCCATCATAGTTGCTCCAGGCGCAATATAGCCAATACCCTCATACTTATCACTGCCAATATTCATAAAAGTCATCCGAGCAGTAACATCTTTATATAGACTTTTAGTTAAACCAAAATCATAGGTTGAATATCCTTGATACTTAGTAGTATTGGATTCATTAGAGTATCTATCACCAATAAAATTAAATGCGCCAAATGCAGTAATACCATAAGGCAGACTAAAGTCGGCCCTTAAACTAGCTTGATCAGCTGGTATATTAGTCAGTTTCTTACCTACTAAAGCAGGGCTTTTACTATATTTAGTAATTATAGATTCGGTTTTAGTATAACTTGCATATAAGGTTAATAATTCAGTAGCTTTCCACATTGCTTCAAGTTCTGCACCCTGCGCTCTTACACCTTCGTAATTTGTTTTTATAGAATTACATAATCTAGTGCAACTAGGAATTACATTTATGCTAGAAATAAAGTCTTCAGCACTAGTATGAAATAAAGTACCCTTAATATACGCTTTTTTACCAAAATAATAATCAAGCCCTAAGTCACTTGAAACCGCAGTTTCAGGCGAAAGACTTGGATTACCGAACGAATTAATACCATTGCGCTGACTATTACCATACATTTGAGATATATCAGGGGTATTAAACGACTCACCGATAGAGCCTCTAGCAACAAGATCATCGGTTAATTTATATGAGAAACCACCTTTAGGTGAAAATGAATCTTTTGATCGTTCATCCCAACGACCTTGCCCAGCTACAGATCTATCGGTATCTATAAAATTACCCTCTGTTTGCCATAAATCCCATCTACCAGCAATATTAATATTGAGTGGACCATAATTAAATTCGTCCTGCAAGAAAATACCACTCAATCTGATATTGCCATCTGTAGTTTGTTTTCTACCTACAGTAGCAGGGTAACTATTAATCATAGTCATTCTACTATCAGAATATTGACCACCAAATGTCAACTTTTGATGACTTCCAATATAATGACTAGTTTGAGCTCTTAAGCCATTTTCCATATCATCAAAGTTACCTCTATACAAAATATTTCTAGAGGCAGAATCTCCACTATCGGCATCCATTCTGCCAATCCGGCTATAAAGAACGACCGTCGATTCAGATGATTCACCTAAATGACGATAACGAGCAGACCCTAAATACTGTTCACGATCTTGTGGAAGATAATCTCGGATTTTATATAAACCGGTTGCAACATCACTTAAATAAGAAAAATTAAAATCTAATAAATTTGAGCTATCAATTGCATGACTAAATTTTCCAGCGACATTAGTTTTTCGTGTACCAGTTTTATCTTGCTGTGATTTAGGTACAGTCGTATCTGGCCGCCACATATTGTAGCCATCACTTTCCAAATAACTGGTAGAAATCTGTCCACCCATTGTGTCGTTTCCATAAGAAACAATACCCGCTTCACGGATAGTTTCCATACTGCCATATTCACTTTCGACCCGACCTTTTAATCCAGGCTTAATGGCTTTAGATATAACGTTAATCACACCACCCATCGCGTGATTACCATATAACGCAGAACCGGCACCACGAACAACTTCGATTCGATCAACATCAATCGTACCTAATTGTGACCAGTCAACCTGACTGTCATAAGCCACGTTCATTGGTACATCATCAATCAAAACCAAGGTTCGACCATTACCAGGTAAACCACGAGCATAGGTTTGGGCGATACGATTTGGCGATGACGCATCCATCCTAGACGCATAAACACCTGGCACCCCTCTTAATAATTGATCGGCTGTTGTCGCAACAGATTTTTCAATCCGCTCACTATCAATTACAGTAACCGCAGATGTAACATCTCTGATATTACGCTCTGTTTTAGTGGCTGTTACCACCATTTCATCTAACTCATCCAGATTCTTTTCAGCAGCATAAACACCAAACGGCAAAGTTAAAGAAATGGCTAAAGTTAATTTTTTTAATGTGGGTTCATGGACAAACATTTACATGATCTCTTTTTATAATTATTGAATTTTTAAAGAATATTAATGAGTAATTGACTATAATCAATAGTAAACCATTACTATTCTCTTTAAAAACTTAGAACTTAAAGCTAACTTCAGCAATAAAATTTCTACCGGGGTTAGGCGCAAACTGGAAATACTCTTGATTTAATAAGTTATTAACAGCAAAACTAACGCTGGTGTTTTTTATTGGACTGTATTTCAACTTAGTGTCAAATAACCAAAACGATTGAAAACCACCATAAACATCATGAACATAATCAAGATTTTCAGCAGTATCAAACGACTCCGAAACATAACGACTAATAAAAGTGCCTGACCATTTATCCCAGTTAGCCTCTAAACCTGCGGTCAATAAATGTTCTGGTGAATTAGGTAAACGTTTACCATTTTGGATGGGGATAAATTTATTTTCTATAGTTTGTGCAGTAGGTGTCCAAGTATAATTATTGTAATAAGTTAACCAATCGGTAATTTTTTGATCGAAAGATAATTCAACACCGCGAGTCATCGCAGAAGCCGTGTTAATCCGCTTAGAAACACTTGTGTAGATTCCCTGTGCTGGCAGGGCTTGAGTGGTAATCATGTCGGTTAAATTATTTTCAAAGAATGTCGCTTTTATATGGGATCCCGTATCAACGAACTTCTGTTCAATACCAACCTCCCAAGACAAATTACTTTCTGGGGTTAAGGATTGATTGGCGTATGACAAAACCGTACCGCGACGACCATCAACATAAAGATCGCTCAATGTTGGCGGTCTGAACGACTTACCCGCTGATGCTCGCAATGTGGCGCCTTCCCAAGGCGCATCATAGACCAGCGCTAGTTTTGGATTAACCTCAACAGTACTTTGCTCTCGCTTTGGATTGAACACTCTGTTTGCAAAATCGCTGCTGCTGCCAGATACATCCCAAAAATCAATTCGTGTTCCTAAATAGGCGGTTAACTTATTGGTCAAATGCATTTCATCCTGACCAAAAATAGAGGTTGTCGTGGTTAAAGCATCTGCTTTTAGGTTTAAAAAACTTCGCGATGTCCAATCAACCCAGTTAGAGACGTTATAGTCTTTACGATTCATTTCCCCCTGATCAATTTCAAAACCAGCGGTCATAATGTGATCTTTCATTAAAGGGAAAACCAGCTGAGCTTTACCATTAATCATCGTACTAGGCGCTTGTGTTGATGTACCTGGACCGCCGGTAAAAGTGGATGCAGGACCGACAGTGGTGAACCAATAATCACGCAAGGTATGATTGAAATTCAGTGTTAGAACCGTGTCTTTACTAAAGTTATGTTCCAATTTCACAAAACTACGTAAATCATCTTCGTGCGATGGTGAATTAAGAAATGTACTCGGTGTAACATTCCATAAACTGCCGTTTTGACTGAAATTACCATTGGTAAAAGGGCTACCATTTGCACCGCGTAAAAAACTATTGCTAGTGCTTGAGTTATAGCCAACCTCCGAAAACGCATAATGCAAACCCGCCGAAACCCGAGTGTAGTCATTAAAATCATAAAATGCCTTCAGATGACTAACATGGGATTCCCAAGGTGCTCGGCCATGATCACCGACAAACATCGTTGGCGCACCACGCGCCGTCATATCAGGTATAGCGCCAGTTACGCCGGGAGTCACAGGACTACCCGGTCTAGCAGCAGTCGCATAACCCAAAATATCCTTAATACCATCATTCAATTCATGATGATGACCCATACTAATTGATAAACCATTATCAAAAACATCTCGATAAATGGCGCTATCACTGGTGCCTTCCGCAGCATCGAATAAGTATGAACCTTTTACTAACACCTCCCTTTTGGTGGGTTTTTTGGTGAATATCCGCATAGTGCCGGCAAAGGCGTTACCGCCATAAAGCGCTGACCCAGAACCTGGCACGACTTCAACATGATCAATATCTTCTGGAAAAATCGTCCCCCAATTCAATGTACCAAAAGTAGGATCATTCATTTTTTGATCGTCCATCATCACTAGGGTTCGAGATCCCCCAGTGATACCTCGAACTGATTGTCTAACCGCGCGATTACCGGACGCGGGTAAGGCGCTGGTTGCACCAATCGCCATATAAACACCCGGCATTTCACGCAATACATCACCAACCCGTCTTACATCTCTCAACTCGATTTTTTTATCATCCACATAATGAACAGTTCCCGGTGCTTTCTCGAGTTCGACTTCAGATAAAGTCGCAGATACAACCATAGGGCTCAACTCGGTAGCATCGGATTTCTTATCGGTTGCTTGCTCTTCAGCATAAACACCAAACGGCAAAGTTAAAGAAATCGCTAAGGTTAATTTTTTTAATGAAGGTTTATGGACAATCATTTCAAACATCCTTATTTTTATCATTATTGAGTTTTTAAACGCGCTTTATGAACACGACTTGAATTTCGCTTTTTCAACCAATGAATCACACCTGTAATCATTAGCAACAATGGCGCAAACCCAGCGATTAACACCAAAATACGACCGGTCTGGCCTAAGATTTCGCCGTTGTGTAATGGCAGTTGTAGATTAATGAAAGCATTACCCGCATTGAATTGATGTGGATCGCGGACTTTAAGCACCTTGCCGCTGTACTGATCAATCCACATCATGGTTGATCCTTTAGAACGTAGTTCATCTGCTTGACGACCCGAGATTTGATAAGCCGCTTCTGAATTGCTAGGGAAAAACACTCGCTGTACTTGGAGATTAGGCATTGCAAGTTGCGCAATATCGATCACCATTTCTGGAGTAATTGCTACACCATTATTGGTTTCAGATTTAACCGGTGGCGCCATACCTTCTAAAGGCGAAAAGTAATTAACCGCAGGTCTAAAAATTTGCGGCAAGTTGAAATACACACCGGACAAACTCACCGCAAACATGATCAAAGCGGTATAAATGCCAACCGTTTTATGTAAGTCAAAATTGAAACGAGTAAAGCTCGCATTACGTTTAATCACGAATGCTTGCTTAATTTTGTTGAGTTTTGGCCACCACAAATAAATGCCGGTAATGGTTAAAACCACCGTCAACAAGGCAGTAATCCCCATGATTAACTTGCCGGTATCGCCGGATAACAAATTAAAGTGCAACTTCAAAATAGTCGACATTAAAGAATCAAAGCGATCACGATCGCCAATCACTTGGCCTGTGTATTGATTAACCATTACTTCATGAAAATGATGGTTATGACCTTTATGCCCTGCTTCAGCTGGCACTTGGTATCTAACAATTAAAGCTTCATCAGAAGATGAAGGCATTTGTAAATGAGCGGGGGCTGATTTAATTGGTGAGGCTTGATTCGCCACCGCGATTAAGTCGGCAAACGATCGGGTTTGTTCACCCACTGGCTCTATCACCATCAACTCAGAGTTCAACCATTTATCTAAGGCATGGTCATAAACCAATAAACTACCTGTTAAGCCTGCCAATACTAAAAAAGCACCTAGCCAAAGCGAGATGTATAAATGAAGCTTTAACAACACCTTGCGAAAGGTGATTTTTTTCACTGCAGATAAAAAACTGTTTAAGCCATTTTTGGTTTTAGCGCCCTGCAAACGGGATGAGCCTAAACCGCCCGTTTCTGTAGAAAATGGATCGATAACCGACATAGATGCCTCCTAAAAAGTAGTAGTGCTGATAATCACAATTGATGGTTTTATAAAAAATCATTAATCAAGCCAACTAACTTTAAAAGCAAAAAACATGCCAAAATCAATAAAATATAGACTTTACATTACATATCAATAAGTTAAAAAAATCATAAAATGACCATACACGACAAATAATAATTAAACTGCGTTATATAACCTAAATGACTTAAAAACTGTGGGATATAACTTAGTTTTTTTTAAGTCTGGGCAGTTTCCGCTAATTGTGACTAATGTTACCTATAAAATTTAGGCACGAAATCACTCCTTAAGCGAGATTAATTAACGTGGATAGTCGATTTCAAAACGGATAGATGCTAAAAAAATGCGAGAAATAATTGAACTGTGTTAAATAACGCAAAAGTGCGTGATATGCCTCACTATTAAGGTCTCTGGTCTTTTACCGTGAAATCAGTTTTAATCTGTCGTAGAATTTGCATAACCCATGTATATAAAAGCAATCTGAATTATTAATTTTTTATCAAAAAAAATAATGAAAAATTTTCAAATAAGCAATACACATCAATATTGGATTAAAAATATAGCCTTTGCTATGTTGATTACAGTTGTCTTAGTTACACTACAGAACAATAATAAAATCATTGATAAATCGTATGTTTTTATCGATTTACAGCAAAAAACACACAACCTAGAAGAATGGAAAGGTAAATGGGTAATACTTAATTTTTGGGCGACATGGTGCCAGCCATGCCGAGAAGAAATACCAAGTTTCATTCAATTACAATCCGAATTTAATGATAATAATTTACAAGTGATAGGGATTGCTATTGATCAAATAGAAGATGTTAATGAATTTGTAAAAAGCTATCGCTTTAATTACCCGATATTAATCGGTCAAGATCAAGCTATTAGTCTTGCTGTTCAATTAGGTAATCAACGTCAAGGCTTACCATTTACCGTTTTGATTAGCCCTTCTGGCAAAGTACTAAACAGGCATTTAGGCGCAATTAATCATCAACAACTACAAGAGTTGATTAATCCATACAAGGATAAAATCAAGGGGTTATCCAACCCATAAAAGTTCCAACCCCCATTAATAACATCATAGCGGCACTAAGATACTCAATTGGATTTTGCCACCGACCAAGATTAGCCCTTAACTCAGCGGCAAAATGAGCAACACCAAAAGTAAATATCAAAGTAGGCAAGACAACAGCCCCCACCCCAAATGCTAAACCTAAACTTAATCCTGTTAAGGCACTACCGGTAGTTGCTGCAGCTACTAATAAAGTACTTAATGGCGCGCACGGGTTAAATGCCATACCAAAACCCATCATAAATAGACCACTAGGTAATGCAAATTTTGATTTAGATTTGTATCCAGATAAACAAGATTTATGTTTTTTACGACTATTGAATGCCATAGCAATTGCTACCGATAAGGTTGCTAAACCTAGCAACCATCGCAACCCAGTTTCTGCTAGATATTGCTCTAATAAATCACCTAAACTACCGGCTAATAAACCGACTATTGCATAGCCGGTTAATCGTCCCAACGAAAAAATAGTGACCTTAGGCCATGCCTTTTTAACGCCAGATTCACCGGCAAAAAAGATCGGTCCTAAATATGGCAAACAAGCAATATTGCAAGCGCCAGCACCAAAGGTAAAGCCTAGGGTAAATGCCGCGCCTGCGGTTAAAGTTACAGTATCAATCATTTTATTTTTTATTGATTTTAGTATTCAAGTTCGCTAACGAAATAGCTTCCCATTGAGTTTGCGCTTGTTTGCGTTTTTTGAAGTATTTTGCAGATGAAGAAAAAATAGGAAAACCTAAATATCTAAATTGCATAACCTTATCGTCTGGACAGAATTCAACACAGCGACCACATAAAGTACAATCTTGAAAGGTAATATCTTGTTTTACCATTTCCGTATGAATTTCACGAATATCCATAGGACAAGCATTAGCACATAAACCACATTTTTCACAGCGAGGCGTTGAGTTTTTAACTAGACGCAATAATCCAACTTTACGAAATATCGCATGTAAAGCCAGCATGGGACAAATACGACAAAATGGTTGTCTAACGGTTAATCCAATCGCAATCATCAATCCAAACAGAAAATCACCGATAACCGACAACACCATTAAACTACTCGATGCTGTATCAACATATAGTTGATCAGTACTACCGGTTAATAATGTCGTCATAATTCGGCTGGGGCAAATGGCACAAAAGGGTGCACCCCAAGTTTCATTAACGTAACCAGCGGCTGATAATAAAGGTAAAACAAAAATTAAGCCTGACAGCATAAGCCATTTAATTGGTCTTATTTTATTGACCGTTTCATCGGTCAAACTGGGTTTCATTCTCAGCCCTAGTTTTTGACCTATTATAGACAACATATCCTGAAAAAAACCCAATGGGCAAATCCAGCCACAAAAGGCTTTATTTAAAAGTACAAATAGTATTAAAAAAGTCCCTAAAGTAATCGCTATTGGAATTAAGGCCATCCAAAATGGAATATGGCCAGCAAAAACTTGTTCAAATCCATGATGAATCTGATGCTGGAGTGGGATTAATGCACAATAATCAGCACTATAAGGATCATAAGCACAACTAAGTGACGGTAATGCTTTACTTAACTTATCAGCACCATAGGGACCTAGTAAAATACCACCATAGACTAATAGAATAAATGCAGATAACTGAACGGTTTTACGTAGAATTGAAAGATACATATTGATTAACCTTGATATTTTTTTTGTTTTAAAGGTTTGCTTTTTAGTCTTAAGCTAATTAATACACCAAATAACAAACCAAAGACAACAACCCAAAAGCCTCCTTCTAATGTTTGCCAATGCGAAGGAGACACATGATATTTACCAACAAAACTAAAGCTATATTTTTTAGACTCCTGCTCTGTGTTCGCTGTCAACCTAAATCCTGCTGGTTGATTGGCGCGTAAACCCGGTTTTATATCAGTGAAATCTTCTGGAAAGATTATTGCTATCAAACCATTAATATCGGTTTTTAATTCACTTTTTGTACCATTTTCTGTTTCAAGTGTAACATGGCTATTATCCAATGGCTTTCCGTTAAAGCGAACTTTAAATTGCCAAGTCTTACCTGAATTATAAACATTATGTTCGGCTGGATGTGGTGTTGGCTCAATTTCTAAAGCAGTTTTTTCTAATGAAAACAAATCCGCTGGTTTAGATGAAAATGGTCTGCCGTTTTTATAAAAATACTGAATTTCACTTTCAACCAAGTTATCTTGCTGTTGTTCAATCAATAGCGCATAGTAACCTTCCAAGCCTATTTTTGGTTGTTCAGTACTATTCAATTGTTGATAACTTAAATCTGGTAAAAAGTATCGAATATTATTCGGTGTTTTTATTTTTGATTCTGATGAAGACACAGCGCCATGATGATGCTCACCTTGATCTTTATTTTCCTCAGCAAATACAACACTATTTAATAATAGAAGACATAAGAATAAAAAAATTTTTTTCATAATTTTCTCAATGCATTGAAAGCAAGCCACATCCTTGTGGCATATCGATTGATTAATAAGTTAAATTAAACCCAGTGTAATAATAACGACCACCCGGGTCATTTGGTGTACCTTGACTACCCATCACATAAGGAGTTAATCGATTGAATATATTATCCACTCCAACAAATGTCGTTAACCACTTGGTTGGTGAATAATCTAATTTACTATCAAACTCATGATGCCAAGCAGATTCTGTTAATCGACTAGCATTTTGACCAATATAGCCATCATAGAAACGACCATTCAATGACAAATCGACTTGAGGATGGATGTGAAAAGTATTTTGAAAACGAAATGCGTGTCTGGCTCTATCTAATAAACGAGTATGCGCTTGGGTATCATAAGCATCTAGAAACTCATAAGAAGAATATAAATTATAGTAGTCCTTGACTCCTATATTAAATACCAACTCAGTTCCTCTAACTTTTGCACGACCAGTATTAAAATAAGCACCAGAAGCTATCACAGTACTTCTATTAGGCATTGATGTATTAGTTACCAAATACTGAATAAGGTCATCATACCAAGTGATATGGCCAATTGCCTCAAAACTACCAAAAACAATGCCATGCTCAAAATTATATTTACCTGCAACTTCTAGTGACTCTGATTTTTCCGCTTTGAGGTTTGGATTTCCATTGATAATTGATGTACTGGTGGCATTTCCTCTTCTACTTGTTCTTACAAATGTAGGAAACATATTAACAAACTCAGGCGCTTTAAATGCTGTTCCATAACCGAATCTGAAATTAAAATCACCGGGCGACCAAGATAAACTTGCTCTTGGGTTTAATGTATCACCAAAATCACTAAAACTGTCATAACGCACACCAGCTAATAATTTAATATCATTAAAAATATCCCAATCCATCTGAGTTAAAGCATGAAATACATTTCTTGTTTGGCTTCCTGGGAATTTAGTTCTATCATAGGTTGATAAATCCATTTCTTGGAATCTCCCCCCCGTTCCAAATGTGAATGATAAGTTATCACGAGCAAAATAATTCAAAAAACCTTCAATTTGACCTAAGTTATAATCAGTTTTTTCTAAAATCCTAGGATTTAGCGCATCACGCCCCACATTAGCTACTGATTTTCCATAACTACCTTGTAATTTTAAAGACCCCCAATCATAAATATCGTCATAAAACATACCGAATTGATGTCTTTCCTCATTTTCGGTACCTTTATTACCATTATAAGCTGCACCAGTATCATCTTGATTCATTATCTCCCCAGTCCATATCAATTTTCTTTGCTGGGTTAAATCATACGATCCGGCATAATTAACATAATAACGATCAATATCTTTCAAAGTCGTTGTAGGCACACTTTTATCAACCTGCAAGGCATTTTTATTAAATAACTCTGCTGAAAACCGATTTTTCAAGCCATGAAAGTCGCCGATTGAAACCCCGGCTCTTTCTATAAATGTATCTCGTTGACCTTGCTCCGCTTGTCCATATTGAAAACTACCAGTTGCAGCAAATTTTTCACCTGGCGATTTAGTAATAATATTCACGACCCCACCAACTGAATCAGCACCATATAAAGCTGACATTGGCCCACGAATAATTTCTACTTGCTGTATATTTTCAATACTTAAACCTGTTAAATCTGTAGTCCCGAATTTACCAGTTCTTCTTAACCCATCAACCAATATTAATGTTTGGTTATTAGATGAACCTCTAAGATTAATTGATGAGGTAACGCCACTATCTTTTACGTAACCGGTACCGGATGCAAATTGTAAAATTTGAGGTAGAGTCCTTAATGATAGGGTTTTTAATCGCTGTTGTGTAATGACCTCAACGCTGGCTTGCACGTCTCTAACTGCTTGTGCTTTACCGGGTGTAGCTGAAACAACCATTGTTTCTAACTCATCAATTTCATTATTTTGTTTTTCATTACCTGCTGACACGGGTTGATTCACTAATGAATTCATTACAAAAACAGGAATCAAATACTTTTTCAATTTCATTCAGTTCATCCGATTATCTGATTAACATCTACATCATTTAATAAAATACTTTTTTATTACAATAAAGTATTCCTTATCGTGTAAGATGGAAAGTTTCTACTATTTTAAAACCAGTGCAATAAGACTAATTTTTATTCTAAAAAACTAGCATATAGATTCTCGCTGGTTTCAGTGATTGCTTGAATGTGTGTTTACAAAATATATAAATCTTCATCGACATCCAGCAATTAATCTAAGCAAAAATCACGCCACAATAGAAAAAATTGAAACAAATCCTTACAAATCAACAATTAAGACTTTTCTCTCTAATCACTAACCACCAGCGGATTTATTAAACTATGTTATTTAACGTAGAATCCTGCTTTGGATGTAGCATATCCCCTACTTTTTGAAGAACCGTAGATTGATTAACTTTAGAAGAGACATCTATGAACCAAACATCTGACTTATGCGTTTACTGCAAGTCATTACCTAGCTCATCGGGCTTTAAGCTTAAAACCAAGGAAGGAGAGAAATTATTTTGTTGCCAAGGCTGTTTATCGATTTATCAGATGTTAAACGCCGACGACAACCAAGATTTGGCCAAAGATTTACCTTCAACGGATCAGTCTGAGTCTTGGTACTTAAGGATTTTCCGTAGCTTATTTCACTAATGAAACGGATTTTTTGTGATTTAAAGCCAGGCGGCTTTAAAGGATTGATAAAAAGCTAACTCATTAACAGTTGCACCTCGCTGCCCAACTAGGGCTGAAGCAAACTGTTGAGCGCGTTGTAAACTGATTGCCAAAGGCCATGCCTTTAACATCCCTAACAATAATACCGAAGCAAAAGCATCGCCCGCCCCTACCGTATCAAGCACTATTTGCTGGCAATCGGGCACTACTTTTAAAAGCTCACCATCAGCGGCAATCGCTAAGGCACCTTGCTCGCCCAATGTAACGATTAGCACCTCTAATTGATAACGCTCGATCAACTGACGCATTTGGGTTTCGATACAGTCGCCAGTTGCTTGCAACAATTGCAACTCTTGTTGGTTGAGTTTGACCCAATCGGCTTGCGTTAATAATTCTGCGACCAATGGTTGATCCCACCAAGGCGCGCGTAAATTAATATCGACAAACACTTTGCCCTGATGAAGCTTGATAAGCTGTTGCAAAGCTTGACGAGAAACCGACTGTCGCGCCGCTAGACTACCAAAATACAAAACTGGACAATCAATGGTTTGCATTGCTTGGGTATCGATAAAATCATAGGCTTGATTAGCCAAAATCTGATATTCAGGCTCGCCATTGTTCAGGGTTATTTCAACGGCACCGGTTGGATAATGACTATCAATTTGCAAAGCCGCGTTTGAGATTCCCCAACTTTGCATCGCTGCTTGAATCTTGGCTCCCGCTTGATCATCGCCAATGCGACTGATAAATAACGGTGCTTGCTGAAAGGCTTGAAGGTGCCATGCAACATTAAACGGTGCGCCGCCTAAAACTTCTAAACCATCTGCAAATCGATCAAATAAAACTTCACCAAAAATGGCTATTGCATGCTTGGTCATTAGCGTAACCAACCCTTGCGTCTAAAAAACAAATAAGGCACGGCTACCGAAAACACCATAAGACCTAGCGCAAATGGATAGCCTAACATCCACTCAAGTTCTGGCATGTGATCAAAGTTCATACCGTAGATACTGGCGATTAAAGTCGGTGGTAACAAAGCAACCGAGGCCACAGAAAATATCTTGATGACTTTGTTTTGGTTAATGTTAATAAAACCGACTGTGGCGTCCATTAAGAAGTTGATTTTGTCGAACAAAAACGCGGTATGGCTATTTAATGACTCTATATCGCGCAGAATCTGCTGCGCATCCTCTAACTGGGTGGCAGTAAGCAATTTTCGACGCAATAAAAACGAAACTGCTCGTTGGGTATCCAGCATATTGCGGCGAATCCGACCATTTAAGTCTTCCTCTTCTGCAATGTCCGCCAAAATTCCCGCCGCTTCTTCATCGCTCATGGATTGGCTAAGCACCTTGCGGCTAACAGTTTCTAATTCACTGTAAATATTTTCTAAGGCATCCGCTGAATATTCAGCCTCGGCACCGTACAAATCTAGCAACATATCGCGACTATCGGACACGAATCCCGGTTGGGTTCTGGCGCGGAGTCTTTGCAATCGAAATACCGGTAATTCTTCACCGCGCACTGAAAATAAAATGTCGCCGCCTAAAACAAACGCCACCGGTACACTGCGGGCTTTGCCTTCACGATCTAATAGAAAATCTGAATGGATGTGAATTTCATCATGTTCGACATAGAATCGCGCACTGGCCTCAAGGTCGGTTAATTCACTAGGATCCGGTAAATCTAAACCGTAATGTTGGCCAATTAAATTCCTTTGCGCTTTACTTGGCGCCAGCAAATCTATCCAAATTGGCTTGATTTCCTGTAAATCATGGCGACAAGTGATAGCGACTTTCGATAAACGCCCATCGACTAGTTCAAAGGCGCTTAATTGCCCTTCACCACAATGCGGCTCGCGATCACCGACTAAATGCTCGCGCAAACTATCGGATATTTCCCATAACACATCATCTTGGCGATTAGTGGTAATTTGCTCCCAAACTAATTGGGCATCTTCGAGACTTAAAGCGGATAAAATCTGGCCAATTTCAAAGGCAGTTAATCGCTTTAACAAGGTATGAAGCTCGACCATGTGCTGTTTTTGCACTAGCGCTATGACCAATTTGCGTCGCTGCACGGGCTGATTTTGCAACGTACTTTCGACCAACCGATGTTTTCTCAGTAGATCGTTAACGGTTTGCAGTGACACAAGATAGCTCCAAAAAAACGGTAAATGCTTAATATACCCGAGATTTTATTGGATAAGGTTACAAATCAAAAGCGCTTGCTTAATCAATCAACAAGCGCATTTGATAAAAAGCGGGGGGAATTATTGCTTAACTTCCTCAGTTGCTGGCTCTGGAGCGGCTTCACTCACAGACACAGCACCAGGCTCTTTAACCGTAATCAACCAACCATCTTGCCCCATGCAATCGCCTTCTTCTGCTCTGGCTGTGACATGGATACGAGCATAACCTTCGCGAATTGAAGCCGGCAATTTGGTTTTGACTTGAATATAGGTTTTGCGATTCAGCACATCCAAATTCATTTTTTCGCCTTTCGCTTCGGCTTTAATACTGGTTAACAGCGTGCCACGAGAAACATGGAAAGACACTTCTGATTCTGGTGCTACTTCAGCTTTATGCGCTGGTACAAAATCCCGAAACTTCGGTTTTTTGCATTCTTTTTTATCATCTTCTTCACCCGGCTTAACCGCCATCGCGTTGCTGGCAAATAACATAGCGGCGATAAATAATAGGCTTTTCCGGTTTTTGGCAAGTTTCATAGTTAACCTCTTGATTTGTTATTTTAATTATTTGTAACTGCAAGTCTCACTTTACCAGCTTTATTTGACATTTCAACGCAGATTGGACATTCAACTACCTTAAACTTCTACCCCTTCCCAAGCTATACCATGTAAAATCGCCAGCTTTTCAAGATTAATTTGCAACTCAATGAGCATGAATATTAGAGGCACCACCATACTTTCTGTGCGCCGAGGCGATAAAGTGGTGATTGGCGGTGATGGTCAAGTCACTTTAGGTAATACGGTTATGAAGGGTAACGCTCGCAAAGTGCGCCGTTTGTACCATGACAAAGTGATTGCTGGTTTTGCCGGCGCTACAGCAGATGCGTTTACCTTGTTTGAACATTTTGAAGGCAAGCTGGAAAAGCATCGCGGCAACCTAACCCGGGCTGCGGTTGAAATGGCCAAAGATTGGCGTACCGATAGAGCTTTACGCAAACTGGAAGCTTTGCTGATTATAGCCGATGCTAAAACCTCATTAATCATTTCAGGTAATGGCGACGTGATTGAGCCAGAATACGATTTCATGGCAATTGGTTCAGGTGGCGCATATGCACAAAGCGCAGCGCGTGCTTTATTGGAAAATACCGATTTAAGCGCCCGTGAAATTGTCGAAAAGTCCTTAAACATTGCCGCTGAGATTTGCATTTACACCAATCATAATCTGCGTATTGAAGAATTAGACGCCGAACCGCAAGAGTAAATACATGAGCCAAATGACACCCCGCGAAATCGTCAGCGAACTAGACAAACACATTATCGGCCAAGCCGATGCCAAACGCTCAGTGGCAATCGCCTTGCGTAACCGCTGGCGTCGTAGCCAAGTTGCCGCTGAATTGCGTAACGAAATTACCCCGAAAAATATTTTAATGATCGGGCCAACCGGTGTTGGTAAAACCGAAATCGCTCGTCGCTTGGCGCGTTTAGCCAACGCACCGTTTATCAAAATCGAAGCGACTAAATTTACCGAAGTCGGTTATGTCGGGCGTGATGTTGAATCGATTGTCCGTGACTTGGTGGATACTGCGGTCAAAACTACTCGCCTTGATGCAATGGAAAGATTCCAAATTCGCGCCGCCGATGCTGCCGAAGAACGGGTTTTAGACATTTTGTTACCGACTGCTGAAGGTGGCACTTTGTCAGAAACCGAATCCTCAACTCGCCAAAAAATGCGTAAAAAATTGCGCGAAGGCGATTTTGACGATAAAGAAATTGAACTTGATCTTGCATCACCTTCAGTCGGTGTCGAAATCATGGCCCCGCCTGGCATGGAAGAAATGACCAGCCAGTTGCAAAGCATGTTCCAGAACATAAATACTGGCCGTACCAAAGCTCGCAAATTAAAAATTAAAGAAGCTTTGCGGGTGTTGCAGGAAGAAGAAGCGGCAAAACTGATTAATGAAGATGAGATTAAACAATCGGCTTTAGAAGCGGTTGAGCAACACGGCATCGTATTTTTGGATGAAATCGACAAAATCTGCAAACGCTCGGATATTGGCGGTGGCGAAGTGTCTCGTGAAGGTGTTCAACGTGATTTATTGCCTCTAGTTGAAGGCAGTACAGTCACCACTAAATACGGCATGGTGAAAACTGATCATATTTTGTTTATTGCTTCTGGCGCGTTTCATCTCACCAAGCCTTCGGATTTAATCCCTGAATTACAAGGGCGTTTTCCGATCCGTGTTGAATTAAACGCTTTAAGCGCTGACGATTTTGTTCGCATTTTGACCGAACCCGATGCTTCACTAACTTCACAATACCAAGCCTTATTAGCCACAGAAGGCGTTGAAGTGTCATTCACCGCAGATGGCATCAAACGAATTGCCGAACTCGGCTGGCAGGTTAATGAAAAAACTGAAAATATCGGTGCGCGTCGTTTACATACGATTTTGGAAAAACTGTTAGAAGAAATTTCTTTCAATGCACCGGATTTAACGGTCAAAACCATCAGCGTTGATGCTGAGTACGTTGATAACCATTTAATGAAACTAGCGGAAGACGAAGATTTAAGCCGCTATATCCTCTAAGCCTATGCGTCTAAAAATCACACCCTGTCACTCAATACCGACTGAAATCAAGCTGCATAAGATTTCAGCAGTATT
>CAMCSF010000017.1 GCA_945877625.1 Methylomonas koyamae | reverse complement strand
ATCAGCGGTAAATGTCACCACTTCACAGTCATAAACATCTTGTAACCATTTCAAAATGACCGATGTATCCAGACCGCCTGAATAGGCCAATACTACTTTTTTGATTTCCGACATAAGTGCTTTACACCTTAAACGATTAAAAAAACAGACAAAATTATAAACTACGCACCCAAAGATTGCGCCAGCAAAGCCGCAACCCGCGCCGTAGCACCTTGATTTTGTTCGACAAAGCGCTTGGCATGACTACTTAGGCTTTGTCGAAACGATAGCTCTTCATGAACGTGCAACACTGCTTTGGCAATCGCCAAATCATCATCACACTGCACTGCCGCGCCAGCCTTCAACATCTGCTCGGCAATTTCTTGAAAATTAAACATCTGCGGCCCAAACAACACTGGCACACCCACCGCCGCAGGTTCTAAAACATTATGCCCACCAACTGCAACCAAACTGCCACCGACAAACGCCAAATCAGCTGCGGCATAAAGCATTTTTAATTCACCAATGCTATCGGCAACATAAACATCACAGCCGTCATCAACTAAACGATTTTCGCTACGCATCACCACCGACAAACCCTGTTTTTCAGCAAGCTTTTTCACAGTATCAAAACGCTCAGGATGCCTAGGAGCAATCACCAACAACAAGTTTTTAATCTGGACTTTTAACGCCGGATACAGCGCCAGCAAAATCTCTTCTTCGCCTTGATGAGTGCTGGCGATAATCCAAACAAAGCGGCCAGCAAAGTTGTTTTGCTTTAAGGCTAAACCGGCATCTATCGTCGTTTGCTCAATGCTTAAATCAAACTTGATATTACCTAGCACCGCAACTTGTTGAGCACTGGCACCGATGTCGATAAAGCGCTGTTGGTCGTCTTCAGTTTGGGTGGCGATTTGCTGAATGCAAGCCAAAGCCGGTTTGATTAAGGCGGGGATTTTTTTATAGGCTTTAGCGGATTTTGCCGATAAACGGGCGTTAATCACATACAAGGGAATTTGTTGTTCGGCGCAAGCGGCAAACAAATTCGGCCAAACTTCCTTTTCCATAATCACCGCGATTTTCGGCTGAAAATGCCGCAAAAACCGCGCAACGATGATCGGCAAATCGTAAGGCAAATACACATGCTCAACGCTATCTGCCAACACCGCTTGCACTCGCGCCGAACCGGTTGGCGTGGTGGTGGTGACTAAAAAGCGCTGCGCCGGATGCAGGCTTTGCATTAATTTAATCAATGGAAACGCGGCTTCCGCCTCACCGACAGATACGGCATGAAACCACACCAGATCCTGATTCGGTGCGCTGCGATAAAAACCCAATCGCTCCTGCCAGCGCTGACGATACAACGGTGCTTTGATGCCACGCCAATACAAACGCAGCAAAATCAACGGAGTTAAAGCACTAAAAATCAGGGTGTAAAGTTGACGCATCACAAGCACTATGGCGCGGAGCCGCCAACAAACAAACGGTAGGCGGGGTTAGTGGTTTGCTGTTCGTAAACCAAGCCTAACAAAGCCAAGCAATGTTCAAACGCTGGACGTTGCACATCGCTAATTTGCAAGCCAATCAACACCTTACCAAACGCCGCGCCATGATTGCGGTAATGGAACAAACTGATATTCCATTGACTACCCAAGGACATTAAAAACTTCAATAAGGCACCTGGCCGCTCTGGAAATTGCAAGCTATACACCACTTCATGCAATTCCTCTGGTGCATGACCGCCGACCATATGCCGGACATGATCTTTCGCCAGCTCGTTGTTGGTCATGTCAGTCACTGCGAAACCATCTGCCATCAACTGCTCAATTAACTGCTGACGATCAGACTCGGCACCACTGCTGGTAATGCCAACAAAGACTTGGGCATTGTGGCTATCAAAATAGCGGTAATTGAATTCGGTAATGCTACGTTTACCCAATGCCTTACAAAACTTCAAAAAACTGCCCGGCTCTTCGGGAATGGTCACCGCCAACAAAATTTCTCGATGCTCGCCGACCAAAGTCCGCTCGGCAACATAACGCAAGCGGTCAAAATTGATGTTAGCGCCGCTATCAATCGCCACCAAAGTTTGATTGCTTAGGCCGTATTGTTCTGCATAGCGTTTTAAACCGGCAACCGACAAAGCCCCAGCCGGTTCAGCCACCGAACGGGTATCGTCAAAAATATCTTTAATCGCCGCGCAGATTTCATCGGTGCTAACGGTAATCACTTCATCGACATACATTTGCGCGATGCGAAATGGCTCTTCACCGACTTGTTTAACCGCCACACCATCAGCAAACAAACCCACTTGATCCAAAATCACTCGACTACCGGCTTTTAACGCTTGATTCAAACAATCAGCATCATCCGGCTCAACGGCGATGATTTTAATTTCAGGACGCACAAACTTCACATAAGCCGCCACCCCCGCCACTAAGCCACCGCCCCCCACGGGGACGAAAATCGCATGAATATCGCCATTGTGTTGACGCAAAATTTCCATGCCCACCGTGCCTTGGCCGGCAATCACATCGGGATCGTCATAAGGATGGATAAAAGTCATGCCTTTTTCGGCGACTAATTCTTTCGCGTGACTGAAGGCATCGTCATAAGAATCGCCATGCAAAACGATTTTGGCGCCAAGGGCTTTGACAGATTTGATTTTGATTTCTGGGGTGGTTTTCGGCATCACGATTAATGCCTTAATCCCCAGCTTTTTAGCCGCCAGCGCCACGCCTTGAGCATGGTTGCCAGCCGAGGCAGCGATTACGCCCGCCGCCGCTTGCTCTGCGGTCAGCAAGGCCATCTTGTTATAAGCCCCGCGTAGCTTGAATGAAAATACTGGTTGTAAGTCTTCGCGTTTTAAATAGACCTTATTATTCAGGCGCTCCGAGAGCGTCGGCGCAAAATCCAGCGGCGTTTGTTCGGCAACGTCATAAACTTTTGCCCGCAATATCTTTTCGATGTAGTTCTGTGTCATTGTCCTAAAAACTGCTGAGAAATCGGCTTTTATCGGTTATTATCCCACACAATGACAGGATCGTTGCCGTGTCAGATTTATTCAAGAAAACCTCAGGACTATCCACCATGACTCAAGACGAATTAAAAAGACAAGTTGCTCAAGCAGCTTTGCCTTATTTAAAGAACACGCCAATCATCGGTATGGGCACCGGCTCTACCGTGACTCACTTGATTGATTTATTAGCCGACTGCGATTTTAAACACGATATCGAAGGCGCAGTTTCTAGCTCAATCAAAACCACCGAACATTTACAAAGAATCGGCATCCCTGTTTTGGAATTAAACCAAACTGGCGATTTGGAAATTTATGTTGATGGCGCTGACGAAGTCACCCCGCACAAAAAAATGTTGAAAGGCGGCGGCGGTGCTTTAACCCGCGAAAAAATCATCGCTGGTGCCAGCAAAAAATTCGTTTGTATCGTTGATTCCAGCAAATGCGTAGACGTGATGGGCAAATTCCCATTACCGGTTGAAGTATTACCATTAGCGCGTAGCTTCGTTGCTAGAGAGTTGGTGAAACTGGGCGGCCAACCTGAATTGCGCCAAAACTACATCACCGACAACCACTGCGAAATTTTGGACGTTCACAACTTGAGCATCCTTGATCCAGTCGAATTGGAAAGAATCATCAACAACATCCCAGGCGTTGTCACCAACGGCTTGTTCGCATTACGCGGCGCAGATGTTGTGTTAGTAGGTAAAGGCTCAGAAGTTATTAGCTACTAACCCCCTAAATTTAAGCAGTGTCAAGTCATAGCTGACCTGACACTGCCCCATCAAATGACTCAGTAAACATCATCAGCTTAATCCCGCCCCCTCTCATAGCAAAGGCGATAAACCCAATTCGCTAAGAAACTGATTATGTTTCTGAGTACTGGCAACAATATGATTTTCTAATTCCACCAACTCGGCATGAACCACCCCCAAATCAATCTGCGCTTCTGCTTGAGCGGTGCTGATATAGCGTGAAATATTCAGATTAAAATCGTTCTTCTCAATTTCAGCCATTGAAACCCGCCGAGCATAACGGGGCTCTTCTTTACGATATTGATAAGTACCGACAATTTTATCGATATGCTCTGGCAACAAACGATTCTGCCGCTTACCTTTTTCAAAATATTCGCTGGCATTGATAAACAGCACGTCATCCGGCTTTTTGCATTTTTTCAACACCAGAATGCACACCGGAATACCGGTCGAGAAAAATAAATTGGCAGGCAAACCGATCACCGTATCGATATGGCCGTCTTTTAACAGCTTGGTGCGGATACGCTCTTCTGCGCCGCCACGAAACAACACGCCATGCGGCAAAATAATCGCCATCGTGCCCTGATCGCTCAAGAAGTGAAAACCATGCAGCAAAAAGGCAAAATCGGCAGCGGATTTGGGTGCTAGGCCGTGGCTTTTAAAACGGAAGTCTTCGCCCAAGGCCTCAGTCGGCTCCCAGCGATAACTAAACGGCGGATTCGCCACCACCGCATCAAACACCTGTTTTTTCGCCGGATTCATCTCGTTCAAAATATTCCAATCGTTCAGCAAGGAATCACCGTGGTGAATTTCAAATTCGGTATCCTTCACCCCGTGCAACAGCATATTCATACGCGCCAAGTTGTAGGTGGTGATATTGGATTCCTGGCCGTAAATCTTGCCAATCCCATGCGACCCCAACTGCTTGCGGACATTCAACAACAGCGAACCAGAACCACAAGCAAAGTCCAACACCTTATCCAGCTTGGCCTTTTTGCCGGTCTTGGGTTCCTGGCTATCCAACACCACGATGGCCGACAGAATGTCGGAAATCTGTTGTGGCGTATAAAACTCACCGGCCTTTTTGCCAGAACCGGCGGCAAACTGGCCGATTAGGTACTCATAGGCATCGCCCAAAATATCGCTGTCGGTGGAAAACTGCGAAATCCCAGCGGCGATTTTGCTGATGATGGTGCACAGCTTGGCGTTGCGCTCCGTGTAATTCTTGCCCAGCTTTTCCGAGTTGAGGTTAATCTCCGAGAACAACCCCTGAAAGGTGCTATCAAAACTCTGGTTTTCGATGTACTTAAAGCCCTTTTCCAGGGTCTGAAGCAAAAAGTCGTTTTGGGTTCTGGCCAGCTCGGCAATACTGCTCCACAGATGCTGCGGCTCAATCACATAATGCACTTTGCGGCGCATTTGTTTTTCAAACTCCGCCACATCCGCCGCGTTCGCCGTATACCAAACCACCAGCGGTGCGCGTTTATCATCCTCATCTAATACCGGATAATCGACACCCAATTCTTTTTTGGCCGCCGCCTCATAGTTATCCGACAAATAACGCAAAAACAGAAACGACAGCATATAGTCGCGAAAGTCATCAGCGTTCATCGCGCCGCGTAGCTGGTCGGCAATATCCCAGAGAGTGCTGCCTAGTTTGTTTAATTGTTGTTCGGTCACTATTTTTCCTTATTTTTGCCGCTTATTTTTCGACTATCTACAGACGGTAATTGCTGCATGGCACGATCAAAAGCACTGGTTGAACTAACAAGACATACTTGTGAGTTGCTCAGCTTCATTCCTGAGTGCTAATCAATCGTTTTTCTCGTGCAATCTCGGCAATCAACTCTTCCTCTGTAGGCAATACCCGCTGATACTTTGAAGCAAAAAGCTGCTGATTACCTTCCAATACAGAATACTTAACAATGGTTTCGTCTTTACTGTCACAGAGAATAATGCCAATAGTGGGGTTATCATCTTCGCCACGCTTAAGATCATCAAACATCCTCACATACATATCCATTTGCCCAATATCCTGATGCTTAAGCTTGTCGGTTTTCAGGTCAATAATGACAAAACACTTGAGCAAATAATTGTAGAAAACCAAGTCTATATAGAAATGATTGGTTTCGGTACTGATACGCATCTGCCTAGCTACAAAGCAAAATCCCTTGCCAAGCTCCAGCAAGAACTTCTGTAATTCATTGATAATTGCCTGTTCCAGCCGACTTTCCAGTAACTGACCGGTTTCTGGTAATTGCAAAAATTCCAGCACATAAGGGTCTTTAATGAATTCCAAATGACTCGACCCGCTTGATGCTGCTGATGGCTCAATTTGTGTGGCAAGCAAACGCTGGTAGCTATGGCTTTTTATATTGCGTTCCAGTTGGCGCACAGTCCATTGTTGCTGCCTTGTTTCATTACAGTAATATTCAATTGCTTGGGCAGAATCAAGCCGCATAATCAGACGCAGATGACTCCAACCCAATTCTCTACACAGTGTGTAGAGAATTGTCTGGTCGGGAAACTTCAGGTAAAACAGGCGGCAGTTATACAAATTAGCGTAAGAAAATCCCTTGCCAAAATCGTTGGTCAAAGCAACCGAAAGGTCTTCGATCAGCCGTTTGCCATATTGGGCTTTGTGTTCCCCAGACTGTTCCTCCTCGACAATCCGCCTTCCAATCAACCAATAGGCTTCTACCATTGCGGAATGCACCGCTAAACGCGCCTTGTGTCGCGCCTGTTCCAAGATTTTTTTTATATCGCTGTGAAAAGTTGTCAATGTATTCATGCGTCGATTCCATCCACAACGGGAAAAAGCTGCTGCATCAAGCCTTTTTTATGGGCTTTGAGAGTATTGAGTTTTTGGGTTTCGTTGGTGATTAGGTTGTCGATGGAAGATAGGCAATCGGCGATTTTTTGTTGTTCTTTTTCAGAAGGAATATACGTTTTAATCTCTTCGATTTGTTGGGCCGATAGGTTAGGAGGCTCACTACCAGAAATACTTTTATCTATATCGCTTATTACTTTCGATGTCTGAAGTAAAAAATAGACAAAGGCAATGTTTTGAGCTGTTACCAACTTGCCAACTCGCTGGTTTAACAAAGCTCCATCGAAGACTTTATCTACAGGAGCTATTTTAAGCTGCATATTTAATATTGGCCGAGTTAAAGCAATTACGTAATCACCTTGTTTGACCGAAAACTTTGCATATTTTTCTTTGTGGTCAATTGGTAAATAGGATGGAGCACTAGGATTCATTTGCTGAATACTTACATCAGCGATCTTAAGCCATCTAACACCTTCATTTGCACTGTCATTACTCGAAAATGCAAAGCCTTGAAAAATCGTAAATACCTTTTTAAGCGGTTGTTCTTCCCACTCCCCCGCATCCCGAAACTCAGGAAATCGCAGCTTAGGGACGGTTTCGCCTTCGGCGGGGAATAGCTGCTGCATCAGGCCTTTTTTATGGGCTTTGAGGGCTTCGACTTTTTGGGTTTGGGCGGTGACCAGTTCGTCGATGGAAGACAGGCAATCGGCGATTTTTTGTTGTTCGTCAGTATTTGGTAAAGCTATGGGATACTCCTTCATCAAGGAAATATCTCCTCTTGGCATTTTTACGCCTTTAGCACCTTTCATGATGTAATTGATAAATTCATCATTCTTGAGCAAAAAACTTAAAAATGAATCGCTGACTTTTGATTGAGCACGAATGACAACGACATCATTTGATGAGGCTCCGTCTTTGTTAGCAGTCCATACCTTTTTCAAATATGGCCGAATATTTGAAATCAAAATATCGCCTTTTTTGAATCGAGTAAAAGACCCTGTCGGCGGAAGTTTAGAGGCAGTTGTAACGCCAGAAAAATCAGGCAATAGATTTTCGGTGCTTACATAGTTTTCTAACTTTAGTTTCTCTAAAGAAGTTCGTTCTTTTACGAATGTCGAGACATTTTTATCCCCAAGTGTTCCAACTTCCCACTCCCCCACATCCCGAAACTCAGGAAACCGCAACTCCGGCACCAGCCCCTTTTGCGTTGCTTCACTCATCGCTCGCTCTCCCGTTCTTGCGCTAGTAGTTCATGCAGTTTGGCCTGTAGCAGTTTTTTATCCGGCAGTTGCAACTGGTATTGGGCAATCAAGGTCGGCGACAGGTTGCGAGATAGTGCGTATTCCACCACTTCGTCGTCTTTGTCGCGGCACAGCAAGACGCCAATGCTGGGGTTTTCGTGCGGCTTTTTGACATCGCGATCCAAAGCTTCGAGGTAAAAATTCAGCTGTCCCATGTGTTCCGGCGAGAATTTGCCGATTTTCAATTCAAACGCCACCAGTGCCGACAGGCCACGGTGGTAAAACAGCAGATCAATATAAAAATCCTGATTGCCAACTTGCAGCCGAAATTGTTCGCCCATAAAAATAAAGTCTTTACCCAGCTCTAAAATAAACGCCTTCATGTGACCAGTCAGGGCTTTTTGCAAATCAGTTTCGCTGTGGGTTTCAGGTAAACCGAGGAACTCAAGCACATAATTGTCTTTAAAAACTTGGCTGATACTGGGATGTATTTCTCTCGCCAGTGGTGAGAGTTTTGTCGCCATTAAGCTACGTTGAAAATACGCGCTGTCTATCTGACGCTCTAATTCACGTTTATTGAGTTTATCGGCAACGGTTAATCTCAAATAATATTCCCGCTCTTCTGTGCTTTTACAACGCGAAAAAATAATCGTGTTGTGCGTCCACGGCAATTCTCTACACAGTGTGGAGAGTTTTTCATCAGCCTGATAAGTTTCGTAAAACTGCTTCATGCGCCACAGGTTTTTATCGCTAAAGCCTTTAATATCTGGGGCATTTTCGGCGATGTAGCGAGCTAATTCAGTCACTACGCCTTTACCCCAAGCTTCGCTTTGCACTTTATGGCTGATGGTTTTGCCGATTAACCAGTACAGATCAATCAGGGCGGTGTTGGCCTGGCTAAAGATTTTGTGCCGCGCTTGCTGGATGTGTTGCAGCACTTCGCTGAACACGGGGTTGGCTGTGGCCGGTTTATTCATACGCCGCCAATCCTGAAATTTCACGCCCTTGGGCCAGTTTGTGTAATAAGGGCAGCAAGTCTTCCATCAAGGCTAGTTCGGCTTGGGTGCGGGCTTTCCAGCCCAAATCAAGCGGCGCTAATAAATCGCTCAGTTTTTCACCGTCGAAAATCATTCGGCTAATGATGGTATCGACAAAAGCTTGCAAGGCTTGTGACTCAAGCCGGTGTTTATCAGCGATGACGGACAAGTCGCTGGCGGCCTTGGCGGCTTTGAAGGCTTGGTAACCGTCGCGAACAGCGTTTTCATTGAGGCTTTGCCCGACGGGTAGACTGTTAATGTAGGTAATGATGTCGTCGCGCTCGTCCATTAAGTTGGCGCTGGAACTGATGAGGTCAATTAGCTCCTGACGCGTCATTTTTTGTTTGCTGGTTTTTTGGGTGAATTTGGCAATCAGGCCCATGATGTAGTCGTAATCGATGTCCGCCGAGGCGAACAGCACGAATTCAAATTCCAGTTGTTGAACGGTGGAATCGTCGTCGTTATCTTTGCGTTTACCTTGTTGGACTTTCAGTCGTTGGGCCGTGTCCAGATAAACGCCTTTAAAACCGCGCAGGGTATCTTCTGGCAAGAGCTTCTCGACCAGAACTTGCTGCTCTTCGCCAAGATCGGTGTATTGATCAAGCTGGGTTTTAAGGCGCTGCACTTCTTTAAAGTGATTGATGAAGTTGGCACGCGCATTGTCACCTTTCAGGTTGGCGACTTGTTCCGGCGCACAGACCAGGCCTTGCGCTTTCATAAAGGTTTCCAATTTGCCGACAGCCGTTTGCAGTTTGTTGATGACCGTCGGCGCGGGGTCTACCAGCCAGATTTCTTTGGCTTTATCGATGGACTGGCCGGAGAATAAAGCGATGGCTGCATCGACTGCTTTTTCCTGGCCGCGAAAATCCAAGACGTTACCCCAAGGTTTGCTGTCGTTCAATACCCGATTGGTGCGCGAGAAGGCTTGGATCAAACCGTGGTATTTCAGGTTTTTATCGACATATAAAGTATTCAGGTACTTGGAATCAAAGCCGGTGAGCAGCATGTCCACCACAATGACGATGTCAATTTTGTGTTTGCGCGGGTAATCTTGATTGGAATATTTGTGGTCTTTAATTCGTTGCTGTATGTCCTGATAGTACAAGTCGAACTCGTTAATGGTGTGATTACTACCGTACTGGGCGTTGTAGTCGGCGATAATCGCCGTTAACGCGGCTTTTTTCTGATCCGGCTGTTCCTGGTTATCGGCTTTTTCTTGCGGTAGGTCGTCTTGCAGTTGCTTGATGTCGGCAACATTTTTGCTGTTTAGCGTGTCGCTGTCTTTTGCAAGTGTTTGGGTGGGTGGCGAGAACACACAAGCAACGTTCAGCGATGCGTAGCTGTCGTCTTCAGCCTGTTTTTTGGCCTGAACGGTTTTAAACAAATCATAATAGGCAATCGCCTCGTTGATCGACGCCGTGGCCAAAACGGCGTTAAAACGCCGCGAGTTGGTAGCAGCATTATGTTTATCCAAGATCGCCTCGACAACGGCTTGCTGGGATACGGTTTCACCGGGTTTGAGTTTGGCTTTTTTGCCGTTCTTTTCTTCTGGTTTAAAGTAATCGATGTGAAAACTAAGTACGTTTTTGTCATCGATGGCATGGGTGATGGTGTAGGCGTGCAGTTGTTTTTCGAAAATATCCTCGGTAGTTTTAAATGACCCTACCGTGCCGTCGATTTGAACGTAGTTGGCGTTGTCGTCGAAAATCGGGGTGCCGGTAAAGCCAAACAATTGAGATTTGGGAAAGAATTCTTTGATGGCTTTGTGGTTTTCGCCGAATTGTGAGCGGTGGCATTCGTCGAAAATAAAAACGATGCGCTTGTTGCTTAGTGGTTCGAGGCGTTGTTTGTAGGTGAGTTTGCCATTTTTCTGTTTGCTTTGGTTGCGCTTGCTGTTTTCGTCCAGTGCCAAGCCGAGTTTTTGAATGGTGGTGACGATGACTTTATCGGCGTAGTCTTCCGATAGCATACGGCGCACCAGGGTTTCGGTATTGGTATTTTCTTCGACGCAACCTTCTTGGAAGCGGTTAAATTCTTCGCGGGTTTGCCGGTCGAGGTCTTTACGGTCCACCACGAACAGGCATTTTTCAATATCCGGGTTGTCTTTGAGCAGCGTGGAGGCCTTGAACGAGGTAAGCGTTTTGCCGCTGCCGGTGGTGTGCCAGATGTAGCCATTGCCCCGGTTCTGATGAATGCAATCGACAATCGCCTTGACCGCATAGATTTGATACGGGCGCATGATCATCAGCTTTTGTTCACTGGCGACCAGTACCATGTAGCGGCTAATCATTTGGCCCAGTGTGCATTTGGCTAGGAAGCTGTCGGCAAAGTCATGCAGGTGGGCGATTTTTTGGTTGGCTTCGTCAGCCAGTTGGTAAATCGGCAAAAAGCGCTCGTCGGCGTTAAAGCTGAAGTGCTGGTTGTGGTTGTTGGCAAAGTAGTAGGTATTGCTTTCGTTGCTTACAATAAACAACTGTAAGAAACACAGCAGGGTGTTGCTGTAGCCGTTGCCGGGATCGTTTTTGTACTCAACGATTTGCTCCATTGCTCGGCGAGGGCTGACTTGCAGGGTTTTCAGTTCAAGTTGAACCACTGGCACGCCGTTGATGAGCAGAATCACGTCATAACGATGGTGACTGTTATCGGTATTGATACGCAGTTGGTTGATGACTTCAAAGTCGTTCTTGCACCAGTCTTTGATGTTAACCAAGGTGTATTGCAGTGGCGTACCATCTTCTCGGATGAAAGTATTGCGTTCGCGCAGGGTTTTGGCGGCAATAAAGACATCGGCGGTGACAGTTTCATCACGCAGCCGAGCAAATTCGGAATCCTCCAGCTTGACTCTGTTAAGTACTTCAAATTTATTGCGAAAGTTTTGCTCTAAGGTTTCTTTATCGCGAATATCGTGGCGATAGGTATATTTAAGATCGGTCAATTTAGCGATTAGGCGTTGTTCGATCTGCAACTCTTTTGTGCTCATTTGCAATGTTAAAAATATTTTATGACTTGGGGATTTTAACAGGATAACGCAAAACAGCCTGATTATTAGGCTGATGATTGCACTCCAGCAATCCTCCCCTACACTTGAGCTTACCCTAATTACCCCAGCTCAAGCCATGCCACTTGTCAGCCTAGCCTTTTTATTGGGCATCGTCAGTATTCAACAACTGGCAACATTACCTGAACCGTCGCTGTTAATCGGCTGTGCTATTGCAGCGGCATTTTTCGCTTGGCGACGCGATTGGCCGTTAGCATTTTTATTGGCTGGTATCGTTTGGGCCAGTCTGTTCGGTGCTTGGCAATTAAAGCAACGCTTGCCTGAATCGGCTATCAACAAGGAGATGGTGGTTGAAGGTTATATCAGCAACTTGCCCGAACAACACAGCCACCGCGTCAGTTTTGATTTTGTCGTCACCTCACCTAGCGAAAACCTCCCCGAAAAAATCCGCCTCAACTGGTACAACCCAGAACCAAGGCTTGCCGCCGGTCAAAACTGGCGACTTAACGTAAAACTCAAGCCACCGCATGGCCGCAGCAATCCCGGTGGTTTTGATTACGAAGCGTGGTTATTCGCCAATCGAATTGGCGCAACCGGCTATGTGCGTCCCAAACCGATGCCCAGCAATATTGAGGCTTCGTTCAGCTTAAGCCGATACTTCGCGGTTTGGCGGCAAACGCTGGCCGACAAAATCGAACTAGCCCTCCCCAATGCTCAACAACTAGGCTTAATCAAAGCCCTCAGCCTCGGCAGCCAAAGCAGTATTAGCCAACAACAGTGGGATTTATTTCGCATCACTGGTGTGATTCATTTAATCGTGATTTCCGGCTCACACATCAGCTTAATCGCCGGTTTAGTGTATTTATGGTTAAGACGCGGCTGGGCTTGGTTGGGGATTTTGTCAGTATCACCACAACAAGTCGCGGCTGGCTTTGCGGGGTTAACCGGCTTGTTTTATGCCGGATTAGCCGGTTACACGATTCCGACCTTACGCGCGGTAATTATGCTTAGCGTGGCATTGGCGGCCATCGTCTGGCAGCGCAACAGTTCGCCTTTGCAGATTTTATTTCTGGCGCTGTTCACGGTACTGATATTTGATCCTCTCGCCGTATTAGCGGTCGGCTTTTGGTTATCGTTTCTGGCGGTGGCTTTATTGATTTATTTATCAGCCGGTCGTTTAGGGTTTCGGCAAACTTGGCAACAAGCCAGTCTTAGCCAACTCGCCACCACGATAGGTTTAGCGCCACTATTAATCGCCTTATTCCAACAAGTGTCGCTGATTTCACCGTTAGCGAATTGGTTGGCAGTGCCTTTGATTGGCTTATTAATCGTGCCGCTGATTTTATTGGCGATGATTTTGTTAATCATCGCACCGATTTTAGCAACGCCGATTTTGTGGCTGGTTGATCAATTACTGCAAGGATTCTGCTGGTTACTGTCAATCATGGCAGAACTACCACTCGCTAACCTAAACTGCCTGCCGCCACCTTGGTACGCGCTGATTTTCGCTGTGTTTGCTGTCTTGCTAATGCTGGCACCGAAAGGTTTTCCCTGCCGTTATTTAAGCCCCTTGCTATACCTGCCACTGTTATTGGTCAATATCGAACCACCCAAAACAGGCGAAGTTTGGTTAACTTTATTAGACGTCGATCAAGGTTTATCAGCGGTGATTCAAACCCAACACCACAATTTAGTCTTCGATACCGGCGCGAAATTTGCCGATAGCACTGACATGGGCGAAGCGGTTTTGCTGCCGTTTTTACATCATCAAGGCATTAACAGCATTGATCATTTAATCATCAGCCATGCCGACAACGACCACAGCGGTGGCGCCGAATCCTTATTGGCTGAGATGCCGATTCAACAAATCAGCAGCAGCGCCGCGCCGTGGGCTGAATATGCTAACGGCAACTATTGCCAAGCGGGGCAAAGCTGGGAATGGGACGAGGTGAAATTTGAAATTCTATCGCCACCTGCCGAGCCATTTGGCAGCGAAAACGATAATTCCTGCGTGTTACAAATCAGCACCGCCAATCAGCGTTTTCTACTAACCGCTGACATTGAACATAGTGCCGAACAATGGCTAGTCGAACAATACGGCTCACAACTTCAAAGCCATGTTCTAGTAGCTCCGCATCACGGCAGCAAAACTTCATCAAGCGAGTCGTTTTTGCAACAAGTCGCCCCTAAGTTAATTTTGATTCCAGCCGGTTATCTCAATCGCTTTCACTTTCCACATCCCTTGGTTTTAGAGCGTTATCAACGTTTAGGCGCTGATTGGTTGAATACGGGCGAGAAAGGCGCGATTAGTCTGCGTAGTGATGATGTAGGCTTAAAGGTGGTATCGGAAAGGCAAAAAAGCCGACGCTATTGGATGACGAAATAAATTAAAATCAAACCTAATTTTTCAATCGTTTAAATAGCCGAGATTTTTTAATAAGTATTTAATAACTTTTGTAAAAATTGCTTTACTATAGGACCTGGCTTACCAAGGAATGATTTGCTATGAAAACGCGATTTACTCAAGTTTTAATCTTTAGTTTGTTAATTAACACCACCGGTTGTGCGTTTCACATGCCTTTTTGGGATGACGATGAAACCGAGCAAACCGCCACCCCAGAATCGATTCTCACCCCAGAGTTTTCTACCAATATAACGCCAACCACAGACAATAATATCTGCGAGGCTCAATGCGCTAAATACGGTGGCTTGAAAAAGAAATTCTGTAAGAAAAAATGCGAGTCCAAGCTTAAAAAAGAGCGCAAGTAATGTTACCCGCCCTCAATTAAGCCTTCTGCAACACCATTGCCACCGCAGCAGCGCGGGTAGAAACGCCGAGTTTCTCGAAAATATGCTCTAAATGTTTGTTAACGGTTCTGGGACTGGTGTCGAGAATGATGCCAATTTCCTTATTGGTTTTACCGCGAGCAATCCACATCAAAATTTCCGCTTCGCGAAAAGTCAGTTTGAGTTTTTCGCGCAGCACTTCCGGCGTCCATTCCGCATCCTCGCGCTGTAATAACAACAAATATTCATCGGCATGTTCACACGGGCTAATGCTTAAACTAAACCCTAAAGCCAATTTAAAATCAGCGGCATCACCGCCCAATTTCGCCAAACGCTGTAACCAATTTTGGAAACAGTGCAGCACTTTAGCCGGTAACAAATCCTGCACCGCAGCTAACGCTTCTGGCTCTACTTGTTGCTGATTAAACGCGATCAACCATTGTTCAGCGGCTGGGGTTAACCAACCGATCCTACCTTCGGCATTAACAGAAATCGCCGCAAAATCGACATGTTGCAATAAACGCTCAGCGCGTAAGCGATTACGGGTTTGGCTAAGATGCACTTCAATCCGCGCCAACACTTCGGCCGGACGAATCGGCTTAACAATGTAATCCAAAGCCCCTTCGCTGAAACCACGCAATAAATCATCCAGCTCACTTAAACCAGTCATAAATAACACCGGTATTTCAGCGCTGGCTGGATCGGCTTTTAAGCGTTTACAAGTTTCAAAGCCATCAATCCCCGGCATCATCACATCCAGCAAAATAATATCCGGCTTGATGAATTGAATTTGCTCAATCGCCGAATAACCATCGGTAGCGACTAACACACGATAATTGGCTTCGGATAAAGTATCGGATAACAAAGCCAAATTGGCGGGCGTGTCATCCACAATTAACACCGTGCCATTGTTAGCGGGTAATGCCTGATTCACTAAGACTCCTGTCTATTGATGTTTAATAATTTACGTATTTCACCCACTTTAAACTCATTCGCCAAGCTTTTCAGTTTGGCGAAAAACACAGCATATTGCGGATCACTAGCGGCGAGTTTATCAGCGGTTTGCTTTAAAGCTAATAAATCGCCAATCCGCACATAATCAATACAAGCCTGAACCAATTCAGCCGGTGGAATTGCCATTGCATTCACCGCTACCGATTTAATCTCCGGCTCAACCGGTGGTTGATATAACCAAGTTAAAGCCAGATATTGTTTAAGCGTATCTAACAACTCTGGCACCTTCAGCGGCTTGGATAAAAACTCATTACAACCCGCATTCAAAGCCGCTACTCGATCACTGGAATAAGCGTTGGCACTTAAAATTAAAATCGGCATGGTCAATTTTTGTTGCCGCAAAGCAGCGGTGGTTTCGATGCCGCTAATCCCAGTCATGGAAATATCCAACAAAATCAAATCCGGCTTTTCATGCTGCACTTTTAATAAACAGGACTCGCCGGAACTGGCTTCGCTAATTTGAAAACCTAAAGGTTCCAGAATCGCGGTCAATAATTGTCGATGTTCACGCTGATCATCAACCACCAAAATTTTCCGCCGCACACCTTGATAACCAATCACTGGCAACTCGCTGTTTTGTTCGGTGTCGATGGCTAAGCTCGGTAATAACAAGCGCACCGCAAAAGTCGAACCATGCCCCAATTGACTAGTGACGGTCAGCTCGCCGCCCATTACCTCGGTCAAAATCTTACTGATGGTTAAACCCAAACCACTGCCCGCCACCGCATTACCAGTCGCGGTATTTAAACGAGTAAACGGCTGAAACACTTGCTGTAGCTGTTTTTCATCAATCCCACGCCCGGTATCAATCACATAAAAAGTCGCCACCCCGCCGCTGTAACTGATGCGAAAAGTGATTTCACCCTGCGAGGTAAACTTAATCGCGTTGCTTAACAGATTAATCAAAATCTGCCCTACCCGCTTCTCATCGCCACGCACCCGCTGCGGTAAGGTGCTGACAATATGACAATTAAAACTCAAGCCTTTATCTTCGGCTTGCTCTTTATAGGTGTTGACCAAATGTTCAATAAAATTGGAAAAATTAATGGCCTGATATTTCAACTCAAACTTCCGCGCCTCAATTCGAGCAATATCCAAAATATCTTCAATCAACGAGCTTAAATGCTCACCACTGCGCTTGATGGTCTCAACCGCCTGTCGCCGATGCTCGGGAATCGTTGGGTCTTGATGCAAAATGTGCGCATAACCAACAATGCTGTTCAACGGTGAGCGAATTTCGTGGCTCATATTACTTAAAAAGCGACTTTTGGCTTGATTGGCGGTATCGGCCATGTGTATCGCTTGCTGGAGTTTTAGGTCGGTTTTTTTATGCTCTTCAATTTCCTGCAATAACAATTGGGTTTGTTTGGAGGTTTCTTCCAATGCCACTCGGCGACTTTCGGCATTTAAAATCAGCCACCAAGTACACAAACCAATAAACACCAATAAGGAGGCATAAATTTTGAGGAAGTTATTCACCAACAAATCAAAACTAGCCGCATTATGCTGAACCGTGAGCAAGTCTTGATAATAAATAATGCTGACAAAAATCCCAGTCAATACCGATAAAAAGCCAAACATCAAAGCAAATCGCAGCATCCGCAAACGCGCGTTCAAACTCATCAGCTTGGGCAAAAATCGCTCCGCCAGCCCTTGCATATAATCATCAAAGCGAAAACCGGTTTTACACGCATCTAAACAACGGGCATCCAAAGTACAACACAAGGAACAAATACTGCCGGCATAAACCGGACAATGGGCTAAATCTTCATGTTCAAAGCCGTTTTCACAAATCGAACAGGTTTTATCAATGGCTTGCTCGACCTCGCCATTTCTGGCCAGATAATGTTTTTTACTACCAAAATAAGCGATAGCGGGCACCAAAATAAATGCCACCATTAAAGCGATAAACGCTGAAAAAGCTTTGGGATATTCGCCAAATAAGCCCAAATAAGCCAAAATCGACACCACCGAAGCGGTAAAGGTAGAAATAATTCCCACTGGATTTAAATCCGCCAAATAAGCGCGTTTAAATTCAACTTTCTTGGGGCTTAATCCTAGGGGTTTGTTAATCATCAAATCAGCAGCAACCGCGCTAATCCAAGCAATCGACATATTCGAGAACAAGCCCAGCACTTTTTCCAAGGCCCCGAATACGCCAAACTCCATTAATAACAAGGCAATCAAGACATTAAACAACAACCACACCACCCGCCCAGGATGGCTGTGCGTGACTCGTGAAAAGAAATTCGACCATGCCAAAGAGCCGGCGTAAGCATTGGTGACATTAATTTTGAGCTGGCTTAACACCACAAACAAAGTGGTCGCCGCCATCGCCCATTGCGGGTTTTCAAACAATTGTTGGTAGGCAACCAAATACATTTGCGTCGGTTCATGGGCGTGCTGATAACTAATCCCATGACGAATCGCCAAATGCGCCAGCAACGCGCCTAGAATTTGCCGAATCACCCCAAACACAATCCAACCCGGCCCAGCCGACAACATCGCCAACCACCAGCGCCAAGCTTTTCCGGGCTGTTGATCGGGCATAAATCGTAGAAAATCGACTTGTTCGCCAATCTGCGCCACCATCGAAAACGCTATCGTGGTGGCGGTACCGAATAGTAACCAATCAAAACCTTGGCCGCTGCTGGCAATCCAGAAATAGCTGTTTAACGTCAGCAAAGCATCAGGCTCGCGCATCACCACCGCGACATAAGGCGCAATCAACAACACTAACCAAATCGGCTGCGTCCATAACTGCATGCGGCTGATAGTAGTGACGCCAAAAGTCACCAACGGCACCACAATCAATGCGCTGACAACATGGGCAATCGCTAACGGGATATGAAAATACAGTTCGATAGCCAGCGACATAATCGAGGCTTCTAAAGCAAACAGGGTAAAGGTAAACGAGGCGTAAATTAAGGACGTAACGGTCGAGCCGATGTAGCCAAAGCCAGCGCTTCGGGTCAGCAAATCAATATCAATATGATAACGAGCCGCGTAATAACTAATCGGCAAGCTGGTGATAAAAATCACCAAGCCGACAATTAAAATCGCCCAACAAGCATTGGTAAAACCGTAATTTATCGATAAAAAACCGCCAATCGCCTCTAATACCAAGAACGAGGTCGAGCCAAACGCCGTATTGGCAACCCGAAACCCCGACCACTTGCGAAAGCTACGTGGCGCATAGCGTAAGGCGTAGTCTTCTAAAGTTTCATTAGCCACCAAGCCATTGTAATCACGCCTGACTTTAGCGATATTTTTATAAAGACCGGCTTTCACAATACTCCTAAATCACTCTGTTTAATTAGCGTCGCTCATGACCAAAATTCAGAATCAGCGGCGTACCTTGGTTGTGAATAATAATCTCTTTGCGGGTTTCTTCGTTAGCTGATTGAGCGCCAGCATCAAGCTTAGTGCTGTTAACCACCGGCACTTGCTTGACCTCAACTTTCACATCTGGCATCCAAGTCGGCTTAAAGGTTTTGCTTTCCAAATTATTACCCGCTGCGGTTGGCAAACGTAAATCGTCTAATAAAGTAAAACACGCAGTGCTGATTTGATCGACCAATTTATCATTCAGCTTAGCCTCGCTGGGTTGATCGCTAAATTGGTGAATCCCAAAGCTGCTATGTTGTTCGATGGTTTGTTTTGCATCACCGATTTTGCTGAGCGTACAAGTAATCGGTAACACATCGGCTTTTTGAAAATCCGGTGAACGTGGATCAGAGCTGCCGCTGGTAAAAGAGAAGCCCACCGGCGTTTCTTGATGACTGACTTTGCCTAATTTAGCCTGTAAGCGGTGTGAATAAGCGCCATCGATTGCCTGAAAAGGATAATGCCATTCGGTCAAATTAGCCTTGACCTGCTCGGCCATGGTTTTTGCAGATAATTTAAAGCCAAATTGCTGGAGATTATCGTCAGCCAAATTAAATTCAATCGCTTTAACGGCGCTTTTGTCGATGCTGACTGCATTGTTATCTGCTGCGATTGCCGAGCCAGTCGCTAAGCCTAATAAGCAAACTATTTGCTGCAGTCTTGGGGTAAAAATTCGCATATCTATTCCTCTAAATCGAGCACTAATAATCTTTAGCCACTCTACTTAAGCCCCCATTTACCTGCCATACGTCAAATGACTGATGAGTCATTTGACGAATTGTGCAAATACGCCACAAATTGAAAAATTAACCCCGCCAGATAACGGCAGCATCGCTGAAAGCGCTTGCGATTACATTTGACCATCAAACTGGGGGCTCTAATGAAGAGAACTATCAAAACCACCGCGACTGGGCGTAAAGCCCGCATATTTTGTACAGCGGCTATTTCAGCGTTAGCTGTCGGCCATACCTCTAATGCTTTGGCAGGAGCGACTTTTAAAATTGATGACACCAAATGGGTGAGTGTTGGCGCAGGGTTGCGCACTAGTTTTACCGCGCAGGAAGCCCGCTCTACCAATGGCAAAACCTGGAATAACGATTTCAATCTGGACAATATCCGTTTGTATTTAAACGGTCAGATTCATAAATACTTGAAAGTGGAATTCAACACCGATTGCCAAACTTGCGGCAATGGCGGTGAAGTGCGCGTATTGGATGCGATTGGTAAATTTGAAATCGACCCAGCTTATAACTTATGGGTAGGTCGTATGTTGGTACCGGCTGAACGTCGTGAGATGAACGGCCCGTTTTACAGCCCGATCTACAACACTTTTGGCGCAGGAACGCCATTTGAACCGGCTGATTACAATTTAACCATTAAAGCAGACGGAACTTCTGCAGGCTCATTTGGACGTGATGACGGTGCCACTATCTGGGGTGCTTTCTTTGACAAACGTTTCCAATACGCGGTCGGTTTCTTCCGTGGTTTACGCGGCGGCGCCAATCAAAACTCTAATATTTTGTACGGCCAACGCTTTGCTTATAACTTCTGGGAAGTGGAAAAAAATCCAGGTTATTACACATCAGGGACTTACTACGGTAAGGGCGGCGATATTTTAACCGTCGGTGTGTCTAATCAGTATCAAGAAGGCGGCGCGGGATCGGCTGCTGATCCAGGCAACTTCCGCGGCACTAC
>CAMCSF010000016.1 GCA_945877625.1 Methylomonas koyamae | reverse complement strand
AGCCATTCTCGCCAATCAGATCTTCGGGTTTTTGATAGCCTGATAGCAAGCTATCTAGCAGTTCGGATGGAATGGGTTTTGATACGGTCATTTTTTTACTCCTTTTCTATAAGCGCAGTTTCCTGCTTAATGACCGTTTACACAAAAGTTCTTACACCCTCTAAAGTAATGTTTTCATTAGCCTGTACAATTTTTTCAGCCGAAGCTAACGCCTGAGATAACACGAACTCAGAAAGACTAAGGTGGGCATAAGTCGCCGCTTTATCCAGCAAGGCTTTAGTGCGCATATCACAGCGAATATTAAGACGACTTTGTTTAATAGCTGAAGTTTCCATAATAATTTCTCTATGCTGAATACCGCCAATGATTGTGCACCACTCGTAAGTACAAATCAAGGCAAAGGCGCTAAGCCTAATTCAATCAGGAATTGGTTATGCTTTTCAGTGCTGGCGATGATAGTTTCCTGCAACGCCACTAACTCATCATTAACAGCCTGCAAATCAATTTGCACCTCGGCTTTAGCCGTGCTGACATAACGCGAGATATTCAGATTGAAATCGTTTTTCTCAATTTCATCCATCCTCACCCAACGAGAATAACGCTCTTCCGGCTTGCGATACTGTTAAGTATCAACAATCTTGTCGATATGCCCGTCTTTCAGCAATTTGCGACGAATCCGCTCCTCCGCACCAACGCGAAACAAAACCCCATGCGGCAAAATAATCGCCATCGTGCCTTGGTCGCTATGGATCCTGCGACCTTATTATTGACAACTTTCCGTAAATTACGTAATTTACGGAAAACTATAGGAGAAATATTTATGTTCGAAGTAACTGCGAGTGAGTTTGTTAAACATTTTGGTCAATACAAAGAACAGGTTCAGCGCGAACCGATTGCTATTACTAGCCATGGTCGCACCAGTGGTTATTTTGTATCTGAACAAGAATATAGCGAATACTTATTGCTGAAATCCCGCTCCAGACAGGTGTTTGGGGTGACTGAATTACCTTCAGAAACGATGATCGCAATTGCCGAAGCTAAAATGAGTGAGGCTCATGATCATTTGAATAGCTTGATGGATTAGATGTTCAATGCCAATTCCTACACCTGAAAATGGCCTTGTCATTTCATATTCTTATTTATGGCAAAACGAGTATAAAGCCGGAAAATTAGAAGGTTTTAAGAATAGACCTTGCGCCATGTACTGGTAGTTGAAAAAAATGAGGGCGAACAGATTGTGACTGTCGCACCTATTACTCACACCCCGCCCCAAAATCCTAATGCCGCCATTGAAATTCCACATAAAGTAAAACAACACTTAGGTTTAGATGGCGAACGCTCTTGGATTATTCTCGATGATTTTAATCAGTTTCAATGGCCTGGGTATGATTTGCGCCCCATCCAAAAATCACTAGGTAAATACGACTACGGTTTCTTACCGCCTGCCTTATACCAACAAATCATTGAAAAAATTGTCACGCTTCACAAAAGCGCTTTAAAACCAACACAGCGTGATTGATGAAGTTTAAAAGCATTTTTTAAAGCAGAATTGGCTCGGATTAGACAACAAATGCAGTAAGTATCATTAATTAGCAGTTGATGCAGATTTCATTTTAAAAAATTAGCCGAGGCAACCCTCGGCTAATTCCGCCGCTATGCCTTAGTGACTAACGTCCACTTTGGCACCTTTGCTTTGGCCGATTTCAGCCAATGCTTCGGTGAACCATGCGGTGTCGATGTCGAAAGGTTTACCGCCTTTGATGCGTGGAAATTCAATCGCACGTAACACGTTACCGTTGTCTTCATCGTGGCCGATTACGCCAGACTCGCGACGGAAAGCGCATTCAACCGCTAAATCAGCGCATGATTTAATCAAACGCATGTCGTTAACGTTAGAGGCCGCTGCACGAGCGAAGTAACCTGATTTTTGGATCAAGGTTTTTTCAGCGCCAATCATTTGTGCGAATTGCTCGCCAAACCATTTGCCTGGGTTAACCGCGTCCAATTTGATATGACCAAACGCATCGCGTGGCACTTCTTGGCCTTTGGCTTGCATTTCGGCAACAATCGCATCAACGCCTGCACCTTCAGAAACGAAGATGTTAACGCAATCGACTTTGTCCATTACTTCGCGTAGACGCGCTGCTTCTGCCGCTAAATCAACCGCCATTTCTGGTACGAATACAGCGTGTACTTCGTAAGATTCGCGTGACAAGCCTAATTCTGGCAACCACTCAGCGCGGTCTAATAATTTACGGTATTCCTGTGCAGTAGCTGCAGTTAACCAACCGCAGTTACGACCCATCACTTCGTGAACGATCAACATGCGTGGGTTAGAGTTGTTTTCTGCTACCACGTTTAAGAAATAACGCGCGCCTTGCTCAGCCGCAGTCCATGCACCCAATGATTGTTTGATTGGGAATACATCGTTATCAACGGTTTTTGGCAAACCAATAACGGTTAAGCCGTAGTCGTTGCTGGCCAAAAACGCTGCCAAATCAGCCGCTGCGGTATTGGTATCGTCGCCGCCGATGGTGTGCAAAATATCAACGCCATCTTTAACTAATTGGTCAGCCGCTACTTTTTGTGGATCTTGACCTTCTTGAACCAAGCCACGTTTAACGCAATCTTTAACGTTGGTTAATTTCACGCGGCTGTTGCCGATGATAGAACCACCAAAGTTTTGCAAAACGCCGGCTTTAGCGCGGATTTCTGGGGTAACAGTGTAGAAATCGCCCAATAGCAAACCTTTATAACCACCGCGGTAGCAGATGATTTCGATGCTTGGGTCAATTTCGGTATAACGTTCAATCAAGCTGCCAATAGCAGAGTTAAGGCAAGGTGCCAAACCGCCTGCGGTAAGAATTGCGACTTTTTTGGGTTTGTTCATGTGCTTATCAAATGTAGAGTTAAAAACAAATAACAGTGCAAAAGTTAACTACCTTTGCGACGTTCCTAAAACGGCCGGCAATTTTATCACATGCGATTGGCTTGTTAGATGGCTAAACAATCTCAAATAGCCAAGCCAGTCAAATTAGTATTTTCGACTACTAAAAATCACAAACTTGGTATTGCTGGCAATCTGTCGACAATTACCGAATAGTTTCTTGAGGCTAAGGTGGTAATTCAGATGACGATTGCCAATCACCCGCAATTCGCCACCCGCTCGCAAAATCTTATGCGCCTGTTGAAACATCTGCCAAGCAATATGGTCACCGACGATATGTTGTTGATGAAATGGCGGGTTACAAACCACACAATCGGCGCTGTTGGCATCAAAGCCATTGAGACAATCAGCCGCGACAAATTCAGCAGCACGCTGTTCTGACAAGGCAGCAACAAAATTCTGTTTCGCCGACGCCAACGCCATAAACGACTCATCGACAAAACAGATTTTTGCCTCAGGCAATTGTCTGGCAATCGACAAGCCCACCAAACCATTACCACAACCGAGATCGATAAAATCGACATAGGCTGGATTATTCGGGAGGTGTTGTAATAAAAATCGGGTGCCAATATCCAAACTATCGCGGGAAAAAACATTGGCATGGTTGCTGATAGCAAGCTCGGTGCCTTCTAATTGATAAACCGTCGGATAAGGATTAGATGGAATAGCTAGATTTGGATCAAACTCGGCAAAAATCATTCGCGCTTTTTTAACCGCAATCGACGGCTTAGTCGGCCCAATCAATTTTTCCAAGATTTTCCAAAGCGTTGGCGGCAGGTTTTTCACCATACCCGCCACAATCACGGTGCAACTCGGCTTTAACAAAGGACGTAAACGGTGCAGTTGGTATTCCAACAATGCCAAAGTCTTAGGGGCTTTAATCAATAAATAATCAATGCCCGCTTCAGGCACACTCAAGCTATCTAATAAAACCACCTGCTCGCTATCTAGCTGATTAGCGGCTAGATTGAGCAAAGTCGCTTGTTGCGACAGAAAAGAATCTGAAATAGCAATGGGATGGTAATCGGCTAACGCTACCGCCAAAGCCCCAAAACTGTCATTCACAATAACCAGCTTGCTATTGGCATCGGGCTGACAATGTTCGGCAAAATGATTCAGCAAATATTCATCAGCCGCATCCCAAGCTCTCAGCAATTGTTGTTTGCGATACGGTAAACGTTGAAGTTGAAACGGGCCTTGGGGAACGATGAGGGTGTTTTCCATGTACTGTTGCCTAAAAATGGCGTTGGCGATTTGCGAATTTTTAGGGATTGTACGTTATCAATAGCTAAGCTGAAATCGGCCAGATTTCACAACACCTTGTCTATCTGCGGCGCAGTGAAATCGACGCGGTTACAAATTATTGAATTCTCACTAAAAAACCATCGGTTTTTTCACAAGTAGGCTTGCTATGCGCGGTAACACTGATGCGGGCAAAACCGGCTTCAATTGGACGGTCTAATTTGCCTTTGATTTCTAATCGACCACTTTTTTGCACAGTGATATCCAATTCTTTAGCTGGGAAATCAAATTGCGCTTGGCCGTAGCTGACGGTGACATGCACAGAACTCGGCACGGTATTAGCCGAGGCCATCATTGAAAACTCGCTCAGTGACTGAGTGTATTTATTAGCAGCTGGTTGAAATTCAGAAAATACCGGCTTGTCGCAACTGCTAGAACTTTGGCCGCTACCGTATGCGTGAGCTGTATTGATGCTTAGCAAGCAACAAGCGGTGATAACTAATTTGGTCAGGGTATGCATTTAAACTCCAGATGAAAAAATTCTATAATCTCAGTAAGGTTACCAATAAAAAACTAATTGGCGATAAAATTTGGCAATTAAACCCAGTAACAGACTCGCATCACCGATTTACGCAAAGCAAAGCTTGGCCAAACGATGCTATTGTAATTATCCGTTTTAACCACTCGACAACCATCATGAGCCAGTCTTTCAGCAGTAGCTTCTACGCCTATTTATCCAAACTCCGCTGGATTAAACGCTGGGGCTTAAAGCGCAATGCTCATGATGAAAATGTGATGGAACATAGCTGGGAAGTGGCGGTGATTGCTCATGCTTTGGCTTTAATCAAAAACCGTTATTTCGACGGCGATTTAGATGCCAACGCCATTGCGACCGCTGCTTTGTATCACGATGCCAGCGAAGTGATTACCGGCGATTTACCGACGCCGATTAAATACCACTCGCCATCGATCCTGAAAGCCTATAAACAAATTGAACAACAAGCCGAATTGGAATTGCTCAACTTGTTACCGGACGCGCTACAAACCGACTACCAAGCCTTGTTAATCCACAGTCAATTACCCGAAGAACACAGCAACATTATCAAAGCCGCTGACCGCATCGCCGCTTATTTAAAATGCCAAGCCGAATTAAAAGCCGGTAATGGTGAATTTGAAATTGCTGAACAACGGATTGCGGAGCAAATCAAAAACACTCAACAACCCGAAGTACGGTTTTTCATGCAAACTTTTGTGCCCAGTTGCGGCTTGGCATTGGATGACTTGATTCCACGCAATTAATTGCGATTATCAGATTTGGTTTAATAACGCCAATTCACTAGGGTGCGGCATCATGTAGTAAGAACCATCAATAAACGGATCTGGCTCGCGGCGGAAATGGTGGCGAAGCAAAGTTAACGGCACAATCAACGGCAAACTACCCAGACGATAGCTTTCGATGGTTTCCACTAACTCTAGTTTGGCATCGCTATCGAGTTTGGTTTTTAAATAACCTTGAATATGTTGCAAGACATTAACGTGATTGCCTCGCGTAGCAACGATTTTCAAACAGGCCATTAAGTCGTTGATATAACGATCAGCGACGGCTTGTAACGTATCGGGCTTGGCATCAGCGACTAAACGGCCTAAATCGCGCGCCAAGTTTTGGTTGTGGCTCATCGCGATTAACTTGTGGCGGCTATGAAAAACCATCAAGCCATGGGTGGTTAGCGGTTGCTGACACATTTGTTTCCAACGCTGCAACACAAACACCCGTTGGATAAAGTTCTCCCGTAAACTGGGATCGCCTAATCTGCCCTCTTCTTCAATCGGCAAAGACGGAAAGTTTTGTTTTAAATAAGCGGCGAACACACCGGTACCTTGTTTGGCTGGCAAGTCGTTTTTGTAGACTTTAACCCGTTCCATCCCGCAGCTCGGCGAGTCTTTCTTTAAGATGTAACCGCATAAATCGGCTACCCAAGCGGCTTGTTGCTCGGCAGTGGTTTGCAATTGTTCAGTGAAATCCAAGCTGTGATCTTTGACGCCAACGCAACGAATCCCCCGCTCGGTTTCGCGCAATTGAATTGCCGGACGCGGCACGCCCATGCCACTAGCAAACTCAGGACAAAACGAACGAAACTCAAAATACTGGCCCAAAGTACGTTCGATATAGCTGTGATATTTATGTGCGCCGTCGTAGCGAACTAATTCGCCCAATAAACAGCTACTAATACCGACTTTAATTTTTTCCATCTAAATCTTCCTAATTTGCCAAGCGTTTTTAAACGCAATCACCCCATTGGGTAAGCATCTGTTGGCAGTTAAATAAAATCTGCGGGTAATATTCCATAATCACCCAACGCAAACCAAAGTCAAAATACGTCGCCACCGTCATAAACCGCGCTGCGACCGCCCAAAATTTGAATCGACATTTATCCGAGCAACGCCAAACCGCACCAGTCCAATAAATCAACGGCATCGCCATGATGATGTGCATAGTCACCCAACTGGCGACGGTAAAATCACCTTCATCAATCAAATAGTCGATATAAAACAAAGTGCCATTTAGCAAAATGAAGAACGGCCAAAATGCGTCTTTTAAACGCAAATTGCCTAACCAACTGGCTTGCAAGTAGTAATACAAGCTTTGCGGCACCAGAAACTCCCAATAATCGGAGGGCTTTGGCGTGATTAACTCAATCATCAACCATAAAGCCAAGGCAACCCCTAAAGCTTCTAGCTGGCTGATAAATGAGGTAAAAGTGAATAATAAAGACAGACTATTGATTAGCATCTCGGAACCTTATCAATCCAATCTTGTTAAGCCGCTGATGGTTTAATCAACATCAGCAGCTTAACTTTAAGAGATTATTTGAAAATCAGGATACCGCGAGATTTTCAGTTGTCTGGTTTTTTTCGATGGTTTCAATGGATAACGGCAACTCGGGCTCTTCAGTCGGCTCGGGTGGCGCCAGCTTTTTACCGGCCATTAAGTCATCAATTTGATACTTATCAATGGTTTCCCAATCCAGTAAAGCATGAGCCATGTTGTGCATGATGTCGATGTTATCGGTCAAAATCTGTTTGGCTCTTTCATAATTGACGTCAATCATTTTACGGATTTCTTCATCAATCAATTGCGCCATTTGTTCGGACATTGGTTTCGCTTGGGCGCCCATATAACCACCTTCGCTATCACCGTAATCCATCGGACCTAGACGTTCTGAAAAGCCCCATTTGGTAATCATGTTGCGAGCCAATTGGGTGGCTCTTTGGATGTCATTCGAAGCGCCGGTGGTGACTTTGTTTTTACCGTAAATCATTTCTTCCGCAACTCGACCACCAAACAAACTGGCAATTTGGCTTTCTAATTTGTCTTTGCTGGCACTGTATTGATCGCGATCAGGTAAGAACATAGTGATACCTAAAGCCCCGCCTCTTGGCATGATGCTGACTTTATAAACTGGATCATGTTCAGGGACGATGCGGCCAACAATCGCGTGGCCGGCTTCGTGGTAAGCGGTCATTAATAAATCATCACGGCTCATCACCATCGTACGTTTTTCAGCGCCCATAATCATTTTGTCGCGGGCTTTGTCCAAGTTATTCATAGTGACAACGGTTTGCTTGTTACGCGCCGCGAACAAAGCACCTTCGTTAATCAAGTTAGCCAATTCAGCGCCAGAGAAACCTGGGGTGCCACGCGCTAAATCGTTAATATTGACATCATCCGCCAAAGGCACTTTAGCCCCATGCACATTCAGAATTTGCTCACGGCCTTTAATATCCGGCAAACCGACTTGGACTTGACGATCAAAACGCCCCGGTCTTAACAAGGCTTTATCCAACACATCAGCTCGGTTAGTCGCCGCAATAACGATAATGCCTTCATTGCCGCTAAAACCGTCCATTTCCACCAGCAATTGGTTCAACGTTTGTTCACGTTCATCATTACCACCGCCCATGCCGCTACCGCCACGTTGCCGACCAACCGCATCAATCTCGTCGATAAAGATGATGCAAGGCGCACGTTTTTTGGCTTGCTCGAACATATCGCGCACCCTTGACGCACCGACACCGACAAACATTTCGACGAAATCAGAACCTGAGATTGAGAAGAACGGTACACCCGCTTCACCGGCAATCGCTCTGGCCAATAAAGTTTTACCAGTACCTGGAGGGCCAACCATCAATACACCGCGTGGAATTTTGCCGCCCAAGGCTTCGTATTTGCCCGGATCGCGAAGGAAATCAACCATTTCCACCACGTCTTCTTTGGCTTCTTCAACACCTGCTACATCAGTGAAACGGACTTTGACTTGGTCTTCGGCCATTAATTTAGCGCGGCTTTTGCCAAAGCTATTTTGACCACCCGCGCCCATTTGTTGTTTACGCATAAAAAACACCAGTACCGCAATCAACAACAAAGTCGGTGCCCAAGAAATCAGGATTTGGGTAAAGGTCGATTGCACCGCCGGTCTTTCAACTTTGATTTTGACTTTGTATTCCAAAAGCTCATCAATCATCCGTGCATCATCGGGATTAACGGTGGTAAAACGCGTCCCATTTTGGCGTTTACCGTAGACATTATTGCCATCAATAATCACTTCGCTGACCGACTCACTACGGATATCCTGAATGAAATCGGAATAAGAAATATCCTGATGCGGATCATGGCTAGGTAAAGTAGGGTTGAAAGCCGTATAGGTTGCGTAGGCAATGATGCTGAATAACAGTAGGGGAAATAGATATTTCTTCATTGACTGACTCCTAACAAAACACAACTGGGTGATTTTTTTAACATACCAACCTCTTCCTCTGATTTATTGACGGGCCTTTGCTCTGGCTCTAATTGTTTTTAGACAGTGATTATTATCCAGAAATCCGCATAAGTCGTCATTGTTATATACCTTAAGCAACCGATAAGCAGAAAAAACCACAATCGCTCTCTAAATTTCGCCTATTCGGCGGTGATTAGAAAGCGTTAGTTCAATAAAAGCTATTAAATGTGATTTGCATCAAAGTATGATAAAGATCAATCAATTGGCGGCTTAATCGCCTAAGATTATCAAAATTGCGTGATTCAAAAGGAAAGGAGAAAACATGAAACTAAGCAAAATCGGTTTAACTGCACTAATCGTTTTATTCAGTTTAGCCAGTAGCAACAGTTGGGCGCGTGATCACGGTCATGGCGGCGGCCATCACGGGGGCCGTAGCTCGCTCAGTTTTGGCTTTTACGGAGGCTATCCGTATGGATACCCGTTTTACGGCTCACCCTATTACACGCGGCCTTACTACGATTACCCCTATTACAACCCACCGGCGGTGATTGCTGTTCAGCCACCACCGCCAGTCACTTATATCGAACAAGCCCCACAACCGGCGGCAACACAGGAAAACCCCAGCGGTTATTGGTACTATTGTACAAATCCAGAAGGTTATTACCCTTATGTCAGAGAATGCCTCAACGCATGGCAACAGGTTGAGCCAACACCCCCATCATCACGTTAAGGAAATCAAAGATGAATCGACTTTCAAAACTAGCCATTGCGACAATCTCGTTATCCGTCACCGCTTGCAGCACGATGCCGAGCGGCCCTAGTGTGATGGTGCTACCGGGTTCGAGCGCATCGTTTGATCAATTTCGGGTGGATGATGCTAATTGCCAACAATTCGCGCTTTGGCAAATCGGCGGCACAACGCCCAATCAAGCCGCGACCAATAGCGGTATTGGCAGTGCTGCGGTTGGTAGCGCTTTAGGCGCAGCAACAGGGGCTGCAATTGGAGGTGGAACAGGTGCCGCCATTGGCGCAGGTGCCGGACTAGCGGCGGGGGGAATAGCAGGTTCAAGTACAGCCAGCAATTCTTATTATGCCAACCAACGCCAATATGACGTGGCTTATATTCAATGTATGTATTCTAAAGGTCACCGCGTGCCGGTTACCGGTCAGTTTTCAAATCCTAGCCCAGCAAGTTCAGCAGCCACACCCGCATCAGCGCATATTCCGCCACCGCCAGCCGGTTCGCCACCACCGCCACCGCCGGTTAAATAAAGCGGTGAAAACGGCTCACTTTAACCAGCAAAGTGAGCCGTTGATTTTTAACCATTGATGTCAGGACTATGCCAAGCTTCGTTAACGATGCCAGCCACTTCCAACACAAATAATCTGCCTAATTGAAACGCCGCAATACAAATTAAGCCAACTGATATGATTGCCGCCGATGTCATGATGATTAATTTCATTTGGTCCCCCTCGTTTATTGTTATTTAACAGCGCCTAGGATGCCGTTTTTTGGCAATTTTGCTGGATTTTTCAATAAATTCAAGTTGTTAATTAACAACTTAAGTTGCTGTAATTCAAGACTAATCCAACTTTCAAACAGTTAACTCGCTTTGTTAAAGCGAAGTGTCATTTTTTTAATTGAAAAAACCGACTTTAAATATGCAAATTCTCGATCTTCGTGATGAACCACAACAGATTCCAACATTAGCAAAATGGCACCATCAGCAATGGGCCTCGCTTAACCCCAACGGCAGCTTAGAAAAACGAATCATAAAAATGCAGGATTATTTAAGTGAGGAATGTGTGCCCAGCACCTTCATCGCCAAAACCAGCCAACTGCTTGGCTCTGCCGCCATCGTCGACAATGATATGGAGACTAAGCCAGAACTTACGCCTTGGCTTGCCAGTGTTTTTGTCGCCCCCGAATACCGGCGGCAAGGAATCGGCAGTGAATTAGTTAAACATGTCATGCAAAAAGCCAAACAAGCTGGTATTGAAGCGATTTACTTATTCACGCCCGACAAAGCAAATTTTTATCAAAAACTAGGGTGGGAAGTGATTGCTAACGAAGAATACCGAGGACATTCGGTAATGGTGATGCGGGTTAAATTGAACAAAGCGCTTGATTAACCGATTTGTGCTTGGCTAAACCGAGCCGAAGCCGCGGAGTCCTAGACCTGTCAGACACAAAGCGCAGAAACAAGTTAATGACCCTAGTATGCGAATCCAGCAGACACTTTGCCACAAAACAACGGCAACGCCATTTTGACTGAATTGCCAGTAGGAAATAAAACCAACGCACCCAATTCCGTGATTGGATGGGTACTTTGAAAATAGGATGGTATTTTGTGGGAATGAGTAGTCAGCATATGCGTCAACAAAGCACTTAACGGGCAAAATAGACTACCAATCGATTTGAAAATGTTCTACATTTGTTCTTAACTATTTTTAACACATGAGAAACCTTTGAAATTACTTAATCCTCAGCAAACACTTGCTTTTGTGGACTTAGAAACCACTGGCGCCTCATGCACCAAAGACCGAATTACTGAAATTGGTATTGTTTTTGTTTCTTCAGATGGCCTACAAGAATGGACCCAGTTAGTGAACCCCGGCACCCGCATTCCCGCTTATATTGAACAAATTACAGGGATTAGCAATGCAATGGTTACAGATGCACCGACTTTTGACGAGATAGCCTCAAATGTCAAAGAACTGTTAGAGGGTTGCTTGTTTATTGCCCATAACGCTCGGTTTGATTATGGTTTTTTAAAGAACGAATTCAAACGATTAGATATTCCTTTTGCACCCACAGTGCTTTGCACCGTAAAACTATCCAGAAAGCTGTTTCCCGAACACAGACATCATAATTTGGATAGCCTTATTGAACGCCATCAATTAACAACCAATGACCGACACAGGGCTTTGGGTGATGCTCAGTTAATCCATCAATTTTGGCAGTATTTAACCAAACACTTTGAACCCGATGTTTTGAACTCAACAGTCAATGAGTTGATACAACGCTCCAGTCTGCCATCGCATATAGACCCTTTGCTGGTGTATGACCTGCCAGAAAAGCCAGGTGTTTATTTGTTCTATGGCGAAAACAATTTACCGATTTACATTGGCAAAAGTGTCAATATCAAACAGCGCGTGTTATCGCATTTCTCGGCTGACCACAGGCATAACAAGGAAATGAATTTATCACAGCAGTTGCGGCGCATTGATTGGATAGAGACTGCTGGTGAACTAGGCGCTTTACTGACCGAAGCTAAACTAATTAAAGAACTGATGCCAGTCTACAACCAAAGACTCAGGCGTAAGAACGACCTCTGCGCATGGCAATTGGTGCAAACCGATATGCACTTAAAACCCATTTTGGCTTGGGCAAATGATTTGGAATTTGGTGTTCAAGATAACTTATATGGTTTGTACCGTAATCAGCGCGATGCCCAACAAGCATTAAGAGCAATAGCTGATGGCAATCAATTGTGTTTATCAGTATTAGGACTAGAAAAGACCTCAAATGGAAAACCGTGTTTTGCCCATCAGTTAAAAAAATGCCGAGGCGCTTGTGTTGGCAAGGAAACCTCAGATATGCATGCTATTCGGTTGCGTATGGCGATGGAGTCCGTAAAGCTCAAGACATGGCCATATGGAGGTGCTATCGGCATTCAAGAAAGCACTGATTTACATATCATTGATAACTGGTGTTATCTGGGAACAGCTAAATCTGAAGCCCATATCTCAGAAATATTATCGACTGGCAAGCCTCTATTTGATAGAGATAATTATTTGATGCTCAGCAAGGCGCTGCAAAACATACCTGTTATCAAGCTTGATAGATATATTAGCAACCCGCTATTGGCTTCGATGTCTGGATTCCCGCCTTCGCGGGAATGACGGGAATATCGGTAGGCCAGCCATCTCGGCTTTCAGATTCACCTTTCGACAAATTCAACACCCACCACGCATAAAGACGAACCGACAATCCTTAAATTGCTTAGCAAACCTTCAAGATTTTAGTCACACAATCACCGATTCACTTTTATTCAGGTGCTTATCTGCGTAACATCGCCTCATTAAAACCAACCATGATAGGAATCACTATGCACTACTGGCTCATGAAGTCTGAACCCGACACCTTCAGCATCGACGATTTACAAGTTCGCCCAAATCAAACCGAACATTGGGACGGTGTGCGTAATTATCAGGCACGGAATATGATGCGCGATGAGATGAAGCTTGGTGATTTAGTGTTTTTTTATCATTCCAATTGCGATGAGCCTGGGATCGTTGGTATCGCAAAAGTCGTCAAGGAAGGTTACCCAGACTTTACTGCCTTTGACCCTGACGATAAACATTTCGATCCGAAAAGTAATGCTGATAAGCCGACTTGGATCATGGTCGATGTGCAGTTTGTGAAAAAACTGTCGCGGACGATTAGTTTAAAAGAGTTGAAATTGAAAACTGAATTAGCCGATTTGGCCTTAATACGCCGTGGTAACCGACTTTCGATTATGCCGGTTACCGAAGCGCAGTGGCAGTTTATTTTGGCTCTGGAATAAGCGTATTGGCGGCTTTTTCCCAGACAGTTTTCGCAACCGAACGAATATTCACATCCCGTTGCGGATAAGGAATTTCGATATGGTTGGTTTGTAGCGCATGGTAAATATGGGTGTGCAAACTATGGGTGACGATAGGTCTATCGGTTAAATCTTTAACAAATACTTGGATATTAAAATGTAAAGAATTGTCGCCAAAACCATTAAAAACAATATTCGGCTCGGGATCATTCAACACCAATTCGGTATTTTTAATCACCTCCATAAAGATTTTTTCCACCAACTCAACATCACTACCGTAAGCGACACTGATTGGAATCACGATACGAGTCACGGTATCGGACAAAGTCCAGTTGATTAGCTGATCGGTAATGAACACCTTGTTCGGCACCACCAGCTCTTTTCTATCCCAATCGACAATATGGGTGGCGCGCATCTGAATTCGACTGACGCGCCCGGTGACGTTGCCTACGGTGACAGTGTCGCCAACCCGAATGGGTCGCTCAAACAACAAGATAATCCCCGACACCATGTTGGCGAAAATCTCTTGCAAACCAAACCCCAAGCCCACACCTAAAGCCGCCACCAACCATTGCACTTGCGACCAGCTACCGCCGAGTTCGTTAGCAATCGCTAAGAAAGCAAACGCAATCAGCACATAGCGGACTAATTGAATCAAGGCATAGCGGCTACCGGCAGTGATTTCGATTTTTTGGCTTAGCAATAAATCCACCAAAGCCGGAAAATTGCTGGCAAATACAAAGGTTAAACTGGCATAAACCAAACAGATGATTAAATTGGTCAAAGTAATCGGCTGTAATAACTCTTTGCCATCGACTAACTGGCTATGGCTCCAAAGCTCAATCCGGTCGAAAATCGAAAACGCCGGCAAAATATCTTTCCAAATCATCCAACAGCCAACCAATAAAACCACCGCAATCACCGTGGTTAACAAGGTATGACTTTGTTGATTGATTTTGGAAATATCCAGCAAATTCTCATCGTGAACATAAGCGCCTTCTAGCTGAGTTTGCTCGCCCTGCTTACGTTTTTGTTTGGCATTTTGTACCGCCAACTGGCGACGCGTAATGGCCAACCAGCGTAACGCCAAGGCATGAAATAAGGCGGTGATGAAAATCAGTCTTAAGGTGGTAATCAGCTTTTCTTGCAATTCCAAGGCACTTTGATAATAACCCGCCACTGCAAAGCCAATAATCACTAACGGCAATAACAAGGCAATCGCGTACCAAACATAACGCAAGCGTGTTACCCAACCGGCTGAATATTGGTAAAAAATCTTGCCAACCCCATGAGTCGGATGAATTAAACGATGAAAAATAAACGCCATCGCCCCCATCAAAACGATTAAAGCGGTTCTGCCTAAGGCGTAGCTGTGCTCGGAAAACAAATCGCTGCCAGTCATCGCGGTAATAAAAATACAGGGCACCAATAAAAACCGCGACCATTTCAATTGGCTATAAATTAAATTCGCGGTTCTTGATTGCCAGTTTAATAAGCATTCCGCCACGCCATTGACTTTGAACAAGCGATAGAAAAACTGAATCACCGCCAACGATAAAGCCGCTGAAAATAAGCCTTGAGCAAATGAATGACTGAAACTATCGGCATTAAAATTTAGCGCCAGCACCCCACCAAACCAAGCCATCAACAACGGCCCTGATAACGACAGCGTGAAGACATGAATCAAGCCATGCAAAGTCGGCGTAATGGTGGCATCGGTTTGATTATGGTGGCTTTCGGCTAATAACTGGTAAAGGCTTTGTTTGATTTCGCCTTGAAAACGCCAGTGCATAGCCACAATCGCCAAGCCCACCAACACCCAAAATGGCATGATTTTAAGCCCTTGGCCAAAAGTCACCGCAACCTGTAGCCAATTGCTAGGGGTGATGAACCACAACACGGATTTGAAAATATCTTTTAAGTAATCTTCATTAATCACTGGCGCACTCGGCACCCAAAGCAATCTTTGGTCGAGATAGGCGCTGAATTTTTCCGAACTGGATAGCATTTGTTGCAAGCTAAAATCGACATCACCCAACACCCGCGCATATTCGGTGTAAAGCGTTGATAAGCGCCCGACCAATTCCTTTTGATCGTTTAATAACATCCGCAACTCGGTACGAATGGTGAGTTTTTGGTTTTCAGGCATGTCTGGCGGCAATTGCTGGCTAATCATGCCAATCAAAGCCTGACCAATATCGGACAGGTTTTTACGAATCTCATCGAGTTTGAACATTTCCAAACTAGCTTGGGCGATTTCGTTTTGAATGCTGTCGTTAAATTGACTGAATTGCTGACGTTGTGGCAGATTGCGGCGCTGTTCGCGCAGTAAGTTACCAAGCGCCGGACTCAAACCAGCCAAATTGATTTTTTGTTCGGCACTTTGATAGTCTTTTTCCAGTTGTTTATAGCGCACGTCGATGTCGTTTTTCTGTTGGGCAAACAGCTCCATGCTCTTGTTAATCTCTTGCAAACTACGATTAAACTGCATGTTTTGCTTGGTAGCGGCTTGAATTAACGGGTGTTTACCCTCGGCGGCTTTCTCGGCTTGCAGCAAAGCCGCTTGTTCCTTGTCAATTTCCTGTTGACGGCGTTCCAGTAAAAAACCGTCTAAATCAGCAATTAACAGACTTTGCAGCTCACGTTGCAGATTGAATAAATGGATTCGGTCTTTTTGGGTTTGCAGGCGCAAAGGATCGCTGATATTTTCGCGTTCCAAAGTTTTCAAAGTCGCATTCAGCAAGCGAATCCGCGTTTCTAACTGCATTTGTCGGGCTTCTTTTTCAGCCAGATTCTCACCGGATTTACCGGCTAAGGCTTGTTGCTCTTGCTGCTTGGATTTAATTTCCGAGATTTTTTCGCGGATTAATTGTGGCCGGTTCAGCTGTTCGCCAATTTGATTTTCAACCCGACTGATTTCGGCATCTAAATCGCTGAGTTTGGTTTTTTCAATCACCAAACGCTGTTCCAATTCATCGGTGGGAAACAAAGCGAATTTTTCTTGTTTGCGATTTTTTAAATTGTTTTCCGCTTCGGCGATTTGTTTCACCAATTGCTTAGCTTCTAACGGCACGCTGGTCATAGCTTGTTTAAATGACTCAGCTTGGGCTTCTTGGGCTTGTAATTCGTTAAGATTGTCTTGGCTTTCGTAATAAGAGGCTAAAATCCGGTTCTTCAATTCTTCAGACAAATTCTGTTTGTCTTTAATCAGTTGAATCCGTTGTTGAATATCAGCCAAGCTTATGGCTTTAATCGCTGGCTTATTGCTGGCCGCATAGGCAAAATTGATTGCCATGAAAAACAACAACAATACCGAAACGTAGGCAGGACGAGAAAAATTAACTGTCATGTATTTGAAAAGTAAAGACAAAATCTAAAAATACGAGAAGGATAGAAATCCAATGAGCGAAATGGAAGGTGTCATTAAATACCACCTTAATCATCAGCATAAACCACTGCCTGCAAATATCAATCTTAATCCGCTCAATGCTTGGCGCAGTGTACTGTATCGACTGCAATTAATCGGCCAAAATCCCGCAAAATACGACGGTTTGGGTTATGGCAATATTAGTCAGCGCTTAGCCCTGAATAATTCAGCGTTTGTGATCTCCGGCACTCAAACCGGTCATTTAGCCAAACTAAGCCTAAATGATTACGCCTTAATCGACAGCGCCTCGGTCGAACAGAATCAGATTAACTCATCCGGCTTAACCGCTCCGTCTTCTGAAGCACTGACTCATGCTGGCGTTTACCAACAAGAAGCCAGCGCACAAGCGGTGATTCATGTGCATAGTCCAGAAATCTGGCGCCAGACTCTGGCTTTAAATCTGCCACATACCAAGGCAGAGATTGCTTATGGCACCACAGAAATGGCGCAAGCGGTTAAAGGCTTGGTTAATTCTGAACAAGTCAGGCAATTGCCGCTGTTTACCATGCTCGGTCATGAAGATGGCGTCGTGGCTTGGGGCGCTACATTAGAACAAGCCGCCGCCGTGTTAATCCAGCAACTTGCCAATGCGATTGCGCTGGAGCAATCGGCTGGATGTTAAAATAAACTTTTATCTTTTTACTCACTTTACTCACTAATCCAATGCCCGAAATCATCATCTACACCGCCCCACTCTGCCCTTACTGCACGATGGCAAAACGCTTGTTTGAACGCAAAGGCGCCAGCTACAAAGAAATCAACATCGATTCACAACCCGGCTTACGCGAAGAAGTGATGACCAAAACCCGCCGCCGCACCGTGCCACAAATTTTTATTGGCGAATTTCATGTTGGCGGCTTTGACGATTTGCAAGCATTAGACAGACAAGGCGAACTCGACCCTTTATTACAAGCCTAAGGATTTACCATGCCGATTCTCAGCCAAATTTACGTTTATCCGGTTAAATCATTAGCTGGTTTTTCTGTTCAACAATGGCCGGTGGCTAAAACCGGTTTGCGTTATGACCGACAATGGATGCTGGTTGACCAACAAGGCTTGTTTTTAAGCCAACGTCGTTTGCCGAAAATGGCGTTGATTAAAACCCGAATTGCTGACAATCAACTGTGGCTATCGGCACCCGATAAAACCGAGATTAGCATTGCGCTGGAACCGGTTGGCGGCGAGGATATTGCGGTCAGTATTTGGGATGATCAATGCTTAGCCAAAACCGTGTCCGATAGCGTTGATGCTTGGCTCAGCGATTTTCTCCAACACCCCTGCCGCTTGGTTTATCACCCCGAAGACCGAACCAGAAAAGTTGATCCTGATTACGCAACCGAGCAAGATCAAACCGCTTTTTCTGATGGCTTTCCGTTTTTAATTGTTTCCGATGCGTCGTTACAAGCTTTTAACCAAGCCGCTGATTTGGATTTGTCGATGCAACGCTTCCGCCCCAATTTAGTGGTCAGCGATTGCCAAGCCTACGCCGAAGATTATTGGCGCCACATCAGCATCAAGCAAATCAATTTCAGACTCCCCAAGCCCTGCTCACGCTGCTCTGTGCCAGCGATTGACCCAGACACCGCAATCAGCAGCAAAGCGCCATTAACGGCTTTAGCGCAATTACGGCAAGCGAACAATAAAGTCTATTTTGGCCAAAACGCCTTGCATGACCGCTTGGGAATATTGGCGGTCGGTGATGAAGTAGTGATTAATTTGAGCGGGGAAAGTCAGCCGGTTTTGGGGTGATGGAGTGATTCGCTTCGTCATTCCTGCAAGATGAAAAGCTATGCTGATAGCTTCGAAGACTGGATTCCCGCTTTGGCGGGAATGAAAGCAATCTGCAGTGATATAGGTTGTGCCGAGCCATACGAGGCGCAACAGTCGCGATCGATGCGCCTCCTTACGTCGGCAGCATCCTATATCTGCCAAAATTGGCGCATCGTTTCGAGGTATCTTATTTATTCTTCCATTCGACATCTGGCAAATAGTCATTGTCTAACCGAATTGCGCAGATATATTTCTCGTTGTATTTCTTCAAATACTCCTGCTTAAGTACTTCGCAATGCTCCATTGAAAAACTGCCGTTAATATCGTTGTAAGTTACAAACGTCACGACACCGTTGCCAGCACTAACGGAATATTTGTAAAGCGTTACAGGTCGACTTTCATTATTTTCACTACAACCTATTAAAACTGTACCTAAAATGCCAAATATACAAAGTAACTTTATTTTCATAGCTAATCCTATTGCTTTACACAAGCCGTAACGCACACCAAAACTCTAGGGCGAGTTTGTTAGGAAAAAACGGTGCATATATTCAAGTGAAAACACTACACCCCCTCCAACTCATCCCATCTCAAATAAGCCGCGCTCAATTCCTCGTCAGTCGCTTTCAACCGCTCCAAACAAGCCGCTACAGCTTCTGGACTCTGTTTATAAAACTCAGCACTATTAATATTCGCGTTCAATTCAGCCTGTAGATTTTCTAACTCCTCAATTTTCAGCGGTAATTGCTCTAATTCACGCTGTTCTTTAAAACTGAGTTTTTTAACCGGTGCCGATTTGGGTTTTTCTTTTTTAACGGTTTCTTCGGCTATTTTGGCAGCGGCCGCTTTTTGGGTTTTCTCTTTTAAAGCAAACCAATCCGCATAACCACCAATATATTCATTCACCTGCGCTTCGCCTTCAAATACTAAAACGCTGGTTACTACGTTGTCTAAAAATTCACGGTCATGGCTAACTAATAATAAAGTGCCTTGATAATCGACCAGTTTTTCTTCGAGAATTTCTAGGGTTTCCAAATCCAAGTCATTAGTCGGTTCGTCCATGACAATTAAATTAGCCGGTTTGGTAAATAAACGCGCTAATAACAAACGATTTTTTTCACCACCCGATAAACTTTTAACCGGCGAACGGGCGCGAGCTGGGGCGAATAAAAAGTCGGCTAAATACGACATCACATGGCGTTTGCCTTCGGCGGTATCGACAAATTCACCGCCGTCTAACACGCTGTCAGCAACCGACATTTCGGGATCGAGCTGTTCCCGCAACTGGTCAAAATAAGCAATTTGCAGATTAGTCCCCAATTCAATCGTGCCTTGAGTCGGTTGTAATTGGCCTAATAACAATTTCAACAAGGTCGATTTACCGGCACCGTTATTGCCGATTAAGCCGATTTTGTCGCCGCGTTCAACCAATAATGAAAAATCTTTCAGTATCACTTTGTCTTGATATTGGAAGCTGACATCAACCGCTTCCACCACTTTTTTGCCAGATGAATCGCCTTTTGATAAAGCTAATTTTGCCGTACCTTGAGTGTTGCGGCGTTCGCTGCGTTCGGCGCGGAGTTTTTTCAAGGCTCGTACACGGCCTTCGTTACGGGTACGACGGGCTTTAACCCCTTGGCGAATCCAAGCTTCTTCTTTGGCGAGTTTTTTATCAAACTCGGCATTTTGATTGGCTTCATCTTCCAATGCGGCGGCTTTACGGACTAAATAATCCTGATAATTGCCCGGCCATGACACTAATTGACCACGATCCAAATCAATAATTCGTGTCGCTAGTTTTTGCAAAAACGCTCTATCATGAGTGACAAACAACACCGCGCCTTGGAAGGCTAAAATTTGTTCTTCCAACCAAGCAATGCTTTCAAAATCCAAATGGTTGGTTGGTTCGTCGAGCAACAACACTTCCGGCTCAATCACCAAGGCTCTCGCCAACGCCACGCGGCGTTTCCAGCCACCGGATAAACTGCCGACTTTGACTTCGGCGGGTAATTGCAATTTGCTTAAAATCGCTTCGACGCGGGTTTGAAACGCCCAGCCGTTAGCCGCTTCCAACTTATGTTGCACATCGCCTAAAGCTTGCAAGGATTGCTCGCTGCCGTCCATGTGGGTTAATAGCTGATGATAAAGGCTGATGGTTTTGCCTAATTCGCCCAAGCCGCCAGCGACCGCTTCATAAATAGTGTCTTCGACATCCAGATTGGGCGTCTGCTCTAACCAAGCCAACCGCAATTCCGGTTGTCGCCAGATTTCGCCATGATCGGCGGGAATATCACCAGCGATAATTTTCATCAAGGTGGATTTGCCTTCACCATTTCGGCCTAGCAAACCGACCCGCTCACCGGCATCGAGTTGAAAAGCCGCGTTGTCGAGCAAAGCGTGGGTGCCGAAGGCAATCGATACATTATTTAAGCGAATTAAAGGCATGAGTTTTGTAGGTAACGTCTGAGTAAGTCCAAGGCCATGATAGCGGCTTGGGTTTGTTTATAAGCTTGGCTGCCAGCGATGGTATTTTGGCTGCTGAAAATGCCGTCTGGGGTTTGTAAGGCATTATAAAGCACGATGACTTGCTGCTTATCGCGGTAGTCGCTGGCAGTGCCGGTGTAAAGTTGCACTAAGGCTAAATCGGTTTGTTGGCTTTGTTGTAATTGGCTGGCGAGTTGCTCAACGGAACCATAATCAAGCGTTTGTAACTGGATCGAAACTGACTTTAACCAATCGCGTCGCAAACAACGAGCAGCAATCAATCCCTGACTGGCGGTTTCTAATAAGGCAAGGCTGTATTGGCGTTGCTGAATTAAGCGGTCAATCACAGTCAGCAAATCACCCTCCTCGCCCGCTAAACCATCAATCGCAAACACATAATCGCCAATTAATTGCCGAACTTCTGCGACACAAGCTTGTTTCTCGGTTTCAGGAAAATCAGCGGGAAACAGTAATTTAGTTTGTACTTCATCAACTGCGGCGCGAAAACCCAGTTG
>CAMCSF010000015.1 GCA_945877625.1 Methylomonas koyamae | reverse complement strand
TACTGGTTTTGTATTCTTCGTAATATTTCCAACAGCCGTTCGGGTTGAAAGGCTAAGGCTTTGAGCTCTGCTTGAATAAAATTTTTCATCGCATCATGACCTGTTTTAGGTTGATTTTTCTTTTATGACTCACGCAAAAAAATCGGTTTTTAAGTCGGCATTGGATTTTGATGGTCGGCAAATGGCAATTTGTTTGGCAATGATTGCCGAACAAACTAAATTGTTGGCTATTGTCAAAACGGCTTTGCCAGATGAGATTGCCAAATCAGTGGTGCATTGCGTTAAATCAAAACAACGCTTACTACTTTATACTGAATCGGCCTCATGGGCATCACAACTTCGCTTTTTCCATCAGGCCATACTAAACAAATTAGCCGAAACTGAATATAAAAATATTCAGGATTTACAGGTAAAAATACAGCCCAAAACCATTGAGCAAAAGACAGGCAGACTGTTACTTATTCCATCAGCGAACAATATCCGCATGATTCAAGAGCAGGTAAAAAATCAAGAACAGGATGTATTAAGTCAGGCGTTATTGCGATTAAGCAATACATTGGAAAAGCGGTTAAAAGCTAAAGACTAATAACCGCTTTGCGATAGGAACTAAGCAGCAGAAACCAGATTTTGCGCTGAACGCATAAATGAAATAGGGGATTGATTCGCATCAGTAAATGATACTTTTTCCCATGCATCTGTATTTTCTAATAAAGCTAATAACAATTTGTTATTCAGTGCGTGACCTGATTTAAAGCCTTGGAATTCACCGATTAAACTGTGACCTAGCAAATAAAGGTCACCAATCGCATCAAGAATTTTATGTTTTACAAATTCATCAGCGTAACGCAAACCATCTTCGTTAAGCACGCGGTCTTCATCAACCACGATAGCATTATCTAAACTGCCACCTAGCGCCAAATTGTTTTCACGCAAGAACTCAATATCTTTCATAAAACCAAAGGTTCTGGCGCGACTGACTTCTTTAACAAACGTGGTTGAAGAAAAATCCATTACCGCCGTTTTAAGATGCTCAGAAAACGCAGGATGTTCAAAATCGATTGTAAACGTCACCTTAAAACCATCAAATGGTTCAAAAGCGGCCCATTTATCGCCTTCTTCAACGCGAATCGCTTTCTTAATTCGAATGTAATGTTTTGGCGCATCCTGTTCCACAACACCGGCTGATTGCAATAAAAATACAAAAGGCCCAGCGCTACCGTCCATGATAGGCACTTCCGCAGCACTGACATCGATAATGGCATTATCAATACCTAAGCCTGCCAGTGCAGACAATAGATGCTCTACGGTAGAAACCTTAACGCCATCGCGAACTAATGTGGTCGACAACTTAGTTTCGCCAACATTCTCGGGACGAGCTGCAATCGTAACGGGTGTTTCCAAATCAACGCGGCGGAAACGGATACCTGAATTGGGTTCTGCAGGATGCAAAGTTAAATACACTTTATCACCCGTATGTAGACCAACACCTGTGGCTCTAATTGTGTTTTTTAAGGTTCGCTGTTTAATCATGAATACTGATAAATAGGAAAAAAGACTGCGAAGTCTATCATAATTTAATCGATAGACTTCGCCGGTCTGGCTTTTCAGCCCGATTTAAAGGCTTAATCCGCCTGACGTCTTAAGAATGCAGGAACATCTAAGTAGTCTAAATCAACGTCACTGCCTCTTGGTTGAGCGCCAAAGCGAGTTTCGCGTGTTGATTCTTGTTTTTGCTGACGAATCACGGTTGGTTTATCCAACAAATCATAATTTGCTTCACCAGCCGCGACTTTTTTGACTAAGTTAATTGGCGCATTAGCTTTCACTTTTTCGCCAATACCTGTCGCAACGACAGTGACTTTTAATTCATTCCCCATACTTGGATTAACCGCCATACCAATTTTGATATCCGCTTCATCCGATGCGAAAGCATGCATGATGCTACCGATTTCATCGAATTCATTCAGACCCAAATCACCGTTTGAAGTGACGTTAACCAAAATGCCACGCGCACCTTGCAAGTTAATATCTTCTAACAACGGGCAAGCAATCGCTTTTTCTGCAGCTAAACGCGCACGGTTTTCACCTGTCGCTACACCAGTACCCATAATGGCACTGCCATTATTGGTCATCACCGTTCTGACGTCAGCAAAGTCAACGTTCATTAAGCCTGGGTGAGTAATTAACTCGGTAATACCTTGAACAGCGTCTAACAATACATCGTTAGCAACACGGAATGATTCAACTAAAGAACGGTTGTTACCTAAAGTAGGTAACAATTTTTGGTTTGGAATGATGATTAAAGAATCAACTAATTTCTCTAACTCACGCAGACCGGCTTCAGCAACGCCTTTTTTCTTAGTGCCTTCGAAGTCAAATGGCTTAGAAACCACTGCAACGGTTAAAACACCTAATTCTTTCGCGACTTCCGCAAAGACTGTAATCGCACCAGTACCTGTTCCGCCGCCCATACCTGCGGTTAAGAACACCATATCAGCACCATCAATCACTTCGCGAATACGGTCACGATTTTCTTCAGCTGCCGCACGGCCCACTTCAGGGCGGGTACCGGCACCTAAGCCTTTGGTCAGTTCAACACCTAATTGAACCACAGTATCAACTGTCATTTGACGAAGTGCTTGAGCATCTGTGTTGGCGCAAATAAATTGCACACCATCAATACCGCCACTCACCATGTGGTTAACGGCATTGCCACCGCCACCACCCACACCGATAACTTTGATTACCGCATTGCCGCTATTATCCATTAATTCGAATTTCATATTCACACCCTCTTGAGACACACGATTTAAAAATTACCTTGAAACCAATTCTTGATTTTGGAAAACAGATCCATTCCATCTTCATTAATACTGACACCACGTACTTTATGGTCTTTTCCATATAGCAATAGACCAACGGCTGTCGAATAAATTGGGTTTTGCACAACATCTGTTAAGCCTGTTACATGCAAAGGCACCCCAATACGTACAGGCATATGGAAAATTTCTTCAGCCAATTCCATTAAGCCTTTAACTTGCGAACTACCGCCAGTGATAACCATCCCTGCCGCGATTAAATCTTCATAGCCACTACGTCTTAATTCTGCTTGCACCAATAACATCAACTCTTCGTAACGTGGCTCAACAATTTCGGCGAGATTTTGGGCCGAAATTTTACGAGGCTCACGATCACCGATACTGGGCACATCGATCATTTGTTGGGTATCAGCAATTTGAGTTAATGCACAGGCATAACTGCGTTTAATTTGTTCAGCATTCTTAGTCGGTGTACGCAATGCCACAGCAATATCGTTAGTGACTTGATCGCCAGCGATGGGAATCACTGCGGTATGCTTAATCGCACCTTCGGAAAAAATCGCTAAATCAGTGGTGCCGCCACCAATGTCAATTAAGCAAACACCCAAATCTTTTTCATCATCAGTCAAAACAGCCGAGCATGACGCTAATTGTTCTAAAACAATATCATCGACGTCTAAGCCACATTTGCGGATACATTTAACGATATTCTGCTCAGCACTCACACTACTGGTCACCATGTGAACCTTAGCTTCTAAGCGGATACCGGACATACCAATCGGCTCTTTAATGCCTTCTTGCTGATCAATCACAAATTCTTGCGGCAATATGTGCAGGATTTTTTGATCGGCTGGAATCGCTACCGCACGCGCAGAATCAATCACTCGATCAATGTCATGCTGGGTAACTTCTTGCTCTTTAATCGCCACAATGCCGTGAGAATTTAAGCTCTTGATATGGCTACCAGCAATCCCCGCAAACACTGACTTAATTTCACAACCGGCCATCAATTCCGCTTCTTCTACCGCACGCTGAATAGAGTGAACTGTGGACTCCAAATTAACCACAATGCCTCTTTTTAAGCCTTTAGAAGGGGCGGTTCCAATACCGATAATCTCGATTTCATCACCACCTCGGTATTCCCCGACTATAGCCGCTACTTTGGATGTGCCTATATCCAATCCCACTAATAAATTTCGATCTATTTTTTTGGCCATTTTCTTTGCTCAATAAGCGTTTAAATCAGGTTTAGTTCTAGCTGTTATTGTTTTCCAATCAATCATTGTTCCTGGTTTCCAGGTAATGGCATAACCATTGGGATAACGTGTATCAACCGTCTCTATAGCCGCTAACTGCGCATCTCCCAATTCATCCATCGTTGTTAAAAATCGTTGCATACTTTCCAGCGGTGCTTTTCGGCCAAGTTGCATTTCCATGCCATTCGCCAATTTAATCCGCCATGCGCGGCGCTCATTGACATGAAACTCAGCCAATTGCATCGATTTATCTCTTAAAACGATGTAAACACCTTTCATAATTTCCAGCAATTTCTTTTCTTGTCCTTCCGGTCCGGTCACCAAAGGCAAGTTTTTAAACTCTTCAATATTGCTAGGGATTAAAAGATCGCCTTCATTATTTAACAAGGCATTCTTTCCCCAACGCACCACCGGCTTATGCTCGGTGATTTTGATGTAAATAGCATCGGGCCAAACCCGTTTTACATCCACTTCAGCAACCAAGGGCAAGCTTTTAATTGCTTGTTGAATCACGTTCAAATCCGCATGATAAAAACCACGCTTCATTTCCGGCGTTAACACCTGTTTCAGCTTATCTTTTTCGATGTACTGAAACGCACCTTCAATCTTTACATAACGAATCGGTTTACTGATTGCATCTTGATTATTCAGTCTTGCCCATCCAAACCAAGCGGCAACCAATAACAGCAAACCAAAGATGATGACGCTAAATCTCGACACCTTGACCCGCCACGCTGGTTTCTAAAATTCGCCAGACTAACTCATTAAATTCGATGCCAGCCGCTTTAGCTGCCATCGGCACTAAACTATGATCGGTCATGCCGGGCACGGTGTTGACTTCAATCAACTGTGAGCGATTTTGATTATCGATAAACACATCAACTCTCGCCCAACCTTTCACTTGTAATCCCCGACAAGCTTGCACAGCCAATGCTTGTAATTGCTGCTCTCTCTCAGTACTCAACCCGCATGGGCAATGGTACTGGGTGGTATTAGCCCGATATTTGGCATCAAAATCGTAAAACTCATTAGGAGTTTCCAAGCGGATCACCGGCAATGCTTCACCATCCAATACACCTACTGTATATTCTTGGCCTTGTACCCATTGCTCGGCATAAACATCGCAATTAAATTGCTTAGCCACTTGTAAAGCCTCAACCAATTGTTGGCGATTATTGGCTTTACTCATACCGATGCTAGAACCTTCTTGTGCCGGCTTAACAATCACAGGAAAACCGAGTTGAGCTATGCAAACATCAATATCGTCATCGTTCTGTAACACAAACCATTTTGGCGTTGCCAAACCCAAACCTTGCCAGCAAAGCTTGGTACGCAATTTATCCATGCTCAATGCCGAAGCCAAAACACCAGAGCCGGTATAAGGCAATCCCAATACTCCCAAAATTGCCTGTAAAACTCCGTCTTCTCCACCACGTCCATGAATAATATTAAAGACGCGGTCAAATTGGCTATTGGCTAAGGCCTCAATTGGACTTGCGGTGACATCAATAGCGACTGCATCAATCCCTTGCTGCTGTAAAGCTTGGAATACGGCGTTGCCACTGCGCAAGGAAATTTCTCTCTCTGCTGCAGTGCCACCCATTAAAACCGCGACTTTGCCAAACTCTGCAGGATTTGTTATCCGTAATGGTTTCATGCGTCTTCACCTATCCGACAAACTTCGGTTTGCAAACTGATACCAAATTGTTGCTGCACTTGGGTTTGAATGTGTTGAATCAATGTTTCGATATCCACTGATGTGGCATTACCCTGATTTTCAATAAAATTGGCGTGTTTTTCCGATACAACCGCACCACCAATCCGATAGCCTTTTAAGCCACAGGCCTCAATTAAACGTGCCGCATGATCGCCCGGTGGATTTTTAAATACCGAACCACAGGTAGGTTTATTGGTGGGCTGACTGGTATTGCGTTTTTCTAATAGCGCCTTAATTTGTAACTGACTGACTTGGCTATCACCTTTGCCAAGTTTTAACTCCGCCGCTAAAAACCATTCGTTATCAATCCCTTTCACCGAGCGATAAGCCACTTCAAATTCATGTTTATTGCGCTTAAGCACTTCGCCCTGTGGATTGAGCATCTCAAGTTGATCGACAATTTGCCAAGTTTCGCCACCAAAAGCGCCAGCATTCATTTTCAATGCACCGCCCATCGTGCCAGGAATGCCGGCCAAAAACTCGGCACCGGTTAAACCTAAATCACTACAAAATCTTGCAACATGCGCACAGGGCACACCGACTTCGACATAAACAGTATCGCTATCGATTAAACGCATTTCTTTTAATCGGCTACGGGTATTAATCACCGTGCCACGAACCCCGCCATCACGAACCAATAAATTACTGCCTAAACCTATCCAATACACAGGTTCGCCTGCCGGTAATCCCGCAACAAAATCGATCAAATCGGCTTTGTTTTCAGGGATATACATGCGTTGCGCAGGCCCACCAACTCGCCAGCTGGTATATTTCGCCAGTGGTTCGTTATTCAGCAATGTGCCTTTGTAAGCGTGATTAACCATGACTTAGTGCTTCCGCTAATTTAGTCGGTAATTCAGCAGCGATTTGCCCGACATTGCCGGCACCCATGGTTAAAATCACATCATCTTTATGAACAATGCCCGCCAAAATCGTTGGTAAATCCTCGCGATTTTGCACAAAAACGGGATCAACTTGTCCACGAACTCGAATTGAACGACTTAAGGCTTTACCGTCAGCACCATTAATCGGCGCTTCGCCCGCGGAATAAATATCCAGCAAAATCAAGACATCAACACTGGAAAGTACTTCGACGAAATCTTCAAACAAATCACGGGTACGGGTATAGCGATGCGGCTGAAAAACCACGACTTTGCGACGCTCAGGCCATGCTTGGCGCAAAGCTTCTAAAGTTGCCGCTAATTCACGGGGATGATGACCGTAATCATCAACCAAGGTTAATTTGCCGCCATCAAATTCAACATCGCCGTTGATTTGAAAACGACGACCAACGCCTTTAAATTCCGCCAAGCTTTTAATAATCGCCGCATCATCAACCCCCAAGGTGGTTGCGATAGTAATCGCCGCCAACGCATTGAGCATGTTATGCCAACCCGGTAAATTCAAAGTCACTTGTAAAGCGGGCAAAGCGCCCCAACGCAAGACAGTGAAATGGGTACACAATCCGTCTTGTTCGATATTAATCGCGCGAACGTCGGCAGCTTCGCTAACACCATAAGTTTTAACGGGCTTGGAAATGTCCGGTAACACTTCACAAACCCCCGCATCATCGATACACATCACGGCCAAACCATAGAATGGCAATTGATGGAGGAATTTGATGAAAGTCTCTTTCAAGCGGTTGTAACTACCGCCGTAAGTTTCCATATGGTCTTGATCGATGTTGGTGACAATCGCCATCATCGGTTGTAAATACAAAAATGAGGCATCGCTTTCATCAGCTTCAGCGACCAGATATTTGCCTAAGCCCAATTTGGCATTGGCGCCAGCGCTATTTAAACGACCGCCAATCACGAAGGTCGGATCTAAGCCACCTTCCGCCAACATCATGGTAGTTAAACTAGTCGTGGTGGTTTTGCCGTGTGTCCCAGCAACCGCAATCCCAAACCGAAACCGCATTAACTCCGCCAACATTTCAGCACGGGGAATCACTGGAATTCGGTTTTCATAAGCCGTAGTAATTTCAGGGTTAGCTCTATCAACCGCCGTTGAAGTGACAACCACATCGACATCAGCAACATTTTCAGCATGATGACCAAAAAAGACTTTGACACCCATTGCTTCTAGCCTGTCGGTCACCGGTGAAGCCTTAATGTCAGAGCCCGATACGCGATAACCAAGATTAGACAACACTTCGGCAATCCCGCTCATGCCAGTGCCACCGACTCCGACGAAGTGAATTTTATCGATGTCGCCCAAGGCTTGATTGGCGATTTGAGTATTTGGCCGGTTCATCGCGCGGCCTCCGCGATACAAATCTCAGCAACCATTTGAGTTGCATCAGGTTTTGACAGGGTTCTTGCTGTTTGACTCATAGTGCTTAATGACTTAATAGTTTGTTGCACAGCCTCATGTAGGCTGTCGGTATTCAATTGGCTTTGTGGCAACAGCAATGCTGCGCCTGCATCGGCTAAATAACGGGCATTAGCGGTTTGGTGGTCGTCAATCGCATTTTGTAAGGGTACAAAAATCGCGGGTAAACCTGCGGCAGCCACTTCACTGACTGTCATAGCGCCAGCGCGACAGATAATCAAATCCGCCCACTGATAAGCTGCGGCCATATCCTCGATAAATGCAGTCACTTCTGCGGATTGTCCTAATGCTTGATAACGCGCTGAAACTTCTGGCTGCATCGCTGAGCCTGTTTGGTGCTTGATGCTGACATTTTCCAGTTGCGCTAATGCAGATGGCACATTATCGTTCAATACTTTCGCGCCTTGACTACCACCAACCACCAAAATTCTTAATTTTCGCTCGTTAGTCAAGGTGGCTTTTTCTGGCAAATTCTCAAAGGCTTTACGCAAAGGATTACCGGTTGCTACGGCATTAATTGATTTGGCAAAACTATTTGGAAACGCTTCTAATACTTTACTAGCCGCTAATTTGACCAACAAACGATTGGTAGTCCCAGGCACACGATTTTGTTCATGAATCACCACCGGAATCCCCAGCCATTTAGCCATCAAGCCACCCGGACCAGCGACAAAACCGCCCATGCCTAACACCACATCAGGTTTTCGTTGCTTGAGGATTTTTCTGGCTTGTAAACAGGCTTGTAGCAATTTAAAGCTTGCAGTGAACTTTGACAGCAAACCTTTGCCTCGAATACCAGCAACTGCCAGCCAGTCAATCTCTATATTATTTTCTGGAACAACACGACTTTCTAAGCCGTTGTGGGTACCTAACCAACTCACTTGCCAGCCGCGCGTTTGCAGTTCTTGAGCAACCGCCAAAGCAGGGAATACATGCCCACCTGTGCCACCGGCCATAATCACGATGCGCTGACTCATGCTTCGCTCCTGACAGAAGAGCTTCTAGTGTTGGCATTCAATTCGTATTGAATCCGAAACAACAAAGCCATCGCGGCACACATCACAATCATACTACCGCCGCCATAGCTCATTAGTGGTAAGGTCAAACCTTTGGTAGGTAACATACCCATGTTAACCCCCATGTTGATAAACGCTTGAAAGCCAAACCAAATTCCTAATCCATAAGCCACTAATGCTGAAAACTTCTCGTCGCGTTTTTCAGCTAATTCACCAATTGCAAACGCTCGCAAAACCAAAATGCTAAATAAACCCACAATGGTCATCACACCGACTAAACCTAATTCTTCGCCTAATACTGAAAATAGGAAATCGGTATGCGCTTCAGGTAAATAGAATAATTTTTGAATGCCATTGCCTAAACCAACCCCCCAAAACTCACCGCGACCGAACGAAATCAGTGCCTGTGTTAATTGAAAACCAGTATTTCTCGCATCGGCCCAAGGGTCGCTAAAACTTAAAACGCGAGCCAAACGGTAAGGCGATAATTTGACTAAAAATATCGCGCCAATGGTTAACACAACCGTTAACACAACAAACTGAGAAAGTCGGGCACCCGCTAAATACATCATGCCCATCGCAATCACGACAACGACCACCGCTGAGCCGAAATCGGGTTCTAACAACAACAAACCACAAGCGACAGAAAGCCAGCCCATCGGCCTAGCTAAACCAATCGCAGAGCGTCTGACATGATCACCATATCGAGTGATATAACTGGCCATATACACGACAGAAATCAGTTTCATGACTTCAGAAACTTGAATCCTTAGCCCCAAAATCGACAGCCATCTGATACTGCCATTGACTCTGACGCCGACACCGGGAATCAAAACAATTAACAGTAAAATAATGCCGCTAATGAACAAAAACTTGCCCCATTTCTCCCATGTACGAATCTGGATACGCATGACACCAAATGCAGCCGCTAAACCCAAGACAATATGCGTGAACTGTTTTAATGGATAATGCGAGGTGTCATTGGCCATTTTCACCCCCAAATGCAAAGAGGCAGAAATTACCATCAAAAAACCAATACTTAGCAAGCCAAAACAAGCAAACATTAATAAACCATCAACGTTTGATCGGGTTTCGATGCTGAGTAGTTTGGTCGGGTTTAGCATGTCGGCAAGCCTAATACTGCTTCGGCAAATTTACTGCCGCGATCAGCGTAACTTTTATACTGATCCAAACTAGCACAAGCGGGGGATAACAAAACACTATCGCCTGTCTCTGCTTGTTCAGCCGCTATTGAAACCGCTTGTTTCATATTGTTAGCAAAGTAGACAGGCACACAGCCATCAATCGCTGTGCTGATTAATTCTGCATCTTTGCCCATCACAATCACTGCCTTCGTTTTTGCTTTAACCGCAGGTAATAACTCTTGCATATCGGCGCCTTTTGCATCACCGCCAGCAATCAAAATCACTTTGTGTTGATAACCTTGTAAAGCCGCGACACAAGCACCGATGTTGGTCGCTTTAGAGTCATTAACCCAAGAAACGCCTTTCACTTCAGCGACTTTTTGCATTCGATGTGCAAGGCCTTTGAATTTAGCCAACGCGCGACACATGGCGTTTAAATCCAAACCTACCGCATGCCCTAATGCTAAAGCAGCTAGAGCGTTGGCGATATTATGAGTACCTTCCAGACGTAATTCGTCAGCGTCCATCAAGACTTGTTGCCCAAACACCAGTTGATCTTTTTCACCACGTTGCAGATAAAAATCAGCGTTTTGCTCAGTTGAGAAACGGTAAGTGGTGCGATGCTCGGCTTGCATAGCCATCACCAGCGCATCATCAGCATTTAAAATCATGGCGCCATCACCACGAAAAATACGTTGTTTTTCTTGCGCGTAGCCTTCCATGCCATCATGACGATCAAGGTGGTCAGGGGTTACGTTGAGAACGGTAGCGGCTTTGGCATTTAACGCAGTGGTTCTTTCTAGTTGGAAACTCGATAATTCCAGCACATACAAATCAGCATCTTGCTGAAGCAAATCTAAAGCCGGTGTGCCTAAATTTCCGCCAATCGCAGTTTTAACGCCAGCCGCTTGCCCCATATCACCGAGCATAGTGGTGACAGTGCTTTTACCGTTTGAACCTGTAATAGCGATAACCGGTTTGTCTGTGGCGCAAGCGAACAAATCAATATCGCTCATTACGGTAACGCCAGCTTGCAAGGCTTTATAAATAGCCTTTTCGTTTAATGACACGCCAGGGCTAACTAATAGATGAGTTGCGACATCAAATGCTGATTGATCAAAACCTCCGCAAAAAACAGCAACATCCGGCATTTGTTCGCGGAAACTGTCGATTAATGGTGGGTGGCTTCGACTATCAATGACGGCAAATTTAATCGGTGTTTTTTGTAAAAACTGGGCAGCCGAATATCCTGTCGCACCTAAGCCGACAATCAATAACCGAGCGTCTGCTGGATTCAGATTGAAATGTGTTTCCAGCGAACTGAGAAGTGCAGGGGTATTCATAGTTATCTGAGTTTTAAGGTCGAAAGACCAATTAGCACTAAAATGACCGAAACAATCCAGAACCGCACAATCACACGTGGCTCTGGCCAGCCTTTTAATTCAAAATGGTGATGAATAGGGGCCATTAAAAACACACGTTTTTTACGCATCTTGTAGGACGCTACTTGAATGATCACCGAAATGGTTTCCATCACAAAGATGCCACCCATAATGACCAAAACGATTTCTTGTCTGACTAATACAGCTACAATCCCGAGGGCAGCCCCTAAAGCCAAGGCTCCCACATCGCCCATGAATACCATCGCAGGGTAGGCGTTAAACCATAAGAAGCCTAAGCCGGCACCGACTAGAGCGGCACAAAACACCACCAACTCGCCCGATTTTGGGATGAAGGGAATCTGCAGATATTGCGAGAAATTAATGTGTCCTGACAGATAAGCAAAAATGGCCAAAGCCGCTGCAATCATCACTGTTGGCATAATCGCCAAGCCATCTAAACCATCGGTTAAATTGACTGCGTTACTGGTACCGACAATCACAAAATAGGTCAAAACGATATAACCCCAGCCTAAATTAAAGGTGACATTTTTAAAGAACGGGACGATTAATTGCGTTTCTGCGGGTACTTGCGCGGTATTAAATAGATAAACAGCGGCACTGGCGGCCACCACGGATTGCCAAAAATATTTAGCTTTTGCTGACAGTCCGTCGCTATTACCTAATAAGACCTTTTTATAATCATCAACGAAACCGATCACGCCATGCGCTAATGTCACTAATAACACGACCCAGATATAACGATTGCTTAAATCAGCGCACAATAAAGTGCTAATCGCGACCGCAAATAAAATCATGCTACCGCCCATTGTTGGGGTGCCTGATTTTGAAAAATGGCTTTGCGGACCGTCGTCGCGAACGCTTTGACCGATTTTGTTGCGGGTTAATTTTCTAATCACCATCGGCCCGATTAGTAACGAAATCACCAGCGCGGTTAACACGCCTAAAATCGCTCTAAAGGTCAGGTAATGTAAAACCCTGAATCCGCTGTCGATGTTTGATAAAAAATCTGCAAGTAAAAGTAACATTATGCTGCTCTAAAATTGTCGACCATAGCCGCCACCACATTTTCCATTTTTTGTGATCGCGAGCCTTTCACTAATAAGGTTTCCTGACCTGTGACCGCTTCATCTAAAGCGGCAATTAATTGTTGTTGTGTTTCAAAATACTGTGCGCCCGCACCAAATGCTTCGACGCTATGTTTTGCCAATGCACCAGTGGCAAATAAACGCTGCACGGACATTGCTTTAATACTGTCACCCATTTGTCGGTGTATCTCTGCGCTATCAGCACCCAACTCACCGAATGCGCCCAAAACTAACCAATTGATTTGATTTGGATTTAATGCTTGTAATGCTGCATTCAATGACGATGGATTAGCGTTATAAGTATCATCGATAATCAAATTGCCTTTTCTACCGCGCAACGGCTGCATTCTGCCTGTAACCGGTTTTACACTCTCTAAACCACGTTTTATGTCTTGTAAATCAATGCCAAATTGCAAAGCGGCCGCCGTAGCCGCTAACGCATTTTTAACATTGTGTTCACCGGCTAAATTAAGCTTGATGGTTAAAGCGTCTACTCCATCTAGTTTCAACTCAAACTCAGTGACATAACCATTGTTTTCAAGCTGGCTAGTGATTTTTTCAGCCTGAATATCGGCTTGCTGACTAAAACCAAAACTAACGATTTTGCGTGACTGCGCCAAATCGCACCAAAAATCATAAAAAGCATCATCGCGATTAATCACCGCTACGCCATCATTGGCGAGGCTTTGAATAATTTCACCTTTGGTTTTGGCTACGCCTTGAAGATCACCAAATCCTTCAATATGAGCCGCACCAACATTGTTGATTAAGCTAACTTGTGGCGCCGCATATTGACTGGTGTAAGCAATCTCACCGGGATGATTAGCGCCCATCTCAATCACTGCAAAACGATGAGTTGTTTTCAGCTTTAATAAAGTTAAAGGCACACCAATATCGTTATTCAGATTGCCTTGGGTAAACAGCGTTTGGCCTTGAGTAGCCAAGATTGCGGCAATCATTTCCTTAACCGTGGTTTTGCCATTACTTCCAGTCACACCAACCACTTTCACAGGTAATTGTTGACGCCAAAATCCAGCTAATTGCGCTAAAGCCAAACGGCTGTCGCTAACAATAATTTGCGGTAATGGAGTATTGATTGATTTCTCAACCAAGATGGCAATTGCCCCAGCTTGTTGGGCTTTATCGACGAAATCGTGACCATCAAACTGTTTACCTTTTAGCGCGACATATAAATCACCCGCTTGCAAAGTGCGAGTATCAATGCCAACGCCACTGACGGCTATATCAGCACCGATTAACTGACCTTGAACCGCTGTTGCGATGTCGCTTAATTGCAGATTCACTGTTGTCCCCAAGTTGCTAAAGCTTGTTCAACGATTGCTTGATCACTAAACGGCCATTTAACACCGTTGATTTCTTGATACGCTTCATGTCCCTTACCGGCTATCACAATGCAATCATCCTTTTTAGCTTGGCGAATAGCGGTTGTTATCGCTGTTGCTCTGTCATTAATCACTGTCATTTTGTCAGTCTGGCAACCCGCCAATATCTGTTCAATAATTTCATCTGCCGATTCGTTACGCGGATTGTCATCAGTAATAATGACTCGATCAGCGCAAGATTCAGCAATTCTCCCCATCTCTGGCCGCTTTCCCTGATCACGATTACCACCGCAGCCAAACACCACACATAAGCTTTGCTTGGTTTTTACTGCTTTTAATACTTTTTCAAGCGCATCAGGCGTATGTGCGTAATCGACTAAAACCGTTGGCTTGTCATCGCCCCCAAACTTCTCCATTCGCCCGGCAATCGCCTTTAGTTGTCGCAACTTTGCTATGGCTAGTTCAATCGGTGTGTTCATTGCTAACAAAACCGCTAATACTGCGAGTACATTTTCAAGGTTAAAATCGCCAACGATTGGCGTGTAAGCCTTAAAAGTGTTTTCGCCAAAGAGGATGTCAAAATCAATCCCCTCATTGCTGTGGCGAATGTTCTCTGCAATCAAACTTTGAGCATCTTTAAGGCTGTTGCCTTGAGTGCTAAATGTCCAGCAGTCGACAGTGCTATCCAAAGCCTGTAATACGTCCTTGCTTTTAGGGTCGTCCAAATTAAGCACTGCAAATTTCAAACCGGGCACTCTAAAAAGCATTAGTTTTGCTTTTAAGTATTCATCCATGCTGCCGTGATAATCTAAATGGTCACGACTGATATTGGTAAATACCGCACCAGTAAACTCAACAGCGTTAACTCGGCCTTGCTGTAAACCATGTGAAGACACTTCCATAGCAACGGCTTGTTTATTCTGTGATGCAAACTCGGAGAGCATGGCTTGCATCGCTAAAGCATCCGGTGTGGTATTGGCGGTTGGTAATAATTGCCCAGGAGCCCCCCAACCTAATGTCCCAATCACGCCACAATCCGGTAATGCTTGTGCAATTAACTGGCTACAGGTGGTTTTACCATTGGTACCTGTGATGCCAATTACGGCTAATTTTTCCGATGGCTTGTCATAAAACTTTGCGGCTATCGAACCTAAAAATTGAGCCAATTGTGGAACCGCAATACACTCAATATCTAATGTTGGTTGCTTAGTAATCCCATCAGGATCATAAATAATTGCAACAGCACCTTGTTTTATCGCCTGCGCTGCATGTTCAAGCCCGTGTTGCTGGGCACCGTTTAAGGCGATGAACAAGTCACCGTTTTTAATCTGCCGACTATCAAGCGTTATGCCTGTAATCTCAGTCTGGCTATTGATCTCCAGTATTGGAAACAGCAAATCTTTGAATATCATTGCCGACTCAATAATAAATGCATGTTTTCAACGCCATCTGGCTCAACGCCATAAATTCTTAATGCACCCGCCATCACTTTAGAAAAAGCCGGGGCAGCAACTAAACCACCGTAATACTGGCCAGAGCTAGGGTCATCGACCACAATCGCAATAATGAAACGAGGATTACTCGCCGGCGCCATACCAACGAAAACCGATAAATATTTGTTTTCGGTATAACCACCGACACCGGCTTTTTTGACTGTGCCGGTTTTACCCGCCACACGATAACCTTCGACCCGAGCTTGGTAAGCCGTTCCTTCCTTACTGATAACTCGCTCTAGCATTTCCCTGACTTTTCTCGCGGTTTCCGGCTTAAAAACTCTTTGTGCATCGGGATCTTCATCGCGTTTCAGTAGCGTGACAGAATGAATAACTCCATCATCAGCCAAAGCAGTCCATGCTCGTGCGAGTTGTAATACCGAGCTTGATACCCCGTAACCATATGACAAGGTTGCCTGATCAAACTCATGCCAACCTTGATAATCCAACAATGAGCCACTCGCTTCACCAGGAAAACCGACGCCTGCAGAACTACCAAAACCTAATTTGCTATACACCCCCCAAAAGTATTCGGGCGGCATAGTCATCGCAATTTTTACTACCCCAATATTGCTAGATTTTTGTAAAACATGGGCCAAATCCAAGGTTCCATAGTTGTGAACATCTTTAACAATGTTTCGGCCAAACTGATAAGTTCCATGGGTTTCTATCATAATGTTGGGATCAACATAGCCACCATCTAAAGCGGCAGCCACGACAAATGGCTTAACAGTTGAACCTGGCTCAAAACTATCCACCATTGCTCGGTTGCGATAGCGACTACTATTGAATTCTTTACGGTTATTGGGGTTGAATGCCGGCTGAGTAACCGCCGCTAATACATCACCATTTTTTGCATCCAAGACCACTAAAGAGGCCGAGTGTGCTTTATTCTCGATTAAAGTATTTTGTAATTCTCTAAACGCTAAATATTGAATTCGCTCATCAATGGTTAAGACCAAATCACGACCAGCTTCGGCTTGTTCGATATTTTCGACATCTTTAATAACGTGGCCTTTACCGTCTTTGATGACCCGTTTTTTGCCGATTTTGCCTCGCAAAATATGCTCATAACCGTGCTCCATGCCTTCTTGGCCCACATCATCAATATTGGTAAAGCCCAATAAATGTCCCGATACAGCACCGGCTGGGTAATAGCGTTTAAATTCTCTTTCAAAATAAACGCCGGTAATTTCTAAAGCCTTAACTTTCTCAGCAATAGCGGGATTAATTTGGCGTTTTAAATACATAAAACGCTTGTCGGCTTCTTTTGCCAAGATGGCTCGCAGTTCTTTTTCTGGCATAGACAAAATCTTTGCCATTTGACCGATTTTTTCTGAATCAGCCTCTTTTAACTGCCTAGGATTCACCCAAATCGACTGCACTGGCGTACTAATCGCTAATGGCTCGCCGTTTCTATCTTTAATCTGACCTCGGTAAGCAGAAACCGGTACAACCCCTACATGCTGTAAATCGCCCTTATCCTGCAAAAAATCCTTGTTGAAGATTTGTAAATAAGCTGCACGTCCCACCAGTACCGACATCGCAAGCATCATTACTACAAGCAAGCCTTTTCGTCTGCCAGTAAAATCATCAGAGATGTACTTTGCACCCCCTCTTGTAGAACGACTAGAAATTCGCATTAAGGCTTGATATAAATAATTTTGTCTTGAGCTGGTAAAGTCAGCATCAATCGATGCCTAGCCTCAATTTCAATTCGATTTTCTTCAGTTAAGGTGGTTAGTTCCAACTGTAACCGACCCCATTCAACTTCATAATCATCCAGTTCTTTTTCCTTTTTCTGGATTTCCATAAATACTTGGCGAAACTGATATTTGCTATAAATCACAGCGATAGCCGATAACAACAGCATAATAATCAATAAAACCAGTAGGACATTTTTTGCAGCCGCCACTAAAGTTTCTCCGCCACCCGCATTACAGCACTACGCGATCGCGGATTTTGTTTCAACTCGTCCGCTTGAGCTTTGATTGACTGTCCCATTTTTTTTAACTGTCCTCGTTCGATATCCTGCTCTTTGATCGGCAATTTACCTGGATTATGTTTTCTCCCAGATTCATCGCGGATAAAACGTTTTACTATTCGGTCTTCCAAAGAGTGAAAAGCAATGACAACCAGCCGACCTTGCGGCGCTAAAACATCAATGGTTTGGTTTAAACCCGATTTTATTTGCTCAAGCTCTTGATTAACTTCAATTCTAATCGCCTGAAAAGAACGGGTTGCAGGATGTTTATGCTTATCCCGAAACGGTACAGCGTTATCAATTAATTTAGCCAACTCTAAAGTAGTTTGTACTGGTGAAGTTTGTCGTTGTTCTACGATTGCTCTAGCAATCCGCCTTGCAAACCGTTCATCACCATAATCAAATAACACTTGAACTAAATCTTGCTCATCCACCTGAGCTAAATATTCGGCTGCCGACATGCCTCGTGTAGTATCCATTCGCATATCTAAAGGGCCGTTACGCATAAAGCTAAAGCCTCGCTCAGCAACATCCAGTTGCGGTGATGAAACCCCTAGATCCATCAATATCCCATCAACTTTGCCCAGATAACCTAGCTGGCGGCAAACATTTGCCAACTCATCAAAACAACCATGATGCAAATGAAAACGACCATCTTGTCGTAAACGATTAGCTTCAGGGCTATTTATAGCGTCGATATCACGATCAAATGCTATTAATCTGCCGTTTTGCCCCAGTTGTTGAAGAATCCCTTCACTGTGTCCACCACGACCAAAGGTACAATCGACATAGATACCGTCTTCTCTAATATTCAGTGCTTGTAACGACTCGCAATACAAAACTGATTGATGCTGTTTTTCCGACATCAGAACGATAGAGAGCCAAGCTCTTCTAAACCTTCGTTATCGCTGCCATCAAGCCATTGTTGCTCTTTAGCTTGCCAAGCAACTTCATTCCAAATTTCAAATTTATTCAATTGACCAACCAAAACGATATGTTTTTCCATACCGGCAAATTCACGTAATTTTTCAGGTAGTAACAAGCGACCTTGACTATCCATTTCACATTCAGAAGCATTGCCGATAACAAATCGCCGTAATTTCCCTGCCATTTTGTTTAATGTGGGTAATTTGCTAATGGTTTGCTCTAATTTCTCCCATTCAGGCAAGGGATATAACCATAAACACCCGGGTTCACCAACGCATCGATCATCGACCGCAACAGTAACAACCAATTGACGATCACAGCACTCCTGCAACTCTTCCCTATATCGGGTTGGAATCGTTATGCGCCCCTTCGGATCTAAATTGATTGAACTTATACCTCGGAACAAGGTCTTTACTCCTAAAAATTCCCTTTTAATCCACTTTTCATCATTCTGGGTCACTATAGATTTCAAAATGATTAGAGTCAAGCGCTATACAAACTAAATTCTTTCTTTTTTTTTACAATGACTTAGATGTTTTTGATGGACTTTCAATGATTTGATGTTGATAAAAAATAAAGTTGATTTTTATCAAAACGTTAATGGTTTTTATTGATGTGAAATGTCATATTTTTAGCGATAAAAAACTGAGTGTCCAAATATCCATCTCATCTACACACCTTATAACTAAAAAATAATTTACAAAGTTCATCGACTTTCTTTGCCGCTATTGTTTGACAATCCAAGATTAGCTGGAAAGCTTATTAGCAACATTTGATTTCCTGCTGGGAGAAGCGTCATGACAAACACACAACAACTTAATAGCTCAACTTTAATCAACCAAATCATTGATACTACTTATGAAAAAATGATTGATGATTACCGTGTTAACCGTTTTTTTAACAATAGACCGTTAACAGAACAAACAGCACCACTTAAAAATTACGTTAATGCCGTGATTAGCAAATCTAAACTGCATGAAGATGAAGCACTGGATTTGCTGAATGACTACTTCTCTGCCTCTTTTGCCAGAAATAACAGCAAACCAAGCCTAGTGACAGGAACTGATTTTGGCTTTTTATTAGATATTGTTGGTGGCCAAGAGATTCGCCCAATTACCTTGTTATGCGAAAGCCACTCATTTTTGATGAAATTATTGCCCGATGACTCACATTTTGACGTGTTTATAGAGCATTTAAACGGCACATTAGCCGAACTGAATGTTACTTCAGAACTTAAAAGCCAATTGTTAAGCTTGGCAGAACGTGGACGGGAAGGATTTCTTGGAAGAGGCCGCACCTACATGAAAGCGGCTTAAAACAGATTCTAAAGAGCGGGGCTTGTTAAACCAACCCCGCCTTTAAACTTGAAGCTTTATTTTTTGATATACAAATCAGTAATAGTGCCTTCAATCATCTCCGCTGCAAAAGCAAAGCTTTCTGACAGCGTAGGGTGGGCATGAATTGTTAAGCTAATATCTTGAGCATCAGCGCCCATTTCCAACGCCAATACCGCTTCAGCCAGTAACTCACCAGCACCCGGCCCAACAAAACCTGCACCTAATAAACGACCACTGTTTTTATCAGTAATGATTTTGGTTAAACCTTCATTACGACCTAGCGCCAAAGAACGGCCACTAGCCGCCCAAGGGAATACTGCTTTTTCGTAGTCAACACCTTGTTGTTGCGCTTGGCTTTCTGACAAGCCCATCCAAGCCACTTCAGGATCTGTGTACGCAACCGATGGAATAGTTAGCGCATCAAAACCGGCTTTATGACCACTAATCACTTCGGCAGCAATTTTGCCTTCATAACTGGCTTTGTGTGCCAACATCGGATTACCAACAATGTCACCAATCGCAAAAATGTGTGCAACATTGGTACGTTGTTGTTTATCAACGGCAATAAAACCAGCATCATCAACATTAACACCGGCTTTATCAGCATCAATTAACTTACCATTTGGTCTACGGCCAACTGCGACTAAAACCGCATCAAATAATTCTGATTCTGGTGCATTTTTGCCTTCCAGAGCCACTTTCAAGCCCTCGGCAGTCGCTTCAATCGCTTTAACACTGGTTTGCAACCAAAGGTTGTCGTATTGTTTTTTGATTCGGCGTTGTAATGGTGTGACTAAATCTTTATCGCAACCGGGAATGATTTGGTCTTGTAATTCCACCACGCTGATTTTAGAACCCAAAGCGTGATAAACCGTCGCCATTTCCAAACCGATAATGCCGCCACCGACAACCAACAATTTCTCTGGAATTGATTTTAATTCCAAAGCATCGGTCGAATTCCACAAGCGTGAATCGTCGTTAGGGAAGCTTGGGATTTTGGTTGGATGAGAACCCGCCGCGATAATCGCGTTATCAAAACTGACGGTTTGGGTGCCATTTGCGCCTTCAACTACCAAGCTATTCGCAGAAGTAAACTTGCCAACACCTTGAATTAAAGTAATGTTACGTTGCTTAACCAAACGCGCCAAACCTTGATTTAAACCTTGGCTAACACTTTGTTTCCACGCTCTGACTTTATCCAAATCAATACTTGGTTTACCAAAACTGACACCATGCTCAGCCAGCGCTTCAGATTCGTGCAAAATTTGTGCGACGTGCAATAAAGCTTTCGACGGAATACAACCAACATTCAGACAAACGCCACCTAAAACCGGATACCGCTCAACTAAAACTACTTTTTTGCCTAAATCAGCAGCGCGAAACGCAGCGGTATAACCGCCTGGACCACCGCCCAATACTAATACTTCAGCATGAATCTCTGCATTGTTTGTCATTCGCTTCTCCTACAACAATAAGCGACGAATATCGCCGAGATAGCTCTTCAAGGCTTCCATAAACCGCGCACCTTCAGCACCATCAATCACGCGATGATCGTAGCTAATATCTAAAGGCAACATCAATTTAGGATCAAAGCCAGTGCCATTCCAAACCGGCTGCATTTTGGCGCGAGTCACGCCTAAAATTGCCACTTCAGGGGCATTCACAATCGGGGTAAACGCTGTTCCACCAATCCCGCCCAAGCTGGAAATAGTCATACAGCCGCCTTGCATATCGGCTGGTTTTAACTTGCCTTGTCTAGCCAATTCGCTCTTTTCGGCTAATTCAGCGGACAATTGGAAAATGCCTTTTTTATCAACATCGCGAATTACAGGCACAACCAAGCCATTCGGGGTATCAACCGCAATCCCAATATGGAAGTATTTTTTGTAAATCAGTTTTTCGCCGTCGGCTGACAACGAGCTGTTGAAAGCAGGGTATTTTTGCATCGCTGCAACCAAGGCTTTCATGATAAAAATTAAACCAGTGACTTTAACCGCATCTTTCGCTAAACCAGCGTTTACCGCTTTACGGAAATCTTCCATCGCGCCAATATCAACTTCATCGTGATACGTGACTAATGGCAAATTCAACCAAACACGAGTCAAGTTTTGACCAGTTAGGCGTTTGATTTTGCTTAATTGTTTTTCTTCAACTTCACCAAATTGAGTGAAATCGACAGCCGGAATCGATGGAATACCAGAACCCGTTGCTGTCGCAGGAGAGGCCATCACTTGTTTGACGAAATTTTTGACATCGTCTTTTAAATAACGGCCTTTAGGGCCACTGCCGGTTGGGATTTTGCTTAAATCAACCCCTAATTCACGCGCAAATAAACGCACACTCGGCGTTGCATGAGGTTTTTGGCCATTGTTATTAACAACCACTGCAGCAACTGGTGCCGGAGCTGCCGCTGGTTTAGCGACCTCAACTTTAGGCGCTTCTACAACCGGAGCAGGTTCAGCAACAGGGGCTGGAGCCGGTGCAGGCTCTGCAACCGCAGCTGCTGGCGCCGCATCAGCGACTTCCAAGGTTGCAATCAAAGTACCTTCGGTGACTTTATCGCCAACTTTGATATGCACTTGGGTAATTTTACCGGCCGCACTGGAAGGTAAATCCATCGTGGCTTTGTCGGTTTCCATCACAGCCAAAGTTTGCTCAACGGCAACTTGGTCGCCAACGTTAACTAAGACTTCGATAATGTCGATGTCAGCGACATTGCCCAAATCGGGGACTTTAATTTCGATTACAGAACTCATTTCGCAGCTTCCATTAAATCAACCAAGGTGCGGTTGTTTCTGGGTTGATGTTGTATTTAGCAATCGCCACTTCGACTTTTGCCGCATCAAATTCACCGCTTAATGCCAAGCTATGCAAGGCGGCCACAGTGACATGGTAACGATCGACTTCAAAGAAGCTACGCAATTTAGCGCGGGTATCGGAACGACCGAAACCATCAGTACCTAATACGGTGTAAGACTGCTTGATGTAAGGACGAATCTGCTCAGCAAAGGCACGCATATAGTCAGTTGCAGCAATCACAGGGCCTTTGGTATCGGCTAAGCAACGCTCAACATGGGAAATACGAGCGGTTTCGGTGGGATGTAAACGATTCCAACGCTCACAGCTTTGACCGTCACGACCCAACTCGGTAAAGCTTGGGCAGCTCCACAAGTCAGCATCAACACCCCAATCATCACGCAACAATTTCGCCGCTTCGATGACTTCGATAAAGATGGTGCCAGAACCCAACAATTGAACTCTTGGTTTTTTGCTGTTCGGGCCTTTTTTGAACAAATACATACCTTTCAGAATGTCGTCATTGACGCCTTCTGGAGTTGCAGGTTGTTCGTAGTTTTCATTCATCA
>CAMCSF010000014.1 GCA_945877625.1 Methylomonas koyamae | reverse complement strand
CAAGGTTTGATTTCACATCAACGTACCGATGGTCCAGGGCAACCATTAGACACCCCGCAGACAGGTCCTGGTACATCCAGTAGTTTTAATCGCAGCAGCATCAGAACAGATGGGATGTTCAAAGGCGGCTACGAAGGTAATGGCTTGATGGTTGATTTCATGGCATTTAAAGACGACAGTTCCTTTGGTATTCCGAATGCCAATATTCATGGATCGGGTTCAGGTAACTGGAAGATGGCACCATCCCGAACCGAAATTTATGCCATGAATGCTAGTTATACTTGGGATGACATTCACACCACATTGGTTAATGCTTCTCATAGCACCAATAAGCAACATTTTATTTTCGGCGGCCCGATTAGTGCGGACAAAGAAAATCTCAATGAAGTGACCCATCTAAACGTTAGGCACAATATGGACATCGATAAAACCAGAGTCATGGTTGGTGGCGATTTTATGCACTGGGATGCACCTAACGGCCAGTTATATTATGAAGGTATTCAAAGAGAGGAAGACACGCTTGGATGGTTTGCTCAGGTTGAGCAGAAATTCTTTGATGATAAATTGACACTAGATGGTAGTTACCGTGGTGATAAGGTCGATGTATTACATGGTTTAGATTATTACGCCGGTGGTAGTCAGCCACCGGGTGGAGTTAACTCTAGCTTGAAAACCACTAATAAAACCTTGCCAACAGCAACCTTTTTCAATGTTGGTGCAGGGTATGAGTTTATTAAAAACTGGAAATTGATTGGCCGTTATGGTGAAACCGATGTTTCTTCATCTGGCATGAATGTGACTGCTGGCACTCAGCTTAAAGAGCAACATCAAATTAAGGCTGAGATTGGGATACAAGGCCAAGTCACTTCTTGGTTTAATCCAGCGGTTAACTATTTTCATAGAGATGCGCAAAATGAGCTAAATCTTTATGGTTATAGTTACAAAACTGCGACAAAAACGTTTACCTGTCAAGCCGCGAATGCGACGTCTAATGTGACTAATAATATAACCCCATTTGATCCATGTTATAGCCAATCTAACACTGTTAGAGATGGTTTCGAAGTAACCAGCACTGGACAGATTGGCAGCAACACTAACTACAATTTTGGCTGGACTAGCTACACCAAATTAAATAGTGCGGCATTAGGTACTACAGCTCGTAATCAGGTGAATATGTCATTTGGGCATCGTTTTGATGTATTGGGTGAAAACTTCAATCTGACTGGCGCTTTCAAATACCTACCTAAATATAAAGGCTCACAAAGTGATGCAGGCGTTTGGTCTGGCGGCTACACCCGCTACGACTTTGGTCTAGGTCATGATTTCAAACTAGCACAACTTCCTTTAACCGCTACCGTCTATGGTCAAAACCTGACCGATGAACGATTTGAAACCAACTCTGGTGTTCAAGATGTGGGTCGTGTTGTCGGTATCGAATTTATTAGTTCTTTCTAGGAAAATCTTATGGCTAGTAAATCAAAATCATGGACAGCCCGCCGCATTCATCTTTGGATAGGCATTATTTTGGCTATCCCGATGGCGCTGATGGCGATCACCGGCAGCTTAATTTCAATGCGTAGCATCGGCAATATTGATGTGCCTATGTCTTGGCTGGGTTCCGAATCTATTCCCGAACATTTACCGATCACCGCTTATTTAGAAACCAGTGATGGTGCTATTTGGTTGGGTAATGCTCAAGGTTTAAGCCAAATCAAAGATCAACAAATCACCGCTGTCGCGCATTTTGCTGGCCAAGAAATTGTTGGCTTAGCAGCTTTACAGGGCAGTGCTTTGCCGATTGTTGCCACCAAAATGGCGGTTTGGTCACAAGCCGATGGTCAATGGAAGAGCTTGTTAAAAGGCCGTGTTCGTCAATTGTCGACCTTAGCCAGTGGTCAAGTATTGGCGATTGCGGGTGGTCGTGGCGATATGGCCGACGGTAAGCCGATGGTGAGTAGTGACGGCCAGCAATGGCAGCCTTATCAAAAGGCTTTGATGGCTAACAGCGCGATGCCGCCGTTAGAAAATCCGCGGGTTGCATTGCATCAATTTATGCGTGAAATCCATTCCGGTGCCTATTGGTTTGGTAAAGGCATAGGCGAAATGATCTGGAGCAATATTCTCGGGTTGGTTTTGGCGTCGTTATCGCTAACCGGCTTGTGGATGTGGCTGAAAGTCGAGCGTCAAAAAGCCATTAAACGGGTCAAGTTCAATCAACAAGCGGCGTTAAGCGCTGCTAATCAAACTAACAGCGGAGACTAAGCATGGGCATTTGGATAGTGATAGCTATAGGTGCGATCTGTTTATTATCGGCTTTAGTGTTAACAATTATGGGTGTTTATCACATAAGTCGATAAATATAATTCCACAACAAAAAATCAAATACAGGAAAAGAACATGACAAAAAATAACTTAGCGGTTACCGCTATCTTGCTACTGATCAGCAGTCATATCACAGTGGCAGAAACCATGGCTGAGATGCCGGCTGAACATAAAATGCACATGGGTCAGCACAAAGGCCATGATGATGGTGCTTATCATCATAGCTTTGCCGACGCTGAAAAATGGGCTAAACAATTTGATAACGCAGAACGCGATAGCTGGCAAAAACCAGAACAGGTGTTAGACGCATTAAAGTTGTCTGCGAATACTACGGTCGCTGATATTGGTGCTGGCACTGGCTATTTCAGTAGCCGAATTGCCAAACGCGTACCGCAAGGCAAAGTGTTTGCCGTCGATGCCGAGCCAGACATGGTGCAGTATCTGGGTCAACGCGCTAAACGTGAAAAAATCGGCAATCTAAACCCAATACAAGCCAGCGCTACTAGCCCTAATTTGCCGGAAGCGGTCGATGTGGTTTTATTGGTTGATGCTTATCACCATATTGGCAATCGGGTCGAGTATTTCAGCAAGCTACGCGATTCGCTAAAAGCGGATGGTCGTTTGGCATTGATTGATTTCAATAAAGCAGGCCCAGGTACGCCACCGAAAGAGCACATGGTTTCAATTGAACAGGTCAACCAAGAACTGGCCGCTGCCGGTTATAAGCCTGTTGAAAGTCATGAGTTTTTACCGAAACAATATTTTGTCGTATTCCAAAAATCCAGCGAAGCACAAGCCGCTCATAGCGATATGCGGATGGCTGGTGAGCATAAAATGCGCTTTGCGGATGCTGAAAAATCAGCGAAACATTTTGATAGCGCTGATCGTGAAGCCTGGCAACAACCTGAAAAAGTCCTTGATGAATTGGATTTAGCCAGTGATGCCTTAGTGGCTGATATTGGCGCTGGTACCGGTTATTTCAGTGCGCGAATTGCGAAACGGGTGCCAGAAGGCAAAGTGTTTTCGGCTGATCTTGAGCCGGACATGGTGCGTTATTTAGGCGAACGCGCTAAACGCGAAAATCTAGCCAATATCCATCCTGTTCAAGCGAGTTTTGATAGTCCTAATCTGCCTGAAGCGGTTGATGTGTTGCTATTCGTCAATGCTTATCACCTGATTGAGAACCGCGTTGAGTATTTCAGCAAGCTACAACCGTCATTAAAAGACGATGGTCGATTAGTGATTGTCGATTGGCGGATGAATTCCAGCGACACACCGCCAAAAATGCGTTTGGTGGCTTTTGATACGGCGATGGCTGAATTGAAGCAAGCGGGTTATGACTTGGTTGAAACCAAAGAGTTTTTGCCTAGACAGTACATTGCTATTCTGCAAAAAAAGGAAAAGTAATGGCAAAGCAAACCGCTAGTTTGCTGGATTATCGAGGCGCTATTGCCTTGGTGATTGCAAACACGATTGGCACTGGCGTCTTTACTACTTCTGGTTTTGCATTGGCGGATTTAGGCTCACCGGCTTACGTGATATTAGCGTGGTTGGTAGGTGGTATTTATGCTTTGTGCGGTGTAGCGATTTATGCCGATTTAGCGGCGCGATTTCCTCAATCCGGTGGCGAGTATGCGTTTCTGCGCGAAACACTACATCCGGCATTGGGGACGGTGGCGGGTTGGGTTTCATTGGTGGCTGGCTTTACTTCACCGATTGCCGCCGCTGCCTTAGGCGCGCAACTGTATCTGGCGCGAGTGATGCCAATTGATAATACCTTGCCTTGGATTGCTACTGGCTTAATCGTGCTGTTGGGTTTGTTACATGCGGCAGCGCCAAAATTGGGGGTTAAATTCCAGAATTTGGCGGTATTAATCAAAGTTATCGCGATTATGGTTTTTATCGTTTTTGGGGTGCCGCATGTGTCTGATGCCATTGCCGCTACGCCGGTGCTTGAATCAAACAGCTTTTCCTTAATGGCGTTTGCGGGGTCTTTAGTGTGGATTTCGTTTGCCTATTCGGGTTGGAATGCGGCTGTTTATGTTACTAGCGAAGTTGATGGTGGCGGTGCAACGGTAAAACGTGCGCTTTATTCCGGCACTGGGTTAGTGATTGTGTTGTATTTGGGGGTCAGTGCGGTGATTTTGTATGGTGCACCGCAATTGGAAATTCGAGGTGTAGCAGAATCCGGTGCGGCTGCGGCTAGAGCATTAGGTGGTATTAGTGCGGAACAGGCATTAAGCGGCTTAATTGCGCTGGCTTTGATGACATCGGCATCATCGATGTTGCTCAGTGGGCCGCGGGTTTATGCCCAGATGGCAAAAGATGGTGCTTTGCCGAAGTTCATGGGCCAATTGCACGGCGAACATCCGCGGATAGCCGTGTTGGCACAAACGCTACTCTGTTTGATGGTGGTTTGGAGTGCAGGGCTTCGGGAGTTGCTGGAGTTTGCTGGTGTGATGTTGAGTTTATCGGCGGGTACCGTGGTGATTGGCTGGTTAAAACAAGAATTTAACAACCCAGCGCCATCATTAAGATATTTCCAACTGATTGCTGCCATAACATTTTTAGCCGCGACGATTGGTATCGCTGTTGCCGCTTTAACCATGCGACCTGGTTCGGCGTTCGCGGCGGTTGTGCTGATTGGTTTTGGATTGCTAGTGCATTATTGGTCTAACTGTTCGGCAATCAAAAAAGTAAATCTGTAAGGCCGAATTTATTCGACCTTGCAGCCTTAGACCGGAATAAGCACAGCGTTTCCGGCGAAGGTTTTGATGTTTGTGACAAGCTTTCTGCCCGAAACGCTGCGCTTATTCGGGCCTACGCTACTGAATAATTAAAAAATTAAATAACTCATATTTAGGAACAAGATAATGCAAAAACAATACGGTATCGAAAGAGCGTTTTTAGGGCCAAGAACAGTAGAGCCTTCGGAAAAACCTGCGCCGAAATTTCCATCTTCGCGTTATTTTCAAATCCATTTTGAAGCGCTGACCGAGCAGTTACAGCAAACCCAAAACAGTTTGGCGTTGTTACAACGCCAAATGCAGGAAATGGAGAGTAGGCTGTTAAATCAAGGCTTAAATCAGGATTCTGTTTGATTTGATGAAGCTGTTTTATTGACTAAAAGAATCCACCATCATCTGCTGCGCCAGTTGATTACCCGCTTCCACCAACGGATGAATCACAAAGCTGGCGCCTTGTCCGGTCAATAAGCGTTCGTCGTCAACTTGATAGCAAATCGTGCCGATTACACCAGAAAAGCCGAGTTTGCGGAGTTGGCCAATCGCGTTGATTCGGCTATCAAATGAAGGCAAAGTCAAAATAATGCCTTTAACGCCGACCAGCGATAAATTAGCCCACATACTGCTATCGTCAACGTCGGCATAGATGACTTTACGGCCAGCGCTAATCAGTTGATCTAACACAGTCGGGTCGGCGTCTAGTCCTAATACTTGCTGGTTTTGATTGCTGAGTGATTGATAAGCTGCGACGCCAGTGCGACCCATGCCGATGATTAACCATTCAGCTGCGCCAAATGAATCGGGCAATCGGTCGGAACTACCGCTATGCCTTTCAAGGCGACTTAATAGCGGTTTGAGTAAGCCAAATAATTGATGAGAAAAGCGATTCAATGGCGCGGCAATCGCCAAAGAACCGGCCACTGCAAGGCTAATCACCGCTTTCCAGTCGGCGGGTAATAATTGTGCATCGACCACCGCGCTGGTGGTAATTAAGGCAAATTCAGAATAAGTAGTTAAGGCTAAGGACGAAATAAACGCGGTGCGGGCGCGGAGGCCGGAAACCATGAACAAACCAAAAAATAATACGCCTTGGGTTGGTAATAAGGCTAACAGCCATAAAGCTTGATAAATCTGCTCGCGGTTGGGTAAATCGCTGAGGCCGATTTGGAGAAAAAATGCGACTAAAAACAGTTCTTTCAAGCTCCACAATTTGCTACTCAATTCATCAATTTTCGGATGATTGGCCAGCATAATGCCGGTTAATAAAGCACCAATATCGGCAGCGATACCAACAGATTCTGCCAAGACGCCACCCGCTAAGGCCAGCGAAACCCCGAGTAACAATTTTAATTCCGCGGTTTGGCTAACCGATAACACGCGATGGGCAATCGGACGTAGCAAAGGCAATAACAACAAACCTAATGCCCAAGGTGTGGGTTGTTTACCTTCGGCATAGGCTAATAAGGCGACGGCGATAATGTCCTGCAAAATTAAGATACTCATCACATCGCGGCCATGTAATGACGATAACTCGCCGTTATCTTCCAACACTTTCAGTGCTAATACGGTGCTGGAAAAGGCCAAACTAATCCCCAATACCAAGCCGCCTGTGGCATGTTGATCTAGCCAGAGAAAATACAAGGCAGCGCCAACTGCCATCAGCAATAAATGCAAACCACCAACACTTAAGACTTCGGGACGGATTAGCGAGCTGGGTTTTAGCTTTAAGCCGACTGAAAATAGCAGCAGCTCAATGCCAATATCGGCTAAGTGATTGAGATTTTGTAAGGGTGCAATGTTTAAGCAATGCATGCCATAACCGGCTGCTAGATAGCCGACCAGTGGCGGCAAATACAAGCGGTTGGCAATCAGTCCACTGAAAAACGCCGCGCTAATCCAAATTAGTTCCATCATGTTGGTCTGTACAATCAAAATAAAGTAAATCGAGACCTGTTTTAACCGATTCGCTGACTTAATGCACTAACTTTACTGTTTGGTTGAGCAGGTTTGACTAGTGCTTAAATCACGGTAACTTTTGAATCTGGTGGTACTGATGAAATTGAGTCTAGGTCGGGAGATAGCTAGAAACAACTCATTGGTACCGCTTCTTTATTTGGGGGAGAAAAAGTTGGCGGGATTGCTCCCGCCATAAAGGACACATCGATGTCGGTAACTTGAGGATACCTATTCCGAATCAGTAGGAGTCATGCTCAATGAACATGGCTGCATTCTAACAAGCAGATTATTTTCAATAAAACGATATTAATTGATTTTTATATCTTATTTTGTGATTTTTAGTCGGCTGTTATTTCATGGCTCGATCTTTGGTTTTGTCATTCCGTAGGAATCCCTTAACCCTTAAGTTATTCAATACGTTTTAAGTTAAGTGATCCCTAACGGGATGACAAAAGAAACGTGAGCCAGCAATTTGAAGGATACTTTTATACTGGCCTTCACATCAGTTATTTTTAGTTTTCAAAAGGCTGAATAAGTTAGAAAAATCATCAGTCCAAATCACGCTTTTGTTCGGTATTTCACGGTTATCAAGCGCTTGGCTAATCACTGGTTGCTGTAAAAAAGCTTGATTGCGAGTCAGATAAGCCCAGTCGGATTGATATAAACCAAAATCATCTTCTCTACTCGGCGTGTGAACCACTTTAAATTGGTAGTTTTCTCGCTGCGCTAAACCTTGCAGTAAAGGCCGTAAATCCAAATGGCGATTAGCGATATGAATCACCAAAAGTCCATCGGGTTGTAAATGGCGGAAATACTGCTGCATTGCTTCCACGGTCAACAAATGCATCGGAATCGCATCACCGCTAAAAGCATCCAATACCAAAATATCAAATTGTTGATCGGCTTCACGATCCAAAGCCAAACGAGCGTCGGTAATGACAATATCGTGCTGGGCTGGGGTTTGTTGAATAAAACTAAACTGATTTTTCGCCAGCTCAACCACGGTGGGATTAATGTCGTAAATCCGAAAATAATCATCGGCCTTGCCATAAGATAACAAAGTGCCAACCCCAAGCCCGACAATGCCAATCCGCCGATTTTGTTGTTTAGGAAAATGCTGTAAAGCCAAGCCTACGCCGGTTTCTGGGCGGTAATAGGCGGTAGCTTTTTGCTGTTTATCGGCGGCTAAAAATTGAAAACCGTGGTCAATCGCTCCGTGGCGTAACACCCGTCTGGCTTGTTCCGGTTGCTCAATATCGCGATCAACCACTCGCAACACGCCGTAAAAATTACGGCTGACTAAGGATTGTGCGGCACTGGCTTCATAAGCATGGGTTACTAAATGTCCACCTAACACCAATAAAACCACTGAGCCAAGGCCGATGATCAACGGTTTTGGTTTCTCGACTACCAACACCGCAAAGACCAAAGCGAAACAGGCGAATAAACCAATATGAAATTCAAAATATAAAGGAAAAATCAGCGGCGATAACAAAGCAACAAACAAACCGCCTATCGCCCCGCCCACCGAAATCGCCAAGTAATAAGCGGTTAATTGGCTAGGCTGAGGCCGCAAGCGAAACAACTCGCCGTGACAAATCATGCAGCAAAAAAACAGCCCCAAGCTGTAAATACTAATTTGCCATTCCAGACCAATTTTCGAGCCTTGATAAAGCGCGATGACCAAGCCCAAACCGCCTAATAGAGAAGCTGGGATAAAAATCGAACGTCGATACCATTTGAATTCGGCAAAGCACAACACAAAGCTAATTAAGTAAAACGCCAATGGCAAAATCCACAAAAATGGCACACTGGCAACGTCTTGGCACAGTTGATTGGTGACCGCCAATAGCATGGTTGAAGTAATTGCCGGTAATCCCAACCAAAATAACCAGCGCGTAATCGGTGATAAATTTTCAACCAAGCGAACTTCATTATCTAAACTGGTTGGGGTTTCGCTGATCGCATTGTTTTGCGCCAAATATTTGAAATACAGCCCCAAGCAGCTGCATAACAATACAAATACCCCAAAACCGACCGACCAGCCCAGTGTTTGTTGCCCCAATTTAAAATAAGGTTCAAACACAAACGGATAACTGAGCAAAGCCAATAAAGAGCCTAAATTGGATAAGGCATAAAGTGGGTAGGGCGAACGAGTCGGGCAGGTTCTGGCAAACCAAGCTTGTAATAAAGGACTGGTCGCCGCTAACACGAAAAACGGCAAACCAACGCTGCGTAATAACAAAACCAAAATCGCCCAAGTCGGTTGGTCGCCATCACTGGGTTTCCAGTCGGCAGAAGGCGTAATTGGCAAATAACTTAATGCCAATAACAGCAAGCCAATATGTAGCGAGGATTGTTGTTTGGCTTTTAGGTGGCTCAAGCTGAAATGCGCGTAGGCATAACCGCCTAGCAAGAGAATCTGGAAGAACAGCATACAAGTAGTCCACACCGCAGGACTGCCGCCGAACCAAGGCAAAATAAACTTGCCAATTAACGGTTCAATTTGAAACAACAGATAAGCGCCCCAGAAAACGCTGATGGCAAATAGGCCGCGACAGATAAGGTCTTGGCTGGGTTTTTGCCCGAGCAAATTAAAATCGGTAGCCACAAATACTCCCCCAAGTAATCGTTAGATGATGATTTTTTATTATTTTTTAGAGCCTATTTTGTATCAAGCAAAATTGGGCTGGGGGCATTTTATTGCATCTTTGCTAAGGGATAAATCAGCAAAATTACATTAATTTATTTGGGATGGAGGCACAAAAAATGCCCCGTCACTCGAGCAAGTGAGGGGGCAATAGAGTAGGCAGTACTATGAAACCTGCTTTAACACGAGGAGGTACAACAAAAAACTAGGCGTCAACTGAATCAGAAAAATCCAAGTTGCTGAGTAAAGAGGCTGCGCCAAACAAAGTGGTTGAGACGATAAATGCGCCAGAAACAAAGCCGAAAATGCCAGTTACAAAAAATAGGCCGGTTGCAATATCTTTAAATTTGTTTGATTCGTTCATCTCTTTTCCCCTAATTCATCTTAAACTCTTGAAGTTGGGTACAGTTTAGAGTCTTGTTGATTTGTTGACAATAGACTTGTTGGTTTATGAATTGTTTCCTTATTGGAAACAAAAGCCGTTAACCAGATTTTGGTTTATCTAGCCGAGCAGGAATATCGATGGTTTCCTGAGTCGCTAAACTAATCTCCCGCAAAAAACACAACAGACCGCAAACCAAAGAAAACATCGTCAAGATAAACAACGATGACACCATCATCGAAAAATCGATACCAAATTCCACCGCAACAAAAAACGACGCTACGGTTAAACAAATGCACAAAATAGAAAACGTGCACAAACCCACCGCACGTCTGATCCAGCGAATGCGCTGGATAATGGTCTGCATCTCGCGAATAGAGGTATCAGACATGGCTTCCGGTTTTAACTCGTTCAGTTTTCGATAACGATCAACCGCAAGCCCCAAGCGATTGGTTAACACCCCCAAAATAGAGCCAACCCCAGTAATTAAAAACACCGGTGCAACCGCGTCGCCAATGGCTTGGGACACGGTGGGAATATCAGCAATAGCGACCATAAAAACTCGATTTAAGTGGATAAGCCGTCAATGGTACAAAAAATAGGAAAATTTGGTTAAAAATATCAGGCAAGTGATCTTTAAATATTTACAGAAAATATTAACTTCTTCTTCGGTAGTATCAAGCTATAGTGTTAATTTTATAGTGATTAAAATATGAATATGATTAGAAAACTATTAATAATCTTGAATTTAGCGTTATTTAGTCTAAATGCTATGCCAAATGATGTTAAGCAAGCACAACAAATTGTCGAAGATACAGCTAGTCAGATTAAAGCGAGAATGCGCGACGAGGTTTTTGCAAAAGATTTCAAAAAAGTCACAGTTTATGTCGATGGTTTAATCGAAACTCATACCGATTTCCAATTAATAGCTACTTTGGTATTGGGAAAACAATGGAAAGAAGCGACAGAAAATCAAAAACAACAGTTTAAAACTGAGTTCAGAAAATTATTAGTCAGAACCTATTCAAGAGCTTTTATGGAAATTAATAACTGGACCATTAACTATCTGCCAATTATCCTTCAGAGCGATGAAAAAAAGATAGTCATAAAAACTCAAGTCATACAATCAGGCCAAAAACCGATCAGCATTGATTACAAAATGTACAGTGAAGGTGAACAATGGAAGATTTATGACCTGATAATTGAAGGCGTTAGCTTAGTCACTAACTACAGAACCATTTTCAAAAACGACAATGAAAAATCGAAATCTTTAGATAGCATTATTGACGATTTGAAGGTTAAAAATACCAACGCCTTAAAATAAACTAAGCAGATAATATTTTTGAAATCCGCTGATAGGTTTTTTGTAATTCTTTAGCAATGTGTTTAGTTTTATCGACAAATTCTTCAGAATTTTGTTTCGAGTCATCGGCTATTTCATTAACCTTATTTTTCACTTCCTGCCATTGTTTTTCTGCAGCTTCAAACTCATCACGTACTTCCATAGACGCAAGATGCAACTTCAAACTCAATTCCTCTCGGGCATCATCTAAAGTATTTAATAAAGTTTCTAATTCTGTGTTTAATGACATATACGCCTCTGACAGTTAATTAAAAAACAATGGATTAAAGCCACTGCTACAATTTGGATCACTGTATCAGTATGTTTTTTAATTAGCTAAATATTAAGACCACATTTGTGCTTAAAACCAAGCGATAGCTGAAGTCATTTGGTTGGCTTTCTTTACGTCAAAAGTGCTGAGATCGTTAGAAAACCACAACAATCTCAGCGCTCCCCTTTGACCCGCGATAAAATCCCCCTCTAATCGGCATTACGCCGTCTTTATCTCAAAATTACCATGCTCAATTTTAAAAATATCGCCATTCGTCGTGGCAGTCGTTTGTTGTTTAGTGAAGCCAGTTTTACCATTCATAAAGGCCAAAAAATCGGTTTGACCGGTGCCAATGGCGCGGGGAAATCCAGTTTGTTTGCCTTGTTGCGCGATGAGTTACACGCTGACGAAGGTGAGTTTTCGATGCCGCCGAATTTGGAAGTGGCGCATGTGGCGCAGGAAACACCGGCTTTAAGCTGTTCGGCGATTGATTATGTTTTAGATGGCGACCGCGAGTTGCGGCAGTTGCAGCAACAATTACAAGCCGCTGAACAAGCGCATGATGGCCTCAAGCTGGCCGATTTACACGCCCAATTGGAGCATATCGGCGGTTACACTGCCCAAGCTCGCGCTTCAAGGTTATTAAATGGTTTAGGGTTTAGCACCCAACAAGAATCGAACGCGGTCAGCTCGTTTTCTGGTGGTTGGCGGATGCGGTTGAATTTGGCGCAGGCTTTAATGTGTCGTTCTGATGTTTTATTGCTCGACGAGCCGACTAACCATTTGGATTTGGATGCCGTTATCTGGTTACAAGAATGGCTGATTAAATATCCAGGGACTTTGATGTTGATTTCGCATGACCGCGACTTTCTCGACACCATCACCGATCACATTGTTCACATCGAACAAGCCAAAGCTGAAATTTACACCGGCAACTATTCTGATTTTGAACGGATGCGAGCCGAAAAGTTGGCGCAACAACAAACTGCTTACGAGAAACAACAGCGGGAAATGGCGCATATTCAAAGTTTTATCGACCGTTTCAAAGCCCAAGCCACTAAAGCCAAACAAGCGCAAAGCCGGATTAAATCGCTGGAACGGATGGAGCTTATCGCCCAAGCCCATGTTGATTCGCCGTTTAGTTTTAGCTTTCCGCCACCGAAAAAAATGCCGAATCCTTTGTTAAAGCTGGATGAGGCGGATATTGGCTACGGCGACAAAATCATCATTAATAAAGCGTCGTTATCAATTAGCCCTGGTGATCGAATTGGTTTGTTGGGGCCAAATGGCGCGGGTAAATCGAGTTTGATTAAAGTGCTTTCAGGGCTGATGCTGGCTTTGAATGGTAAGCTGCAAACCGCGCAGGATTTACACATTGGTTATTTTGCTCAACATCAATTAGAGCAATTGCGCTTGGATGAAAGTCCGCTGTGGCATGTGCAGCAGTTGGATAAGCAGGCTACTGAAAAAGATTTGCGGAATTTCTTGGGCGGTTTTGATTTTAGAGGCGATAAAGTCAACGATCCGATTGGGCCGTTTTCCGGTGGTGAAAAAGCCCGTTTGGTGCTGGCGCTCTTGGTTTATCAAAACCCGAATTTGTTGTTGTTGGACGAGCCAACCAACCATTTAGATTTGGAAATGCGTCATGCTTTAAGTGTCGCATTGCAGGATTATCAAGGCGCGTTGGTGGTGGTGTCGCATGATAGACATTTGCTGCGTTCGGTCACTGACCAATTGTTATTGGTGGCGGGTGGTTTGATTCAGCCGTTTGATGGTGATTTGGATGATTACAAAGTCTGGCTGGCCGAGCAAAAACGCGCCGCAGATGAGCCTGTCACCGCTGATAATCAAGGCGGCGTGTCGCGTAAAGATCAGCGCAAACTCGATGCCGACCGTCGCCAGCGTTTAAAACCGTTGTTGGATGCGGTCAAAAAAGCCGAGGCAGCGGTGGAAAAATACCATCAGCAACAACGTGAATTAGAAGAAAAACTCGCCGATCCCGAAATTTATAGTGATGACAACAAACCGCAGTTAAAACAATTACTCAGCCAGAAAAGCCAAGTCGATGCTGCTTTAGAGCAAGCCGAGTTGGATTGGATGACGGCTGAAGAAAACCTACAACAACAGGAATAAATCATGTACCCATTGCTACAACTGTTTTTAGAAATCACCGCATTTCGCAAAGGGCCGCAGGATGTGCCAACGGCTAATTGGTTAATGCCGTTGATTTTGATGGTCTATGTGGCGATTAATGTAGCGGTTTTGTTGCTGAGTAGTGAGTGGGGCGATGCTTTGATGCAGGTGGCGGTGGATTTTGCCTTGATGAGCGCGTTCATTTGGCCGTTGTTGTTTGTTTCAAATAAACTGAATCGTTATCGGCAAACTTTAGTGGCTTTGCTGGGTACAGATGCGGTGATTAACTTTTTTGCACTGCCTGCGGTAGCCAGTTTGACTAATGAAGCCACTGATTTGGGCTTTTTTGCCATGTTAATTTTAATGATGTGGCATTGGGCGGTGACGGGGCATATTCTGCGTTATGCCTTGGATAGACCGTTGTTCTTCGGTTTAGGTGTGGCGTTTTTATATTTGCTGATTTCATCACAAGTGATGGAAGCGTTGTTTCCGGTGGTGGCGATGGCTCCAGCGCCAAGCTCTGATTTGTAATTTCTGTTTTAACCTCAAACAATAACAATAAAAGGTAAGCATCATGTTAGGACGTATAGACCATTTCGACCCACAAACTCAAACCGGCGTAATCAGCTATCAAGGCGAGCAGTTTGATTTTCATTTGGATCAATGGACATCAGAAGCTGAGCCAAAAACCGGTGATGATGTCGATTTTGATCACGAGGAAGGCAATGTGACCGATGTTGGTTTGGTCGGTGCTTATTTAAGTGGTATTCAGCCGGTGAAAAGTCAGAAACTAGCTGGGATTTTAGGCTTGGTATTTGGTGCGATTGGTTTACATCGGATCTATTTAGGCTTTTGGGGCTTAGGTATTGCCCAAGCGGTAATTACCGTGGTGACTGGTGGTTTTGGTGTGGTTTGGGGCTTTTGTGAAGGGGTTTTAATTATCACTGGTCACATTACCAAGGACGCCAAAGGGCGACCTTTGAAATGATGTTGGGTTATCAATGATAGATACGCTGTATATTGAAAAAGCGGTAGAAAAACATCCTCGGGTTTTGGCAATACAAAAACGCTTTCCCGAGGCGAGGGTGATTTATTGTGAGCGCTACGGCGAGGTGTTTAATCCCAAGTCACAAAACTTTCGCTTACAAAAACAAAACCCAGCCTTAATTTTGGCGGAAAAATATCAGAAATTTGTCTTACCAACGCCAAGCGGCTATGGCATTGGCGGTGAGCATAATTATTATTTTTCCCACATGCTCAACTGTTTATACGACTGCCGTTATTGCTTTTTGCAAGGCATGTATCAATCAGCGAATTATGTGTTGTTTGTCAATTATGACGATTTTAAGCGCCAAATTCGCGACATTTGCTACCAAACCCCTGATCAGCCGATTTATTTTTTCTCGGGTTATGATTGTGACAGTTTGGCTTTGGAACCGATTACCGGCTTTGCTGAATCGTTTTTGCCTTTGTTCGCTGAATTGCCCAATGCTTGGCTAGAGTTACGCACTAAAAGCACCCAAATTAGAAGCCTGTTAAATCGCCAGCCTTTAAGGCAATGCGTGGTGGCATTTAGTTTGTCGCCGGATAGTGTGGTTGAAAAGGTCGAGGCCAAAGCGCCCAGTTTGTTAAAACGCTTAGAGGCAGCGGCAAAATTACAGCAACAAGGCTGGCCAATTGGTTTGCGATTTGATCCGATGATTTATCAAGCCGATTATCAGCAGCATTACCGCGCCATGTTTGAACAAGTGTTCCAGTCTATTGATGCCAACCAACTGCATTCGGTGAGTTTGGGGGTATTTCGTTTGCCTGAGCAATATTTCAAAAAAATCCAAAAACTCTATCCCGATGAAAAATTAATGGCCAGCCCATTTCAAACCAGTTCAGGGATGGTGTCTTATCGCGCTGAGTTGGAAGCCAAGATGATGCAAGATTGCACCGAAATGCTATTGCAATACATTCCCGAAGCTAAATTGTTTCCATGCAAACTGTAAAACGCACGGTATTAGTCACCGGCGCAAGTTCTGGGATTGGGCGAGCGATTGCCCGGCAGTTGCTACAACAAGGCCATCAAGTGATTGGTGTCTCACGCCATTGTCAGCAATTTCAATATCCGCATTCGCACTTTAGCTCGGTGGAATTGGATTTGGCCAAACCGGCCAGCATTGCTGGATTTGCCAAGCAAGTTCAACAAGATTATCCAGCATTAGATGCGGTGGTGTTTGCCGCTGGTTATGGTCAATTCGGTGGTTTAGAGCAGTTTTCGTTTGCACAGATTGAGCAGTTGATGATGGTGAATTTCACTGCGCAAGCGCATTTGACGCGGGCGTTATTGCCAAAGTTAAAACAAAAAACCCACAGCAATTTAATTTACATTGGCTCGGAAGCGGCGTTAAAAGGCAGTCGTAATGGCAGTATTTATTGTGCCAGTAAATTCGCATTGCGAGGTTTTAGTCAGGCTCTGCGTGACGAATGTGGTAAAACATCGGTGCGAGTCGCCTTGGTTAACCCAGGTATGGTGGCGACGGCTTTTTTTGATAATCTGTCATTTGCACCCGGCCAAGCCTTGCAGGCTGACGATGTTGCTGATGCTGTGAGTTATATTCTGCAAGCGGGACATCATTGTGTGATTGATGAAATTAATCTGAATCCTGCTAATAAAATTATTGAATTTAAAAAATAAACCTTCGTAATGCTAACGAAACTCATCGTTTACGCCGCCTACTATTTAAAGTCTTCCGAAACCTATAAAAACAGCAAACTGTTTTTTTATAATTTGTTGGAAAACCCAAATAGCCCAGCTAAATCTTATTTTGATATGTTTATGACCGGGTTAATTGTCTTAAGCATCTTTTTCTTATTGTATGATGTCGAACATGAAGCGAGTCCAATGGGAGGCTATATTGAACAGGCTATTTTGGCGGTATTCGCTTGTGAATATGTTTTAAGATTTTGGATTTACTCGGATAGCCATATTATTATTCTCGAGGAACATGAAAAGTCGCAATATCTGAACATTAAGTTTAGTTTTTATAAGGCATTGAAAAGGGCGATTGCTAAAAAAATCGAATACATTTTTTCGCCATTTGCAATTATTGATTTATTAGCCATTTTGCCTAGCTATAGACCCTTGCGAATTTTGCGAGTGTTCTTGGTTTTTAGATTGTTTAAATTGTTTAGATATTCTAGTAGCGCGAAGTTGTTTTCTGATGTTTTAGCCAGTAAACGGTTTGAGTTGTTAACCTTGATGATGTTTACTGGATTTTTAATTTTTATTGCGAGTGTCTCGGTGTATGTTTTTGAATACCCCGAACCAGAAAGCAAAATTAAAAGTTTATTCGATGCAGTTTATTGGGCGATTGTTACTTTAGCGACTGTTGGTTATGGCGATATTATTCCTCATACTATTGGTGGCCGGTTAGTGACGATTTTGTTAATTCTCACTAGCTTGGGAGTTTTATCATTTTTCACCTCAATATTAATTGCAGCCTTTAACGATAAAATGCCAGTGTTGCGGGAAAATCGGGTTTATTCTGAATTAGAGCGCTATAAAAGCTTTATTATTATTTGTGGCTATGGGCGAGTAGGGCAAGAAGTGGCTCGACAATTAAGTAATGATGGTCAGAAATTCATCATTATTGATAAGAAAGCGCCTAATGTTGAGTTAGCTAAAGGCGATGGTTATCTGTCGATACAAAATGACGCCAGCAAAAATGAAGTGTTACTGAGTGCGGGGATTTGTCGCGGTGCTACTGCGATTTTATGTGTCACCGGCGATGATGTGACCAATGTGTATGTCACCTTAACCAGTCGCAATCTGAACAAAAATATTCGTATTATTTCCAGAACAAATCGCCACGATAACGTTAATAAGCTTTATCAAGCAGGTGCCGATCATGTGATTAGACCGTTTGAAATCGCCGGATTATTGGCGGCAGAATTCTTAGGCCAGCCAGTGGCATTTGAAGCGATTTCGGGGATTTTGCAAAATCAGGCCGATATTGTTATGGAAACGGTTTTGGTTAGCGAAGGCTCGTGTTTAGATAATCAACCGATTTCTAAATTAGAGTTAAGTGATAAAAAATTAAGTTTGATTGGGGTAATTAGTGCTAATCCAATCCATTTTAAGCATAAAAATAAATATCAAGTTAAGCAGCAACACTTTTATTTTAATCCCGAGCCAAAATTTATTTTAAGGAATGAAGATATTTTAGTGATTTTAGGGCGTAAATATGGCATTGATCATTTTCGCGATCAAATTGAACGGCATCGCTTATTAGCAAGGAATGCACTATGAAACAGGTCGCCATGTTTGGTTATAACCGCTTGTCGGTTGAAGTGGTTAGTCGCTTGGATAAGCAACAGTATCAAATTATAGTGATTGATCATGTGGCTGAACATATTGAATTAGCAGTTGAAGATGGTTTTCAAGTCGCTAATATCGATTTTCGTGACGATGATGATTTGCGTTCGGTGGGTATCGGTTCGAGTATTGATACTTTATTTTGTTTCTTTGAAGAAGATTCTGAAAATGTGTTTTTAACATTATCAGCAAGAGCATTGGATAAAGATCTGAATATTATTGCCATTGTTGAAACACCTGAATCAGCAGAAAAATTGCGTGTTGCGGGGGCGAATAAAATTATCGATCCGTATGAAATATGTGGACGTAAAATCCATGACATGCTTAAAAGACCGGATATTACTAATATTTTCGATCATACGGTGTTTGGCCGACATGATTTGAATTTAGCCGAAGTGGTGATTCCAGAAAATAGTTATTTGGCTAATACTTATGCTAGTCAGCTGCAATTAAATACCCAGTATAATTTGATTTTAATTGGCATTGTGAATAAGCAAATTAGCGAGCAATTAAATTTTGTCGTAGAAGATGTAGATCGGCGTTTAAATGTTGGTGATATTTTGGTGATTTTAGGCCCTTCACGGGAAATTAGAGCGTTTAAAAAGGATGTCGAAAATGAATTTAGTAAAAATTAGTTCGCGTAGTGGCTTTTTGTTAGGTTTTATTAGCTGTGTCTCGGTATTAGCTTTCGGTGCTTATTTACAATTTGTCGAAGAATTAGAGCCTTGCCCATTATGTATTTCACAACGTTTAGCCTTTGTTGCGACCGGTTTGATATTTTTAATAGCGGCAATTCATAATCGAGCGACCAAGCTCTATGCCATGTTGGCGGCTGTTTCGGCTTTAGTTGGCGCTAGTGTTTCGGCGCGTCATGTTTGGTTGCAACACTTGCCGCCGGAGGAAGTGCCTGAGTGCAGCCCGGGTTTGGAATATGTGTTTCAGCATTTTCCTTTAGCCGACACGATTAAATTGATGCTGACAGGCACTGGTGAGTGTGCAAAAGTCGATTGGACTTTGTTGGGCTTGGCGATACCGTCTTGGGCGTTGATTGCCTTTTTGGGATTGGCGGGTTTGTCGGTTGTTTGTGGATGGGCTAAAAGGGTTTAACCGGCTAAAATCTGTAGCGATAGCCACTTTGCTCAACGACTTATGCACAAAAATGGTGAACAAACTCTCTATAGAGCTGGGTAATAGTTAAGTCATTTAACCTAGTTTAATTGTTTTTTAAGTGATTGATTTAAAAGCGCTTTAAATTTGAATGAAATTTGCGCAAAGTAACAAAATTGTAATAAAAACCGACACTAAGCGTGTTTACTCTAGCGCTGTCCACAGAGTTATCCACAGATTTTGTGGATAACTAATAATCTGAGTAGGGTACGCACCGCGTACCGATGGAGGCTGTTGTGTTAGCAAAAGCTTTTTAAGTTACACGGTGCGTAGCCTACGGTTTTAAAGTTGCCCAACATCGGCTAGTCAGCACATAGCGTACTTTTATCAAAACTACTTCAACTAACATGGTTACTACAGACGCATCGCCAACAGTGATTTTAGAGCTGGCAGTCGCCGTGCCCATTGATCGTGTGTTTGATTATCTTGCGCCAGAGGGTTGCACGGCAGCCGATTTTTCACCCGGTATGCGTGTGTTGGTGCCGTTCGCTAATCGTCAAAAGGTGGCGGTGTTATTGGCGGTTAAATCCCGATCTGAATTTGACGTGGCTAAGCTGAAATCGGTCACTGAAATTCTCGATTCACAACCCTTATTGTCTGCCCAAGATATGCAGTTATTGATTTGGGCCAGTCGTTATTACCATCATCCATTGGGTGAAGTCTTAGCCACCGCATTTCCGGTATCGTTAAGACAAGGCAAGCCCGCGCAAATAGATCAAGAGCGTTTTTATGCCTTGAGCGAACTGGGCCAACAAACCGGTTTGGAGCAATTGAAACGGGCCTTCAAACAACAGGCGCTGTTGGCTTTGTTTCAAAGCCAACAGCGCAGCATTGGCGCATCGGAATTAATAGCGGATAAACCAGCCTTGAAGGCGTTGTTGGACAAAGGGTTGCTGATTGAACAGTTATTAGCGCCGTCAATGCCTGCCAAAGCGGTGGTTAATCAACCGTTGTTAGCCAATCTTGAGCAACAAGCGGCGATTGATGCAATTATCAACAGCCTTGGCGGTTTTAATGTCGCCTTATTAGAAGGGGTCACTGGTAGCGGCAAAACCGAAGTGTATATGCAAGCCATTGCTGCTGCGCTTGAACAAGGTTTACAGGTACTGGTGTTATTGCCGGAAATCACGTTAACCCCGCAGCTGGAAAACCGGTTTCGACAGCGCTTTGCCGTGCCCATCGTCACTTTTCATTCCAAACTCACCGACAACCAGCGCTTAAATGCTTGGCTACAAATGCAGCAAGGCAGGGCGGCGATTATGCTCGGTACCCGCTCGGCGTTGTTTACCCCATTGGCTAGGCCAGGTTTGATGATTTTGGACGAGGAGCATGACAACTCGTTTAAACAGCAAGAAGGTTTTCGCTTTTCCGCGCGTGATGTGGCGATTGCAAGAGCGAAAAATCTAAGCATTCCGGTGGTTTTAGGCTCGGCAACCCCATCTTTGGAAAGCTTGTTGAATGTCGAGCGCCAACGTTACCAATGGTTACATTTGCCGATTCGGGCCGGTAATGCGGTCGAGCCGGTGTTTCAATTATTGGACATTCGCAACAAGCGAATGTTGGGCGGTTTGTCCGAACAATTAATTAGCGCGATGCGTAACACCTTGGATAAAGGCCAGCAGGTGTTGCTATTTTTAAATCGGCGTGGTTTTGCGCCGGTGCAGATTTGTCATGGTTGTGGTTGGGTGTCGCGTTGTCAGCGTTGTGATGCCAATTTAGTGATTCACGCCGCCGACGCAGTATTACGTTGTCATCATTGCGGCAGCGAGCAGGCTTTGTTGAAACACTGTCCCGCCTGTAAAACCGGCGAATTGCAAGCCTTGGGCATGGGCACTGAACGAATTGAACAAGTGTTAACTAGCCTGTTTGCGGATAAAACCGTGATTCGCTTAGACAGGGACAGCACCCAACGCAAAGGCTCGTTGGAAAATTATCTCCAGCAAATTAATAACGGTGAAGCCGACATTATTTTAGGGACGCAAATGCTGGCCAAAGGGCATCATTTTCCATCGGTGACCTTAGTGGCGATTTTGGATATTGATAGCGGCTTGTTTAGTATTGATTACCGCAGCGGCGAGAAATTAGCGCAAATGATCGTGCAAGTGGCTGGACGGGCAGGGCGGGCTGATAAGCAAGGCCGAGTGATTCTGCAAACCCGTCAACCACAACATCCTTTGCTGCAAACCCTGATTACCAGTGGCTATCGGGCTTTTGCCAATGCTGCTTTGCAAGAAAGGCAACAAGCGCAATTGCCGCCATTTAGTCATCAAGCTTTATTCAGAGTGCATGCCGCTAATCGTGAAGACCCGCAGCAATTCTTACAAGCCTTAGTCGAACAGATTGCCGAAATTAACCAAAGCAAAATCAGCGTATTAGGGCCGGTGACTGCGCCAATGGCAAAACGGGCAGGGCAGTTTCGTTTTCAATTATTACTACAAAGTCAGCAGCGGCAGGCTTTACATCAATTATTAGACGAGTTATTGCCAAAGTTGGTTAAGTTAAAACACAGCAAAAAAGTCAAATGGTCGTTGGATGTGGATCCGCAGGATTTGTATTGATTATCGTGGACAAAATAGTAGCTATAAATTCAATTAAATGCTTAAAATGGACTTTATTGTATCCATAATGGTCAGATACTATGTTGTCTTTACTATCAGTTACCGATGTTCAATTAGCATTACGTGAGCACATTAAGCAGCAACGCAAAAACTTAAAATTATCCCGTGAGGCTTTGGCCGAGCGCAGTACCGTTCCTGCTTCCACAATTAAAAAATTTGAAACCACTGGGCAAATCTCGCTACGCCAATTTTTGTTGTTATGGCAAAGCGTTGATGATCTTTCCAATTTACATAAGCTCACGCAAATTGAGTTAAAGCTTAAAGCCAAAATACCGACCAGCATTGACGAGGTGCTGAATGCAGATTAATCCAGTTAAACAATTAAAAGTTTGGCGTACTTTCAGTGATGGTAGTCGGTGTTTGGTTGGGACATTAGCGCAAAATCGACAAGGGGTATTTTTTCAGTATCACGCTGATTATTTAGCCTGTTTTGACCATTTATCGCCGTTTAATTTGCGCTTTGATTCAACGCTTCAACTTGGGCCGCGTGATCCGCATCATGGCTTACAGGGTGTGTTTGCCGATTCCCTGCCCGATGGTTGGGGCTTGTTGTTAATGGACAGAGTATTTCGACAAGCGGGGATTTTACCGACGCAAATTACCGCGATGGATAGATTGGCTTTTGTGGGTGCCGGTGCTTTAGGGGCTTTAAGCTATGAACCGATTTCTGATCTTAAAGCCGATGACGATAAAGCGATTATCAGCGTTGCTGAAATAGGACTCGAAGCGCAGGCAGTTTTCGATGGGCAAACCACGGAAGTTTTGGCTGCCTTGGTCAATGCCGGTAGTTCTGGTGGTGCGCGACCGAAAGCACAATTGTATTTCCATCAAGATAATCAGGCGGTTTGTAGCACGCGAGCGGTGGCTGATAGTTCGGCCTATTTGGTGAAATTTACCTCCAGCCAAATCGCTTTAGGTCACGAAGAAGGTTTGTGCGAGGCGGTGTATTTGACGCTTGCTCAGCAGGCTGGCATTGAGGTACCTAAATGGCGATTAATTGATGCGCCCAAGCAATCCGGTGCTGCAAAGTGGGTGGCATTACAGCGCTTTGATACGCAGGTTTTGCCGAATGGCAGGGAAGGCCGATGGCATTTGCACAGTGCTTGTGGTTTGTTAGATGCCGATTTTCGTATGCCTAGCCTGGATTATGTCGATTTGATTAAGGCCAGCAGTCTGTTATGTAAAAGCCCCAGTGCTGGGCAGGCGCAATTTCGTCGGGCCATGTTTAATCTATTTGCGCTTAATCAAGATGATCACAGCAAAAACTCGGCATTTTTGCAGCGTGATGATGGTCAATGGCAATTAGCGCCGTTTTATGATGTGACTTTTAGCCCATCGCCTTATGGCGAACATGCCACAGCGTTTGCCGGTTTTGGTAAACAGCCTTCGCTCAAAGCGATTCAACAACTGGCAAGTCACGCGAATTTTGCCAATTGGTCGCAAGCGCAACAGGTGATTGCGGAAGTGGTTGCTGCTATTAGTCAGTTCGGGAGTGTGGCCAGCGAATTGGGTGTTTCAAAAGACATTATCAGCTTGATTAATCAACAACTGGCTCAGGTCTATCAAGATAATAAGCAACTATTGCCGTGAAATTGAGCGGTTGGATTACAACAAGTCTTAAAAATCAGCATTTTGTGTGATAATCAACGGCTTTTTTGTGGTTTACGCCACCTTGATAATTAAAACAAAGGGGTTTTGCAATGTGTTGGAGTGGAGAAGCGTCGGCTGTGTTGGCTGCTGCAGGTTTAACGACGGCGGTTTATGTCGCTTATAAAGGT
>CAMCSF010000013.1 GCA_945877625.1 Methylomonas koyamae | reverse complement strand
CGAAGCCGAAGCCGCGATTCCCAAACCAGCCCGAGGGCCTGAGCAATTAGCGACACGTTTTATCGCCGCGATCGGCCAGTTGTATGCGATTGAATCGCAGGTCAAAGAGGCGAGTGCTGAACAACGTCTGCAATTCAGGCAGACGCACTGTCGCGAGGTTCTGGCCAGCATCGAAACCCTGCTGCTACAACATCTGCATGGCGTCCTGCCCAACAGTTTGCTTGGCAAAGCCCTGCATTACCTGTCGGCCCAATGGCCGAAACTGATCCGTTTTGTCGAGAATGGCCACTGGCCGATTGATAATAATGCCTGCGAAAATGCGATTAGGCCTTTTGTCATTGGCCGTCGCAACTGGTTGTTTAGCGACACCGTCGGCGGAGCACAAGCCAGTGCCAACCTTTATTCGCTGATCGAAACCTGCAAAGCCAATCGCATTGAGCCTTATGGTTATTTAATTGCTGTGTTCCGGCAATTGCCTTTGGCAAAAACGGTGGAAGATTTTGAAGCGCTGCTGCCTTGGCAACTCACATCCTCTGTCATGGAATAATGATCTCAATCAAGGGCGGTGTTTAAAAAGCGCTTACCTACCAATGGCTGAAGCGGCGTGGTTACGCTGCCTAGCGATTGGTGAACGTCCTGACTTAGAGGGTAGTGTTGTCGGTAGGGGCAGCTTTCTCGCTGAGTATAATTTATCGGTCATACAGCAAAAATCTTAGATTCAAGATTTTTTAAAATCGGCAATCAGTTAACCACCAAGCTGAATAAGCCCCCAACGCCACTCAAAACCAAACCAACTCACAGCAATGTTAAAAAAAGATTTGTTTAATTATGTAAAAACATCGTGTTTTACACCATAATAGGCCCACCTATTTTTCCGGTTGATGGTTAACAGAACGATAGATGTGCAGAACAACGTGAAGCACATCTATCGCCAGTGATTCGCTTCTCTACCGCTCAACGCATCTATTAAACAAAACCCTGTACCATTTCATCTATCAACCAGACATCTTAGACTAAAACCAACAGAAACAATATTTTATCCATAAAATTCAATAATTTACACTCTTTTTTACATAAATTATTGTATTGATACTTTTTGCCTAAGCCCTTATAATCGAATATACGTAAAAAATTAAGCCATACGAGGTTTGTGTTGAATAAACAATCAAAAAAATCAAAGAAATTATTCAATGATGGTACTAAAGCATTATTTAATAATGATTACATTGAGGCATTAGACACACTTATTCAATCCTTAGAAAACAAACCATCGGATATTCCAATATGGATTAATATTGGGATTACCCAAACTCGGATAAAAAAATATCAACAAGCAATTGAAACCTTCAATTTTATATTACAACTTGATTCTAATAACTTTCATGCACTTGCTGGTTTGGCTTATGTTTATTACTGTTCCGGCAATCTAAATCAAGCAATATCACTCGGCGAAACTGTTTATAACGTAAAAAAAGAGAGCTGGGTCCACTTAATTTACGCAGAAATATTATGTGCATTCCAACCAGATAGACAAACTAGACTAGACATATATAAACTATGGGGGGAAAAATATGCAAACCATCTAAGTATTGGCCAACCTACCCTTAATCCTAACAAAGATCCATCACGAAAATTAAGAATTGGTTATGTATCTGGCGACATGAAACATCATTCGGTTGCCTATTTTATGGAACCCGTGTTTTCTAACCATAATCATGACCAAGTAGATGTATATGTTTTTGCAACTAATCATAACAAAGATCAAACAACTGAACGGTTAAAATCGTTAATACCACATTGGTTTGACGTTGCAACGCTCGATGACAAAGCTCTATTAAAACTTATTCGCCACAATAAGATCGACATATTAATAGACTTATCAGGCCACACATCGGATCATAGGTTATTTGTATTCGCCAAAAGAGCGGCACCAATACAATTAACTTGGCTAGGTTTTATGGGCACACTAGGCATGAATGCCATAGATTACAGACTAACCGATTTCGGCGCTGATCCTATTGGCTCAGAACAATGGTATGTGGAAAGACTATTTAGACTAGAGTGTATGGCAAGTTATTGCCCTCCAGCAGATTCACCCTTAGCTTTAGAGCCACCTTTAAGCTCACAAACGCCCACACTGATATCATTAAATGCATCTAAAAAAATAACCGACAATATGTTACTTATTTGGAAACGCATTCTTGAAGCAAGGCCCGACGCCAACTTAATTTTGCATGTTACAGATAACTCAATTGATGAAGCTATCAACACCATGCTACCGAAACTAGAGCAACTTGAAATGCCATTAGATCAAATTAGTATTTCACCACAAGTTCCGATAACAGAATTTATGGAACGTGGACTGGTTGCCGATATTGCATTAGACACCCACCCCATTTCAGGCGGCACAACCACTTTACATGCATTATGGATGGGATTACCAGTCATTGCTATGGAGGCTGAAGATGCCATGAGCTCATCAACAGCTAGAACCCTACAAGGCTTAGGATTATCGGAATGGGTTGCCAATAATGAAGAGGAATATATTCAAATTGTCTTGAATTTAATAGAAGACAAAGAGCGACTTCGGAAACATCGCGCAGAAATCCGAGACATACTCTCTCAAAGCGCTTTGATGAACTACAAAGCGCGTTGCACTGAACTAGAACGCAGCTTCCGTTTAATGTGGTTCAATTATTTACTAGGCGAATCACGCTACTTACAATCAAATTTCGACTTGGCAATTGAAACAGATTATTTAAGGCAAAAACTAGGCCTAAATATAGGAAATTAAGCAACATGGACACCAATCAACAAATTCCCTTGCTAATCCCGTCCTTACCCGATTACGAGGCATTAAAACCCTATATCACCCGCATAGACCAAAATCGTTATTACTCAAATTTTGGGCCTTTAAATCAAGAACTCGAAAAGCGATTATCGTCACTATTTTCAACTCAAACCAATCAGCCAATTGAAATAGTGACAGTCAGTAACTGTACTTTAGGCTTAGAGTTACTACTGACAGCCCTTAATTTACCGAAAGAATCGCGAATTTTGGTGCCCGCATTCACCTTCGTCGCCACATTAACAGCCATTATTCGAGCAGGTCATACGCCTGTGATAGCCGATATTGATCTCGATTCTTGGTTACTAACAACAAACATAGCGGATAATTCAAAAGACAATATAAGCGCTGTGATTGCGGTTGCCACTTTTGGCCAACCACAAGATACTTTAGCTTGGAGCGAATTCCAGCAAAAAACCGGTATTAAAGTCATCATAGATGCAGCAGCTGGATTTGGCTCTCAATGGATACAAGCTAACGATATTCCAGTGGTATTTAGCATGCACGCAACTAAGTCACTTGGTGCTGGTGAAGGAGGATTTATTGCTACCGGTTCACCAGAAATTGCCAATCAAATAAAGCAGATGAGTAATTTTGGCATCAATTTAAACCCAAATTCAGAACATCCAGTGGGCTATCTTTCATACGCTGGTACCAATGCAAAATTATCCGAATATCATGCGGCGGTTGCGTTAGCAAGCCTAGATAACTGGAACGAACAATCAGAACAACGAAGATCAATTTATCAACAATATCGTCAACAATTAGAACAAACTTGCGGTGATCAGATAATCTGGCAGGCTGGACCTGAACCCATTTCCCCTACTACGCTTAGCATCAGAATGGGCTCGTCTGAACGTCGACACAAACTGGAAACACTATGCCGATTAGAACAAATTAGCACGCGCCGCTGGTATCAACCTCTATTACATCAACACTCACCGGAAGCATTTAACTTTTTGCACACACCTTTACCTAATGCAGAACATATCGGCACCGATTTGATTGGACTGCCTTTTTCAGTTTTTTTAACTGAAAAACAAATATATCGTACAGTTAAAGAAGTTATAAAAGCAATACTAAACCAATAATAAGAATTCTCGACTACAGCACACATCGACTAGACTAAAAACCTACTAGATTGTTTAAATAAACCCTATTTTTCCGAAAACCATCTAATCTACTTAAATGATTTTTTATTTCATAAAACTCAAATAGGACTCTTGAAATTTTTCAATTAAAAAATCTCCTTTAGAAAATATCATTTTCATATCCTTAGGTGCAGACATAACACCTCTAAATACTGCTTCACAAATTTCCTTATCTTCAAGAGATAACTTTTTAATAAAATCCACAATTGAGGGAAATAATTTTAAAGTTAACTTAGCATAATCCTCATTCTCTACAACTGCCTTTGGAGACCAAACTCTTATCTGCAGAAGAGTTTGACTTGGAGAAATTGGCGTATATCTAAAAAAAGACACGGGACCGTTACAATGCCCCACTGTTAACAGCGGAAATAAGTAAAAATGCTCGTAGCATGGATAATCACTAAAATAGGTAGTATTACAAAATTGTTTGAATATTTTTTGCGTAAATCTTTCTTCTCTAGACAAATTTTTACAACGAGTTCTGTAGTGTATTAAAGGAGAAGGAGCCTCAAGATCCAATATCTCAAGTGGTTTTTGAACTAGTTCAGCAAAAGTTTTTGGATGTACCGAAAAAGCATGATCAAACTCTATTGTATTTTGAATTACCAGCTTCCAATTTGCCTCTATTAACTGCTCCTCAACAAAAATCTCTTCACCAATACTATTGGTTATATTTTCAATATAAACAAAGCAAGCACCCAAATATTCTTTAAGGCTTTTAGATGGCTTATTGAAGGATACAAAAACAAGCTGACCACAAACATCTATATGCCATTCATACAGCTTTAATTGAGTATAAGGATAATCTTCACCCAATGGCTTATTAATAGATTCTCCAAAATGATTAAACTGTAAGCGGTGATATGGACATTGAAGCACCCTATTTCCCATTCGACCAGATTGCAAACAACTAAACCGATGTGGACAAACGTTTGAGAAAGCCTTTATCAATCCCTGGAAGTTTTGTATAACGACTTCAACACCACCAACCCTAAAAATAGCAAAATCATTGTTGTTAGGTAAATCACCTTTAAAACAAAGAGGCTGCCAGTTTGATTGAAAAATCTTTTCATTTTCAATAACGAATATTTTATCATCAAAATAATATTCTATTGGAATCATGACAACGTCACCTAATATATACCATCACGGGTAATCATAGATTTATACAATAAAGCCCAACGATTTTCATAGCCAAGAGATATTTAACGGTTAATAAAAATAGGCATCCCATCTAAATTCCGTAAGATGCCTTAGTCAAATTTGTAATCACTTCACAATATATGACTGCAGTTAGGACAACAAACAACCATTACAAATCGATTAGTTAAAAAACCAGGCTTCGATAAAATTAGAAATAATACCGAACATAATAAAAATTTAGTGCGTGGCGAATTTTCGCCTAAAAATCTTTCGCCAAAACTAACGATTGACCGACCTAAGTAGTCAAACCAAAGCAATAAGACATTAGTCGAACTAAGGATCCAATAAATTCAATGGCCTGCAATTTTTATGCCGGAAACTCACAACTACCTACTTACTTCACAATTGTTAAACAAAGTTTTGATGATTTGAAAATAGGATATTAGTATCATATATAGTTCCGTCGCAATGGCGAATAGCTATGTTTTTATAATTCCTTATTTTTTTAACCGCGTCTATTATCGAAATTAAATCATTTGGGTAATGATATCCTGCTATGTGCATTGACGGCGCATATTCTTCAATTATACGTTTTGAACCTTTTAAAACATTTACCTCAAACCCCTCCACATCAATTTTTATTAATGTAGCACTATCCACAACATCATCCAGTCGCAAAATTTTTACCTTTGTTACTTCTTCTGCCTGAGGTGATGTTTCAGTTACAAACCTACTTCCAAACCTGTTCTCGGGAGTTTCATGGAAAACCATCTCCCCATTTTCATCTGATAACCCTGCATGATAACAATTACAATTAGGGATGACTTCACATAATCTGCTAAGTCCTTTGTAGTTAACAGAATCAGGTTCAAAAGCATGTATTTCTTTATATAAACCTCTAGTGACATCGAAAAACTTTGATACCGTATCACCGTGCGCAGCTCCGACATCTATATAAGTTTCATTGTCAGAAATTATTAGTTCATTTTGCGAAACCTTATTTCTAGTGAAATGCCTATGCCCCTGAGAAACCCCCATAAGCCATCTTCTATCTAGTGTAAAAAATGCTTTAATTCTCGCAATAACAGTATCTTTTGATAGTTGATCAGGTAATTCATTAACCAGTTGAAGAAAGTCATCCAAATGGTTTATAAAATAATCCCTTTCTTGATTAACAGGAAGATATGTATGAACAACACTCAAATCGTTCATACACCTAAGGTAATCGCACACATCTACGCCATTTAACCTGAAATACTCTCTAAACATACTACCAGATTGCATATCATTAAAATCGACAAGTAAAACTTTTTTTCGCTTAGATCTTGTGATTAAATTATCAAAATCAATAAACGACCAATAGCCATACCCTCCAATTTGATTAGAAATTCTTACTCGCTTTTCTTTTGAAATACTAGTAACAACTACTCCGTTAAAGTTATCTAGTTTATTAGCAATAACTGATGCTCTTTGCGAAAAACTTGTACTAATATCACCAAAAAACCAAATTTCATCATAATCAGCCAACGATAGAATTGAGTTTTCGTATTGTTCAAGCAAGTTAATCAAACTAATCTTCATATGATGCATTTACTACTCCCATCAAAATTCACAAACTTTTACATCGTTTAAATAATACTGAAACAGCATTTTTAATTTCAAATAAAAACTAACCGACAATAACAACATTTAAATTACTTTTTTGCAAAAAAAATGATTTTTTTTGTACCGATTTATTGTAACAACCAGGTTTTTCAATCAAAACTTGCTTTCCAATTTCCACGTAATCAGCAACAAAACTATGCTGGAGAATTGTAGAATTTGAACCTACTTTACACTCAACACCCACATGCACAGCAGCACCTAACCAAACAGAGTTGCCAAGCACAGTACCATAACCAATACTGGATAATGAACCCACAAAACAATTGAACGCCAAAATCGCTTTTGGATTAATTACTGCACCTGGACAAATGAAACAATTCTCACCAATAATTGAGTCCTTACCAACGTATGCACCTTTTGCTATTAAGGGGGGCATAGAAAAGCCTAGCTTTTTCAACTCACCCATTAACTCTAGTCTTCGAAAATTCAAAAATTGATAATCCCAAGCAACGAAAGCAGAGCATTGTTTAGGTGAAAATTTGGCCAACTCAGATAAATCAAAAAAATAATTAGAATCCTGATTAATTTCTAACTTCATTAAATCAAGCTCAGGATCTATTTCAGACCACAATTGAGCAGCTAGATCAAGGTAAGGCTGAACACCAACAATCAATTTAGAGTTCATGCTGACCCTCCATCACATCGAGATACCAACGCTCAATTTTTTGATTCGTATATTCAAAATCGCCCAAACATGCCGATGGACTATCAGCGTTTAATGCTGCTTGTATCTTCTCCATCATGTCAATATCTTCTCGTAATACTTTTTCTGCACCGTCAATATGGCTAAGCAATACAGCAGCAGAAGTCGAATAATGTCGTTTTTTCTTGCCTGTAACATAATAGACAATCAAATCGGTACGTGAAGCAGACACGGGCTGATGATGTTCAATAATAAACGAGTAACCACCAGAGCCAGAAGCAATATGTAAGTTTGGATAAACTAACCAATTTAAATACCAGTCATCATTCCCATAACGTTCAACGAATTGATGCCATGCGTAAGTCGGCATGTTTGGCATGGGCTCATTTAACCCTCCACCACTAAAACTTCTTAGCACACTAAAATGCTCTTCCCGACTAATAGTCTTAGTATTAATGTATTCCTTAGTATTATTAAAATCACTTGGATCAATACGTTCTTGGAATTTTACTTGTTTGTATACTGTATTTGCATGTAAGAATCGTGGATGTAAGGCATCGCGCAAATTTTCATAGACTAATTTCCAGTTCATTTTAGTGTGAAAAGTGGTCACTAACACTTCATCATCAAATAATTCAGAAGCTTGCCTTAATGATTCAAGTTCCGTAAGCGAGAACTGTTCGTCAAACGCCAAAGGGTTTTCACTAACATTTACAAAAACCAAATTACCAAAACAATAAACGCTAAACGTCCTTGCTTTTAAAGAATGTCGTTCACAATCAGTCAGGCGATAAGATGAATCTTGGAATGGAATATTACTCACTTTACCATCAGAACTATATTTCCAACCATGATATGCACAGATTAAAGGGCGTATTCCATTAGATTCTGTTTGAAGAGGGCTTTGACGATGTAAACAAATATTTTCGATCGCTGTTATTTGTCCATCAAAATTTTGTATAACAATATTAATACCAGCAACATTCCGCGTAACAAATGCATTATTTTTAGATAAGAGCATCTTTGGAGCGACAAATTGCCAAAGAGGGCGAAATAATAATTGCTGTTCTTTTTTAAACCATTCTTCTGAAATATATGCTTCTGGAAGTAAACGAGCTTTCATTTTATCAGTCCTGGATTGTCGAAGAATATCCGCTTCCAACCATTCTCGCAGGCTCAGTATAAACAGATTCCAAAAAACTACCATTTGGCATATTGGTTTGCCAACTACCTGGCTTATTGATTAAACAGTGCTTTCCAATTGATAAACCTTCACCAATATTTACATTATTACCAATAACAGTGTGACTACCTATTGTGGTTGCCTTTGAAATTGATGAGCCAGCCCCAACCCATACATGAGAACCTATTTCAACTCTTTGATCGATTCTTGAATAGGCATTAAGCATGACATTACTACCTATTACTGTTTGGGGGGCAGCATAGGCACAAGGACCAACCCATACATTTTCACCAATTTTAGAATGATTGCAACTAGCTGTATGATGAACCAGCGTAGCAAACCTATAACCCTTTAATTTCGCGACATAATAAAGTTCTAGTCTTGCATAATTAAGAGCATTGTAATCAACAGCTATAAATAATTTTAATTCTTCTGGGGATAATCCATGCAGTAATTGCTCAGCCGATATACTTATTTCTGCCGGACTTGAAACAGCTCTAAATTCCCATTTATCTGAAGAAATATGATAACTGGAATAATCGGCAGCAATATTCTCAAATACATCACCGCATCCCAATACACAAATACGTTCTTGGTCTACCATAAGCAATCTCCTTTCAGCAGTTTTTTATAGGTATTTCCAAAGGCAGCTAATCGATATTCGTATTGTCCATGTTGAACGCTGGGGGAGTGCAAATGTAAATTAGATTGAATTGCTTCAAGAAACTTAACATCTTCAAGAAGAACTTCCACTTCAGCTTTCATATGTCCACGGAGAATAGCCGGTAATGCAGGGATTCTTTTTTTCTCTTTTGCTGTTGTTAATGTAAATCTTACTTGTGTTTTAGTGGCGGATATAGGCTGAAATTGTTGAGCCAAGAATATAATTCCACCTAAAGAAATAAAATTAATATTAGGAAAAAGAAAGAAGTTGTAATATAAATCCCCTGGACCATAGCGATCAACTAAACTATGCCAAGGCCAAGATTCAATATGCAATGGCGTTGTGGAACTAAAACTCTGATCAGAAAGCGTTAATAGTGTCTCAAAACTTTCTGATTTAGAAATGCTTTCCTGTGCTTTTTCAATATTTTTTACCTTCCTGAGTAAAGGTAAAAATGATTTTGGATGAACATAGGGTAGATGATTATGATCCAATACGTTTTCATAATTCAGCTTCCAATTATAATTGACATCAATATTATTATGAATAGCTGTATCGGAAAAATGCCTGCTGACTTCGATAAGTTGCGCTTGTAATTCTTTACTATATTGAGCATCAATTGATAATGGATTATCTGAAAGGTTAACAAACACTAGATTTCCAATAGAAGTTACCTGAAATTGACTCAAACATAACCGATTGCGCTCATCTTGATTAAAACAATAAAGCTCGTCTTCATTAGGTATTGTTTTTACCTGACCCGCTCCATCAAAAACCCACCCATGATAGCGACAAACCATTCGACTTTGGCCAAATGGCTGTTGCTGTATAGGCATTAATCGGTGCGGACAACAGTTTTCAAAAGCCTTAATTTCCCCAGAAACATTCTGTATTAAGATTGATACCCCGCCAATTTCGCGGGTCACAAAACTATTAGGCAGGGAAAGTAGAGTTCGAAAAGTAACAAAGTTCCATAATCGTTTAAATAACTGCTCTTTTTCTAAATCAAATATATCTTCGGAAAAATAATGTTGTGAGGTTAAAACTGATTGCATTAATAGCCCCAAAAATACTAAGCAAGGTGTTTTGCCGGATTACCAAAAACAGTACAGTTAGGCGGCACATCTTTGATAACCACACTTCCTGCTCCTAATTTTGCATAATCGCCAATTGTCACACCCGGCAAGATGGTAACGTGTGGATATATAGTGACATACGAACCCACTTTAGCACCGCCACCGATAAATGAAAAACTACCTATCGTTGTATAAGAACCAACCTCAACATCGTGCCCAATCACACTAAAAGCGTGCATCAAAACGAATCGCCCAAGCTTACTATCAGCACCTATAGTCGTATTTAATTCGAATATGCCACCACCAGCAATAGTGACTCCCTTTGCACGGTGTAGATTAGGCATTAAGTTCATAAAGTCGGCGCCCTGTTCAAGCAGTGGCCGCGAATATTTATCTCTTAGCAAAGGGTCACCCAAGGCACAGACTATTATTTGATTAGGCTCATAGTTATGCGTCATGGGATCACCGACAACAGGGATATCGTCACTACCATGAACTATGTTACAACGACTATCTAACATTCCTCTAACTGTCCAATAAACACCATAATGAGGATCTGCTTCAGCTAATGAGGCAACCGTTCTACCATATCCACCAGCATTAATAATATAAACCTCTTTCATGAAAACTCTTGATTAGACAAAATGAACACCGCCATCCAAGCTAAAACTGGTTCCCGTTACTTTTAAACTTGCATCGGAAAGAAAATAAATAACGGCAAATGCTACATCTTCAGGAACACCTAATCCTAAAGGATAATTCTTTGCGAAGACCTCATCTAAAGACGAACCTACACTGTCAAACAAAGGCGTATCAACAATACCAGGACACAATGCATTGACTCGAATACCGTGCCTTGCTAATTCTAATGCTAGAGGGTGCATACTCCCTATCAAGGCAGATTTACTACCAGAATACGGCCCGAGGCCAACCTTACCTGTTTTGGCAGCAATTGAAGACATAAAAACAATAGAGCCCTTATTAGCAATCATTTTTTTGATCAATAATTGCTGTGTTAACATAATCGGAGAAAAATAGTTTGTTTCAAAAACCGATACAAGCATTCCTTTACCGAGTAAATGCATAGGATTAACCCCACTAACCCCAGCACAATGAACAACACCGTCAACTTTTCCCACCTGATTAACCAAATTTGCCATTTGATCTTTATCATTCAAATCGGCAGCTAACTTAATATGGCCTTCACCAGATAACTGATTTTCTACTTCATTTAATCGCTCTTCATTTCGACCAGTAAAGATAACAGTAGCTCCTGCCTTAGAACATTCAATAGCACAACTACGTCCTATGCCACTAGAAGCACCTGTAATCAAGACCCTTTTTCCTGAAAGTTGGAATGGTGAGTTAAATAGACCTGTCATATCAATCATCTTCCCTATCTGAGAGGAATGGTTAAGCCACCATCAATCACTAACGTTGATCGCGTCACCCAGCGACTTGCTGGACTCAAAAGATAGACAATGCCATTGGCAATATCCCCCGCCTCGATTTCTTTTAAAGGTACTAAAGAAAAATACTGTTCTACACTTGGCAATTTTTCAAGCATCTCAGTTTTCACATAACCAGGGGAAAGAGAATTAACACGGATACCATTTCGTGCAAGTTCAAGTGCTAAAGTTTTAACAACCGCAGTTAAAGCTGATTTACTTGCTGAATATATCGATGACCCCAAAGGGCAAACATGTTCAGCAACAGCAGTCACATAAACAAGAGATGCGGATGGAAGAATTTTCCTATTTTTTAGCAATAGCTGTGTTAACTGTATAGGTGCCAAAAAATTTATATTCATTACGCGATCAATGTGATTTTGAGATAGCATTTTGAATGGCGCCAGCTCCGCTATACCAGCGGCACAAACCAAACCATTCAAATTTGGACAAGCATCGACCAATTTCTCCAACTCTTCAGCATTAGTCAAATCAGCAGCGATAGCACTGTGGCCTGAATTCTCTAACATAGCAAGCGTTTCATCTAATCGTTCTTTATTTCTACCGGTTAGAACTAAGCTTGCTCCCATTTTTGCACATACAATAGCCGCTGCCCGTCCTATCCCCGATGAAGCACCAGTGACTAATATAGTATGGTTTTCAAGACTAAAAGTATGCCCACTCATGATTCAATTAATGCTGGAAACTTTCCACGACTAATATCCAAAATACAAGTCCCCCAAGATAAACCCACACCAAAACCAGATAGCAATAATTTATGTGATTGGGTTGATGCTAATTGCTGATTAAGTTTCGCGCTAATCGTCACCGGTATTGAGGCTCCGCTGGTATTACCAAACTCCTTTAAGGTAGAAGGCACCTTATCGACAGATAAATTTAACTTTTTTCTGATGGTTTCATTGATTAACTTATTAGCCTGATGAAATATAAAATAATCAATCTGCTCAGAACTTAAATTTGAATAATCTAACAGTCTATTGATAGCAGGAGGCACTTCTTGACATGAAAAATTTAGTATTGATATTCCATCCAAAATCAAATCTGATGCATATTTTTCCATGCCATTTTCGTCAATAGTGGGCATTGCATGATGAATTTTAAAAGGTTGTCTATGCCCGCCTACTGGCAGCATAATAGATCGAAAACCACTACCATCACTATTTAAATCAAAATAGATAGGAGATGCGTCGGAACAATACTCTAATGCAGTGGCTGTACCGGCATCAGAAAAAAGTGGGTCTATCAGTCTAGCAGACTTATCACCGATTAAAAGCAAAGCTTTTTTAATAGTACCTGCGGCAATCATACTACCCAATAAATGAATACCAAACGAGTATCCAGAACATCCTAAATTCACATCGAATGCAATTGTGGTTTTAGCTAAGCCCAATTTATCCTGCAAAATAATTGCAGTCGAAGGAATGAGATAATCAGGTGACTGTGTAATAACAATCAAAGCATCAATTTCGTTTCTATCCCACCCTAATTCGCTTATTAGTTTCTCAGCCGCTTCAAATGCTAAATCTGAGAAACATTGCCACTCGGGACAAATACGCCTAGTTTCAATGCCAATATTACGCACTAATCTTTGTCTTTCTTGCCTAAGCGCTGGAGGACAATCGGTTAGATTAGAAACCAATCTCTTGGGAACACAAGAAGCAATACCTGCTAACTTGACATTGTATAAGGTAGATAAAGCCATACACACTCAATCCAACAGACTAAATAAATCTGAAATGGTATGGCTCTTTTCTATATCGTGTCCGGTTATTGTCTTACCATAAGTCATATCGAACATCACGATTACACTTAACGCTGCCAATGAATCCCACTGCCTAATATCAGCAATCACTGTATCAGGCGATATATCTTCTGGTGTTTGAAAATCAACTGCGATTTCAAAATTATTGATGAAGTCTTCAATTTTAGTATTGCTAATGTCTGCCATATTGTCCACTCAAAAAATTATAGGATGCCAACCGAATTCACCTAGATCAATCACATAAAAACCCTTAAAAATCAATATGATACAGATTTTATTTTTACAGATACGCACAAAAACTCAACTCAGCCTATTTGGGCGCTATTGATCTGTGTATACTTTTTAAATCGAGTTAATGTACGCGCTTGCTCTGGAATTTACTCGACTTAATGCGAGTCTTGATAGTATCAGAAAAACTTAATGCCATAACATTTTTTAACTTATCAGGCCATTAAAAAACGCCAACAACCCAACAATCCAAAGTTCATAGTCGCCAGTTCGTTTACCTAGATTAACGTAAGTTCGTGATACGAATGCATAGAACACAACTTAACTTATTGATTGAATTAACCAGAAAAACAAGCAAAAACAAGATATTGGTAAAACTTATTGGAAAAAGCACGCTCTCAGTTGTTTTTAGCCCGTCTTACAATCTATTCTATTCTGAGATGGGAATGGTCAACAAAAACTGGACACCTAATTAAGGCAGCGTTTCAATAAAAATTCCGTTTGAATTCAATCAGAGGCAGATAGCTCAATGTTCAGCCTGTCATTGATCATTACACATTTGAACGTCGCCTGTGCTTAACATTAAGTAGGTGGCTATAAGTTTTCCGGCATAAAAAACCTGCAACTCATTGATGTTATTAAATCATTGCTCGGCTAATGCCTGATTACTTTGGTTCGACTACTTAGTTATAAAATTTGGGCGAAAAAATTTCAGTACTAGAAAGATCAGATAAACATACCCCCCAATTCAAACCCACACCAAATCCACACATTAGAACTTTCTTTAAACACATAGAAGACGAACTAAACCCCTCAGAAAGCAGCAAGGGTATAGATGTTGGCCCAGTATTACCAAACTTATCAGCCAAAAATGGGCTTTTCTTAGCATCAATCCCACATTTTTTAGCTAATTGATTAACTATTAATCGATTAGCTTGATGGGCAGCAAATAGATCCAAATCATTAGGACTAAGAGAACAATCAGAGAGTGAATCAGAAATCAATCTAGGGACCGCTGTCATTGCAAAATCAAAAACAGACATACCATCCATTTTCATATCAATTGAACGACGATAATTTCCATTTTCAAATTCCTTAGATTCCAGAGACCCAAGATTAACAGGATGGCGACATCCGCCATGAGGAATAATTATCTTATCGTAGCCAGAACCGTCAGTTTTAAAATTAAAATATAAATGAGAGTTAACTCTTCTACTTATTAAAGTAGCAGAGCCAGCATCACCAAATATCATGGAAACTGACTTATCTTTTGGGTTAATTAATTTTGTATTCGTTTCACCACACAATAATAAAACTCTTTGAGCAGCACCGGAGGAAATCAAAGTACTACTTAAAAATAAACCATGAATATAACCAGAACAACCACTAGGAATATCTAATGCTAAACAATTGTCAGAAAATCCAAGCCTATATTGTAGAATTGACGCGGTGCTCGGCATTAAATAATCACGCGACTGAGAAACAAATAAAACCGCATCAATATTTTTCAAATAGGCGGGATTATTATCTTTCAAGCATTGAGCCGCATGAAAACACAAATCTGATGCAGTCGTTTCCTCAGATGACATTGCGACTTGACTGATACCGGTAATAGCCAATATTTTTGCAATTGAATCCGCATCAATCCCTAAAAAAGATTCATCTAGGGATTGAAAATGGTTAGGCAAGGATGTTGCTATTGCATCAATACCAACACAATCAAATGTGCATTTCATAGTTAAAACCAAACTAGTTGAGAGTAAATCAACTGGCAATTAGAAAATTTTGACCATCAACCTATGATGGCTTCTCATTGACAGAGATTTATATTAGGTAGTAACACGTTATATCAGCAAATCCTTACGTCGTGTTGCTTATTCTTAAAATTAACTTTTTTTAAATCGATGACCTACAGCCACACTCTCAATACGAATTCTTTTTGGAACCATATAGGGTTGCAGATTATCTTTAAGAAAAGCCATAAGTGAATCTTTGTCTATACCATCTTCTATCGCAGGCTGAACAAGCAATTCAACATGCTGACCTGTAATTGGATTCTGTTTAGAAATTGCTTTAACCAAGGAGACATTTGGAAAAGCAAGGGCAACACGCTCAACCTCACTGGCCATAAATTTAAGCCCCCCAACATTGATAACATCACTGATACGACCCGTAATCTTATAAAAGTCACCTTTCACATCGACAACATCTTTAGTGTCATACCAACCTTCTGCATCAAATGGCGAAGGGGCATTTAAGTAACCAAGCATACAAGAACTAGAACGAATCTGAAGCACACTATCAACTACTCTTGTCTCTATACCTTCACCACCTATCTTCATATAAAGACTGTCTCTAGCTTCAGACTTCACACGCACAATACCTAATTCAGACATACCAAAAGTCTGCCTAAAATCAACCTTAGGCAGTAACTGACAAAGCGCATCGAGAGTGGGCTGATCCATACGCTCTGTGCCGTAAGTGATGATTTTAAGACACTCCGGCACTTTGCTAGGTATAGCACCACTCATCAGCATCATTCTCAAAAACGTCGGGGTTGCTGGCAACACTTCAACATCATAGTTACGACAAGTTTCGAGAATGGAATCGACTGTACGTAATTCTGGCGCGATAACTGTACCCTTGTTAAATAAGGTATGAAGTAATGTATTAATGCCGCCAATATGATCAAATAAAAGAAAATTAATCGTTCTTAGTGCAGGACGTGGCGTATCAAAACGCTTAAGAAAGTATGTCAAATCATGAAGAATTGCTTTGGGCCGCCCTGTGGTACCAGTCGAGAACAAAACAAGACCTGAGTGCCCTAACTTCCTTAAGCGCTCGATAAATTCGTGCTTTTGAATGTGCACTCTTCTTTTTACTTCATTACCATCAATTACTACATCAACTAACGCTGACTCAAAGAAATATTGATGTTCGCGGCGTGTTTCAACAGTAAGTGGAACAACCACAACACCTATATCTATCAATCTTAATAGCGTAAGAACAGATACTGGATTAAAGTCTCCGATGATCGCAACAACATCACCTTGACGAACTTGAGCTAAATCAATTGGGGCCTGCTTAATAATTTCAGAAAATAGCAGTTCCTCGCCCTTGTGCATAAGAAACGGATAGTCAACCCCTTTCCATACATCAGAAAGTTTATCCAATAACGACATTAGACACCGCCAACATATAAGACCTGACCAGACAGCGAGTCACTACGCACATCAAGCAACAACTCTACTAAATTAGCGACATCATCTGGCTTAAATTGTTTGGGAATGATCTGTTGAGAAACGATCTTATCGATTTGATCAGCTGTAATCCCCTTAAGCAAGTTCGTGTCTATTGGTCCAGGCGCAATACAATTTACTTTTACATTAAAATCCGCCATTTCTCTTGCGAACGAACGCGTAAATCCTTCAACTCCAGCTTTCGAGGCTGCATAGATGGATTCACCTTTCAAACCTAAGGCAACAGCAATAGTTGAAAAATTAATAATCGAGCCTTGCTTATTTCTTAACATTAACGGCGCGATCATTTGACAGCAATAGATGGTTCCCAACAAGTTTGTATTGATAATTTTTTGAGCGACACTTGGCGGCGTGGTCACGGCCAAGTTCATTGACGCGATACCTGCCGCATTCACTAATCCAGCAACCCTAGCGCCATCTTTTTTAAGTTGCTGCACGACTGCCTTGACGTTGTCATAAGAAGAAACATCGCAACTCATTGAGGCAAACGGTACTTCTTCGACATTTCTCGCTAAACCTAATACGCTAATATTTTTTTCAATCAATCGTTCGCAAATTACCCGTCCTAACCCTTTGCTAGCACCAGTAACGATAATCATTACTTGGCTTCCATTTGACTAATAAATTCAGTGGCTAATGCCCCAGCCGTTCTAAACATACTTCGAGAACGAGACATAGCCGCATCAGAAGTCCAATCAAACTCAAACCCCATTTCAGCCGCTTTATCCTCAAGCGCAAGACATAGTTCGACCAGTTTCATAGAGTCTAAAGCACTCTCGCCGCCTATCATAGGCATATCATCTGTCACAGTAAGTGATTTATCCTCAAGTAGCTGAGCAATTTCATTGAAAACTTCAGATTTAAAAGATTCTGGTAACACCATGGACACACCTTAGCGGATAAAAACAGGAGATATTGAATTCTACTTTAGAGCCCCCCCCTCCACAATATTGATAAAGACAGCAAACACACACAGCCTCTGTCTTGCAATTAGCGTGGACGGCGTTTGATGTTATAAGCACCATCAGTACTGACTAAATTAACGCACTTGCAGAACAACATTAAGCCATTGATTTTAAAACAAATAAATAAAAAAACTCTCATTAACCAATGTAACCCCCTTATACCCTGCTGAACTTGTAAAAAAAAGTTAAAAAAAAACTAAAGTTTTTCCTGAACCTTCCGTAAAAGAATTAACATCGATTTGTAGCTCAAGTTTTTAGGGGCTAACGGTGCCATCAAGCGTAATTGCTAACTAAATTTTTGGAGAACTATCATGGCTTCTTATATCAATACCAATATTGCTTCAACAAACACCCAAAACAACTTGAGCAAATCTCAAGGTGCTCTTAACAACTCGATTCAACGTTTATCATCTGGTTTACGCATTAACAGCGCTAAAGATGATGCAGCAGGTATGGCGATCTCAAGCCGCATGGAATCAAACATCCGCGGTCAAACTGTTGCGATTAGAAATGCTAACGATGCAATCTCTTTCTCACAAACTGCTGAGGGTGCATTAGGAAAAATCTCTGACAGCTTACAACGTATGCGCGAACTGGCGGTTCAATCATCAAACGGTTCTAACAGTGACGACGATAGAACTGCTTTAAATACAGAGTTTGCACAGCTTCAAAAGGAAATTGTTCGTATACAAGATAATACTAAATTCAACGACAAAGCTGTTATCGGCTCAGGTGCAGCTGCTGTAAGCTTTCAAGTAGGCGCAGGAACTTCGAGTGATAATCAGATTGAAATTGCCCAAATAAATCCAACCGGATTAGGCGCTGCAACAACAACTTCTTCCGGTATCGATATTACAACGGTAGCTAATGCAAAAACAGCTGTGGAAAAAATTGACACTGCATTAAAAGATGTCAATACAGCAATGATTAACCAAGGTGCATACCAAAACCGTTTTGCAGCGGTAGTATCAAACCTACAAACTTCAAATGAAAATCAAATCAATGCACGGAGCCGAATCACCGACACCGATTACGCGGCTGAAACTGCGACTTTGTCTAGAAACCAAATTATGCAACAGGCAGGTATGGCAATGTTGGCACAAGCGAATCAACTACCTAATAGCGTGATGTCACTGATGAGATAATATCCAATTTGGATAGCTAAATACCAAGCCCTTTTGTTTCTTGCAAAAGGGCTTTTTCGGTTAAATTTACCTTGGCACAGGAATATTTTATGGCCATTTCGCCGATTTCCAATCATACAACTGATCCAGCTCCTTCTGCGATTAAACCCGATGCCAACTTCAATATTAATGATACAGTTAAACCGGCTGCACCGAACGTAATCAAAACCGCACCACCACCGGTATCTGAGATTAAAAATGTTGCGGCGACTTTAAACCGTTTAGCGCAAACCGCCAGTGCTGGTGTCTCATTTCAGCATGATGAAAGCACCGGTAAAACCGTGATTAAAGTCATGGATACGGAGACCGGCGATGTGATTCGCCAGATTCCTGGTGAAGAAGCCTTAGCCTTATCGCGTGCTATTGATGCTCAACAAGGCATCCTGCTAAAAACTGAAAGTTAAATATAGGTAATCATTATGGCAAGTGTATCGTCTCCAGCAATCACCTCAGCGGGTATCGGCTCTGGCTTGGATGTCCCCTCGCTTGTCAACGCTATGATATCCTCCGAGCGACTACCATTAACAGCGCTGCAAAAGAAAAATACCGATGACCAAGCAAAAATCAGCGCCTATGGGACCATCAAAAGCAATTTATCCGGTTTTCAAACTACTCTAAAAAAACTCAGCGACCCCAAGTCGATTCAAACGCTCACCAGCACAGTTGCTGATAGCACGGTATTGACCGCCAGCACAGGTAGAAGCGCAACCCCCGGCACGTACAATGTTGAAGTCAAGCAATTAGCGCAAGCACAAAAACTGGCGGCCGCCGGCCAAACTGATCTGAATGCGACGATTGGTAGTGGTGTATTGACCTTTGACTTTGGCACCATGGCCAACAATAGTTTCACCAGCAATGGTTTAGGTGCAAAGACAGTAACCATTGATGCTGATCATCAAAGCTTAAGCGGGATTCGTGATGCGATTAATGCCGCTGATATTGGTGTCTCAGCGACCATTGTTAATGATGGCAGCAATAGCCCTTACCGTTTAACATTGACCAATAGTCAAACTGGTCTGACTCAAAGCATGAGCATTAGCGTTGGACCATTGACTGGCAGCGGCAGCCCTGATACCAATTTATCTAATTTATTGACTCAAACCGCAAGCACCCGCTCTTTGACCGAAACCGTAGCACCACAAAATGCGGTTGCGGTGATTGATGGTATTTCGGTGAGCAAATCGACTAATACGCTGAATGATGTTATTTCCGGGGTTTCGTTAACACTTAATAAAACTAATGTTGGTTCACCCACTACGGTTAGCGTTGCTCGCGACACTAAAACCTTAACTAGTAATTTGAATGAATTTGTCAGTGGCTATAACAAACTCACCAGTAGTTTAAAATCGTTATCCAGTTATGACCTGACCAATAAAAAAGGCGCAACCCTATATGGCGATTCATCATTACGCTCAATGCTAACTAAACTGCGTAGTATCGTTTCATCTAGCTTACCTGATGGAAGCAGCAGTTTAACGCGCTTAAGCCAAGTCGGAATTGAGTTACAAAAAGACGGTACTTTGAGCCTTAACCAAACCAAATTGCAAACTGCAATTGATAATAATTTTAGCCAGTTGGCGAATGTGTTTTCTGCCAGCGGTACGATTAGTGATGGCTATGTCAATTATGCAACTTCCACTGACAATACCCAAACCGGTAGTTATGCAGTCAATATTAGTCAATTAGCCACTCAAGCCAATATCACCAGCCAAACCACACTGACCGCCCCGGTCACCATCAGTAGTACTAATAATAGTTTTTCGGTGAATTTAAATGGTTTAACGGCCGATATTAGCTTAACTGCCAAAACCTATGGCAGTTTGTCGGAATTAGCTACTGAAGTTCAAGCCAAAATTAACGGTGTTAAAAGCTTTTCTGATGCGGATTCATCGGTGACAGTCAGTGTTGATAGTAACAAACTAAAAATTCAATCGACTCGTTATGGCTCTGGTTCATCACTGAGCATTACTGGCTCAGCGAGTTCGGATTTGTTTAATAGCACAGCCACAGCCAACACCGGCATTAATGCGCAAGGGACGATTAATGGCGCTACTGCTGTGGGTTCTGGACAAACCTTGACTGGCGCGACGGGCAATGCAGCAGAAGGTTTAGCATTAAAAATTACTGGTGGCGCGATAGGTAGTCGCGGCAATTTGAATTACACACAGGGTTTTGCCTATCAGCTCAACCAATCGATTACCTCTTTTTTAAGTGATAATGGCGTTATTGCGAATAGAACTGATGGTATTAGTAGCGCGATAAAGAAACGTGGTGATCAAATTACCCGATTACAGGATCGACTGGATATGTTACAAAAACAATACACTAAACAATTCAATACCCTTGATCAAACGATGAGTAAGATGAATTCGACGTCGAGTTATTTAAGTAAGCAATTGGCTTCATTATAGTTTTCAAGGAGTTAATTTATGTTTGGTTCACACCGAAATGCGGCTAAAGCTTATTCTAATGTCAGCTTAGAAACTGGAGTGACGACGGCAAGTCCGCATCAATTAATTACAATGTTACTTGATGGCGCCTTGGTGGCTATTGTTACGGCAAAGCATCATATGGAAAAAAGCGAAATTACTGAAAAAGGTCAGTCTATTTCTAAAGCGATATTAATTATCGATAGTGGTTTACGCGCCGGCTTGAATTTTGAAGTGGGGGGGGAAATATCGCAAAATCTTAATGCGCTTTATATTTACATGAGCGAGCAGTTAATGCAGGCCAACCTGAAAAACGACCCAGCGATTTTAGACGAAGTGTATCGTTTATTGTCGGAGATTAAAAGCGCGTGGGTTGCTATAGGTATCCAATCTAATAATTCTGTAGGTGTCTAATTATGCTGGACTGCCATCAAACGATTGTGATTTATGAAAATGTGCGACACATTACTAGTCAGATGCTCGATGCTGCACAACATAGGGATTGGGAACAGATGGCGGCACTCGAAGAGCAATGTAGTGCGCAGGTAGAAACGATTAAAGCCGCTGATGCGCTTGAAACTTTAACCGGTGAATTACGGGATAAAAAAGTCCAGTTAATCCGTGATATTTTGGAAAATGATCGAGCAATTCGTGATATTACCGATCCTTGGCTTCAAGAGTTATCGACATTGATTACTAATTTGGGCACCCAACGTAAGCTAGAAATGTCGTATAACCATTCTTTTTTTTAGTTTTTAAATAAGCATGGTTTCCAGAGTCGATTTTAGTAGCAATTCGCCAATATCGGCGGTTAGTTCTGTCGGCGCTACCGATAATGTCGCTAATCCGCATCAGGAAAGTAATCTTCGTTTAGATCAAATCGCTATCGGTCAAGCTTTGCGCGGACAAGTGGTTTCGTCTAAGTCTGATGGTAGTTCATTGGTTAAATTGCAACTGGGCAATCAAGATAGCCAGTTGGTAAAAATGCAGTTACCAGCTGGGTTTTCAGTCGGTGATGAATTAGCACTGACTTTGTTATCCAAGGGCGGTGAGCGTGCCAGTTTTGCATTAGGCCTGATGGCGGCGCAGGATACTGTCAATGTCAGTCATGCTGGTCAGTTATTGGAACAATTGACTAATAGCAATCAACAGTCTCAACCTAAAGTCACCGGCACTACGCCATTACTTGCTTCGTTTAATTCGAGCGATTCCGGTCAATTAGCGAATGAATTGAGTAAAACACTTGAAAATAGTGGTGTGTTTTATGAAGCCCATTTGCGGCAATGGCATGACGGTGAACGGAATCTGGAGCAAGTCCGCCAAGAGCCGCAAAATTTGTTATCACCTAGTCCTGATGGCATTAATAATTGGATGCCTGCGCAATTAGATAGTTTGGAAAATCAGCGGTTTGTTTGGCAAGGTGAATTGTGGCCAGGCCAGCCAATTGAGTGGGAAGTAGATAAACAACCCGACTCGTCATCACCCTCCCCTAGCGATGAAAACAATCCTGTTTGGCAAACTACGGTTAAACTTGAGTTACCTAATCTGGGACAGATCAACGCGACGATTCGTTTACAAGGTGAGCACGCGCAATTGCTGATGAATGTCGCCGATGCAACTACTGCTAGTAAATTAAAGGCAGCGAGCGATCAACTGGCGTTGGCCTTGGAAGCATCTGGGAATGCTTTGGATAGCGTGATGGTCAGTGTTTAGTGAACCAAGATCACGATAGCAGTTATAAATTCCTGTTTTCCAATCCCGAAATGGTGCGGGATTTAATCATCGGTTTTATCCCTGATGATTGGTTACATAGTTTGGATTACTCAACACTGGAAAAAGTCCCTGGCCATTATGTCACTGAGGATTTTCAACAACGCGAAGATGATATTGTCTGGCGAGTCAAAGTCGGTAGCGATTGGCTGTATTTATACCTATTGATTGAGTTTCAAAGTCGTGTTGATAAATACATGGCATTGCGGATGATGGTTTACCTCGGCTTACTCTATCAAGACTTGATTAAACGCAGTGATGTGCTGGTGGATGGCCGATTACCGCCGATTTTACCGATTGTTTTGTACAATGGCAGTCAACGCTGGACCGCGGCTACCGATGTCGCAGACTTGATACCCGCCGTTCCCGGTTTGGTTGAGCAATTTAAACCCAAACTGCAATACTTGCTGATTGATGAAAATGCCTACAGCGAATCACAACTAGCGTCGGTGAATAATTTAGTGGCGGCGGTTTTCAGACTAGAACACCCTGCCAACCCACAAACTATTAGCGATTTAATCACTTCGTTGAATGATTGGTTAATTGA
>CAMCSF010000012.1 GCA_945877625.1 Methylomonas koyamae | reverse complement strand
ATCGTGGCGTTTTTTACGATCAATACGCGGATCGTCAAGCTCTGCAAAGTGTTCGATCAAACTCATGGCAACGGCGCTCTTCTTCTGTAATATGAAAAACTTATCTTAATACTTTGTTCTTTATTTGATTTTTAATGCGTTTGCCCTGTCTATGTAGCGCCTAGAACGGGAATAAGCGTAGTGTTGCCGTTCAAGGCTTAATGGTTGTTACAAGTTTTCCGCGCGAAACGCTGTGCTTATTCGCGCCTACCTCGGATACCTCGGATGATTGTATGACTTAAACACGCAATAGCGCAGACACTTGGCTCAGACAGGGTTACTATAGGCAATCTCTTTTTAGTGCTAATCAATATTAATCATGCTTTTCATGCTTTCTCATATTCTGCCTAAAACCGAAATCTCGATTCGGGAAAATCTCAAATGGCTCTACATTCTCAGAAACCTGATGCTGTTTACCGTGATGCTGACAGTTTTTGTGGTCGGTAAAATGATGAATGTGACCTTGCCAGAAAATCAATTATGGCTGGGGATTTTCGCGATTTCGATTCTCAATCTTTACACTTGGTTACGGCTTCGCACCAAAGAAGAAGTCACCGAACACGAGATTTTCTCGCAAATCTGCATGGACGTTTTGGTGCTGGCTTACATGCTGTACTTAACCGGCGGCGCATCAAATCCGATTATTTGGGTGTTTTTACTGCCGTTAATTGTCACCGCGATTATGTTGCCGCAAGCCTATGCTTGGAACATGGTGATTATTACCTCCAGTATTTACACGATGTTGATTACTTACAACATCCCGTTGCCAGCGATTGAGCCGCACATGATACACGGCGATATGGAAAACATGACGCCAGAACTGATGGCGCAGATGCACCTAATTGCCGACCGCCGTTATTTCAATCTGCATATTTTTGGGATGTGGTTTGGTTTTGTGTTTAGTGCTGGGTTGGTGGCGTTTTTCGTAGTGGCGTTAGCAAAAACCTTAAAAGAACGTGAACGCAATTTGGCGGATGCCCGTGAAAGCGCGTTGCGTGATGAACGGGTGGTTTCGTTGGGGACTTTGGCGGCTAGTGCCGCACATGATATGGGGACGCCCTTAGGCACCATCGCGATTCTGGCGCATGAAATGATTGATGATTTACCGATTAATCGTTTTCCAGAGCTACATGAAAAATTAGTCATCGTTCAGCAGCAAATTGATCGCTGTAAACAAGCTTTGTCGGTGATGTCGGCTTCGGCAGGTGAAATGCGCGCTGAATCGGGTAAGGTGATGTTGGTCAGTGAATACATTGATGAAGTGCTGAATCAATGGCGTACCCATAAAGCCGCCACCAAGCTAAAACTGTTTATCGAGCCTAACGTTAATATGTCGGCACAGATTATTGCCGAGCGCACCGTAACCCATTCGGTTATCAATATTCTTAACAACGCCGCCGAAGCGACTCAAACAGAGCAGGGGATAGAGTTTCATATCAATTGGGATGATGAGTTGCTGAATCTGAAAATCAGGGATTTTGGTCCCGGCTTGCCGACCGAGTTTTTAGACTTCGCCGGACACCAGCCAGTGAAAAGTAGCAAACAAGGCATGGGGGTGGGCTTGTTCTTAACCTATACCACCATCAAGCGCTTAGGCGGTAAAATACAATTCAGCAATCTCGATACTGGCGGTGCCTGTGTCGAAATTGAGTTGCCGCTATTAACGACTATGGAGAGTATTAATGACTGAATTATCTACGGACAAGCCTAATTTATTATTAGTCGATGACGACCTTACCTTTTGTTCGGTGCTAAAGCCCGCTTTAGAAAAACGCAATTTTCAAGTCACGGTTGCCAACGACATTAGCAGCGCCATCGAATTGGCTGAAAAAATCGATCCCGAATATGCGGTGATTGATTTACGAATTGGTCACGAGTCTGGTTTGGAAATGGTGAAAACCTTGATTGAATTGGATTCTAATACCCAAATCGTCATGCTGACTGGTTTTGCCAGCATTGCTACTGCGGTAGAAGCGATTAAATTGGGTGCAATTCATTACCTGACCAAACCCGCCAACGCTGATGAAATTGTCAGTGCTTTATACAAAAACGAAGGTGATACCACGGTTTCCATCAGCGACAGTCCGCTCTCGGTGAAACGCTTGGAATGGGAGCATTTGCAAAAAGTCTTGATGCAACACGACGGTAATATCTCTGCCGCCGCTCGCGCCTTGAACATGCACCGCCGCACCCTGCAACGCAAACTGGAAAAACGTCCGGTTAACAATTAATCCACGATAGCGATTAGCCAATCGCCATCACATCAAACAGGTGAACAATGATTAGAAGCATGACCGCTTTTGCCGATGGCGAAATCGCAGTAGAAAACTTAACCATCCTTTGCGAACTGCGTTCGGTCAATCACCGTTACAGCGATGTCAGCGTCAAATTACCAGAGCGTCTACGCTTTGTTGAAGCCGATGTCCGTCGCCTGATTGCCGACAAACTCAAACGCGGCAAAATCGAATGCGGCCTAAGTTATAAAAAACAACAAGGTAGCCAAAGCTTCGCTTTTAACAGCGAAGCAGTCGAGAAACTGCTCGCCGCCACTGCCAGCATCGAAGCCAAAATGAGTAATCCCCAAGCATTTTCGGCATTGGAGGTTTTGGCGTTTCCTGGCGTACAACAAGAAACCGAAGCCGATAAAGAAGCCTTGCGGGAAAAAATCATCACTTTGCTCAATAACACCTTGGACAAAATGCTGGAAACTCGGGCTAGAGAAGGTGCCCAATTGTCGCTACTGATCGTCGAACGCTGCGAAAAAATTAATCAATTGGTCGCCGCGGCTCATAAGCGCATGCCAGACGTATTAAGCAACATCCGCAGCAAGCTTCATACGCGAGTTGTGGAAATGGTCGCTGAGCCGAATTTTGACCGTTTAGAGCAAGAATTGGTGTTGCTGGCGCAGAAATTGGATGTTGATGAAGAATTGGATCGTTTAGAAACCCATGTCACCGAAGTATTACGGGCTTTAAAACAACCCGAACCTACCGGCCGCCGTTTAGATTTCTTAATGCAGGAAATGAACCGCGAAGCCAATACTTTGGGCTCTAAATCTGCCGATAGAGAAATGACCCAGATTTCGATTGATTTGAAGGTGTTGATTGAGCAGATGCGCGAGCAAATCCAGAACATTGAATAACATCGCGGCAATATCCCGATTATTCAGGAAGATCAGCGTTAGGTTGTACACTTGTCGCCAAATTTAAAGTAAGGATTAACGATGGCTACAATTACTTTTGACACCCTTGAGCTGGTAGAGCGACTTAAGACGGCTGACATAATTGGTCAAGTTCCTTTGATAAGAAATTGATGATTTCGGAGTCAGTTGTAACCCGCCTAAATTGGCGGGTTTTTTATGTTTGTTGATTTAACTTTTATACTAAGCCCTCAGCTTGAATCGCTAATTGGTAGCATTAGGCCAATGCCAAAATATGGGTACCCACACCGGTTGCCGTTGATAAATCAACCAAGCCAGATAGCTGGATGACCATATCGGTACCGTCTACAAAGCTAGGATTTGTTATTTCATTATGAAGGCTTTCAACTAAGTAAGTATCACCATTGTGACTTGCGCTAACCATTGTCGCTAAGGTTGCCGCCAAGCTAGAGGGTACAAGCGCTGCTGTGGCTTGAGCTGGGGTTGTAATGCTATCTACCCATGCATTAGCCGAGGCAAGTGCAGCAGCGTTTGTATACGCTTCTAAGTAACTGCTATTTCCCTCAATTTCCGCTGTGTAAGCCATACATGCAGCGACTTTAGAATCAAAAATTATTCTATCAGCCGGGGCTGCGTCGCAAACAATTTGCCAGACAGCATCAGTGAATGACAAGTCACCACGGCTTATAGCATCAGACCACCAGCGTATCCCTGAAGGTTCGGCAGGACGACCAAAACAATTGATATAAATCAGATTAATCATTTGATCAATGGCATTGGCATCATTGATTATGCCGGCAATCGCATCAGTCCATTCAATGGATGCAGCAAATGCTTTGCTTTGCGCTTGAGGGGTAATGTCACCACTGTGAGTCCAATAATCTAGGCCCAATGGTTCCGCAGGTCGGCCAAAATAGGCTAAATACAGATAAAAAGTTTGTATTTGGGAATCGAGGTTAGCTGTATCGATGGCGTAAAAATCGCTACTCACAGTGCCGATGCCTGTGTTGCCGGATAAATCGCTAATACCGGTGACATCAAGTGTCAGTAGGTTGTTGGCAGCGGTGGTACTGGCATTGGGGGTTAAGATTGCGGTCCAGTTGACACCGCCATCGTTGGTCGACAGATTCGATAATATCCCGTTTGGGATAGCCACTTCAGCGACAGTAAAATCAGTCACTGCTTCGCTAAAGATAAAGCTGGCTGTCGCCATATCGCCGATTTTCAAATCGGTATTGGACAGGGTAATGCTGGAAGCCAAAACTGGGCGCACGGTATCGACGGCATAATTAGTACTGCTCGCCGTGCCGTTACCGACGTTGTCGGCAATATCGGCAATACCGTTGAAGTGGAGTATCAGTAGATTGCTGGCAGCGGTAGTGTTGGCATTTGGGGTTAAGGTTGCAATCCAAGTGATACCAGCATTGCTGGTCGTCAGGTTGGATAGCACGCCGTTGGGCACAGTGACATCAGCCACAGTAAAGCTAGTGACGGCTTCTCTAAAAGTGAAGGTGACGGTCGCTGTATCACCGATTTTAAGATTAGTCTCCGACAAGGCGATGCTAGAAGCTAAAGCGGGACGGATGGTATCGACGGTGTAATTACCACTGATGGCGTTGCCGGTGCCGACATTGCCAGCCAGATCGGCAATGCCGGTGTAGTCGAGTGTTAGTAGATTGCTGGCACCTGTGCGACTAGGGCTTGGGGTTAAGGTGCTAGTCCATGTGATGCCTCTGTCGCTAGTGGTTAGGTTTGACAGCGCGCCATTCGGTACCGTTACATCGGCGATCGTAAAGTCAGTCACCGCCTCGCTAAAGTTGAAGGTGATAGTCGGGGTATCGCCGATTTTCAGATCAGTGTCGGAAAAACTAATGTTGGATGCTAAAACCGGTGGTGCGGTATCGACGGCGTAATTGCCACTGGTTGCGTTGCCAGTACCGGCGTTGCCAGCCAAATCGCTAATGCCGGTGTAGTCGAGCGTCACTACATTGTTGGCCTCGGTGGTGCTGGCATTAGGGGTTAAGGTGGCGGTCCAAGTGACGCCGCCGTCGCCGGTAGTCAAGTTCGACAGTACGCCGTTGGGTACGGTCACATCCGCAGTCGTAAAGCTATTGACCGCTTCGGTGAAGGTGAAGGTCACGGTCGCAGTGTCGCCGATCTTTAATGCCGTGTCGGAAATCGTGATACTGCTGGCTAGGCTTGGTCGTACGGTATCGACGGCGTAATTGCCACTAGTCGCGTTGCCGGTGCCGGCGTTGCCAGCTAAATCGCTAATGCCGGTGTAGTCCAGTGTCACTACATTGCTGGCGGCGGTGCTGCTGGCATTAGGGGTTAAGGTGGCGGTCCAAGTAATGCCGCTATCGTCGGTGGTCAGGTTAGACAGTACACCGTTGGGCACCAACACATCAGCAATCGTAAAGCCAGTCACCGCTTCGGTGAAGGTGAAGGTAACGGTAGCGGTATCACCGATTTTCAGTGCGGTGTCGGAAATAGTAATGTTGGAAGCTAAAGCGGGACGTACGGTGTCGACGGCGTAATTGCCACTGGTTGCGTTGCCAGTACCTGCATTGCCCGCCAGATCGCTAATGCCGGTGTAATCGACTGTCAGCACGTTGCTGGCTGCAGTGGTGGTGGCATCGGGGGTTAAGGTGGCAGTCCAGGTAATGCCGCCGTCGCTGCTGCTCAGGTTCGACAGTACGCCGTTGGGCGCCAACACATCAGCAATCGTAAAGCCAGTCACCGCTTCGGCGAAGGTGAAGGTCACGGTCGCGGTATCACCGATTTTCAGGGCGGTGTCGGAAATAGTAATGCTGGAAGCCAAAGTTGGACGTACGGTATCGACGGCGTAATTGCCACTGGTTGCGTTGCCAGTACCGGCGTTGCCAGCCAAATCGATAATGCCGGTGTAGTCGAGCGTCACTACATTGTTGGCGGCGGTGCTGCTGGCATTGGGGGTTAAGGTGGCGGTCCAAGTAATGCCGCCGTCGCTGCTGCTCAGGTTCGACAGTACGCCGTTGGGTACGGTCACATCAGCAGTCGTAAAGCTATTGACCGCTTCGGTGAAGGTGAAGGTCACGGTCGCAGTGTCGCCGATCTTTAATGCTGTGTCGGAAATCGTGATACTGCTGGCTAGGCTTGGTCGTACGGTGTCGACCGCATAATTGCCACTAGTCGCGTTGCCGGTGCCGGCGTTGCCAGCTAAATCGCTAATGCCGGTGTAATCGACTGTCAGTACATTGTTGGCGGCGGTGCTGCTGGCATTAGGGGTTAAGGTGGCGGTCCAAGTAATGCCGCCATCGTCGGTGGTCAGGTTAGACAGCACAGCGTTGGGCACCAACACATCAGCAATCGTAAAGCCAGTCACCGCTTCGGTGAAGGTGAAGGTGACAGTCGCGGTATCGCCAATTTTCAATGCTGTGTCGGAAATCGTGATCGAAGATGCTAGGCTTGGCCGTTCGGTGTCGATTGCATAATTGCCCGAGGTCTTGGTGCCGGTGCCGGTATTGTCAGCTAGATCGGTGAGCGAGGTCATGTCCAGCGTTAGACTATTAGTGCTATCGGTGGCGCTGGCGCTAGGTGTCAGCGTTGCGGTCCAAGTGATGCCGCCATCACCGCTGGACAGGTTCGACAAGCTGCCGTTTTCCACGGTGATATCCGCAGTACTAAAGTTGCTGACTGCTTCAGTAAAGGTGATGGTGACGGTAGCGGTGTCGCCGATTTTTAGCGCGGTATCGGAGAGGGTGATGTTGGAAGCCAAATCAGGCAGTATCGCGTCGATTGCGTAATTGGGCGAGGTATCGGTGCCAGTGCCGGCATTGCCAGCATTGTCGGTGATGCCGGTGTAGTCGATGGTGATGAGATTGGTGTTGTCGTTGATACTGCCGCTCGGCGTCAAGGTCGCGGTCCAAGTGGTGCCGCCATCGCTGCTGGACAGGTTTGACAATGCACCGTTGTCCACAGTCAGGTCTGCGACGGTAAAGCCATTCACGGCTTCATTGAAGGTAAAGGTGACTGTGGCGGTTTCACTGATTGCCAGATTATCATCGGACAGATTCACGCTGGATATCCATACCGGGCGTTTGGTATCAATCGCGTAATTGCCGGAGTCTTCAGTGCCGATACCCGCATTGCCGTTCAAGTCGGTCATGCCGGTCAGATCGAGCGTCAGGACATTCGTGGCATCGTCAATATTTGAGTCGGGTGTATAGGTTGCTGTCCAAGTGATGCCACCATCGCTGGTGGTCAGATTCGATAGCACGCCGTTGGGCGCCAACACATCAGCAATCGTAAACCCTGTCACAGCTTCGTCGAAGACAAAGGTGACCATGGCTGTATCGCCAATTTTTAGTGCGGTATCGGAAATCGAAATCGATGCAGCCAGTGTTGGTGCTAGAGTATCAATCGAATAGTTTCTCGAATTGCTGTTGCCGACGCCGGCATTGCCGGCTAGGTCGGTGTAGCCGGTGTTATCCAGCGTCAGCATACTGTAGGTGTCGGTGATGTTGGATGTGGGGGTTAAGGTCCCCGTCCAGGTGATGCCGCTATCAGAGCTACTTAGTCCGGAGACTTTGCCGTTTTCGACTGTCAGATCTGCGGTGGTCAAGTTGCTGATCGCTTCAGTGAATTTAAAGGTCACTTTGGCAGTATCGCCGGTTTTCAACGCCGTATCCGAAACCGTGATTGCCGAGAACAGGGAGGGCGCGGTGTTGTCAATTGTGACAGCCTTAGCGCTGGAAAGGCTGCTGACATTGCCAGCCACATCGGTCACTCTCAATGTGATGTTATGCGCACCGGCGGTTAGCGAAGAAGTGGTCACAGTCCAATTGCCGCTGTTATCTGCCGTGGTGGTGCCGATGATGATTTTGCCGCCGGTATCGAACAGATTGACAATCGCCAAGCTGTCGGTAGTGCCAGAGAAATCTAGCGTATTGGCGGTCGTGATGCCATCGGAGTTGGAGGTGCCGGTATCGCTGCTAGCTGTCAGCGTAGGCGCTGCTGGTTGCGTTGGTGAGGTGGTGTCGAGCATATAGGCCTGAGAAGCGACTGTGCTGCTATTGCCAGCAGTATCTGCCACTCGTACTTTTAAGGTATCGCTGCTAGTGAGCGTAACACTTGACAAGCTCCAGGTTTTTTGGCCGGAAGTCGCGCTCGCATTTTGCCAAGTTGAACCGTTATCAATCGAGACTTGCACGATTTCATCGACTGCCAGATTAGTATCGACTGTCCCAGAAATGGTTTGTGCGGCGGTTTTAGTGATGAAGTCGGTGTTGGAGAAACCGGTATCGGAGGAAAACTTCATTGAATCGACCAGCACAGTCGGCGCAGTCGTGTCGATGGTCAGAACTAGTCCCGAACTGAGCGACGACGTTTGGGATAATTTGTCGGTTTGCGTGACTTGGAGCGTGTGACTGCCGTCGCTTAGACTGCTGCTGGTGACGCTCCAATTACCCGAACCATCGGCAGTGGTTGTGCCTAGCAGGGTTGTGCCGTTGGTGTCGTATAACTTGATCGTTGCATTAGCCTCAGCGCTGCCAGATAGGGTGGGCGTATCATCGTTAGTTATGTGGTCACCGAGAGTGCTGCTGTCACTCGCGTTGTCGAGTGTTGGTGCTGAGGGGGTTGATGGGCCTGGACGACTACCAAGGACGACAGTGCTGGCCGTAAAGCTGGCGGCATCGGTACCATCGATGCCTTGGATTGCGTTAACGTCATTTCCAGCAGTAGGGTCTTGATAGCTGAAATCGATTACGTCACCCGCTGTAAGGGCGTTTGCTACGAAGGTAATCTTGATTGATTTGTCGGTACTGTTGACCTCTATAGCACTAACGGCGGCACCGATGCCGTTGATTTGTAAACTAAAGTCACCGATAGAGGGGGGATTGCTTGCATCGAGGTCAACGTCAAAGTACAGGGTCAAAAACTGTTCGTCGATATAGCCTGCTGCCGATGAATAAGTAGGTTGTGACATTGCTTTATTTTTCCTTTTGACGATTGCTATTAGATTTAGCGTATCTGTTGATTGAGCCGGCCTATCTGCCGTTACTTAGTAGATTAGTATTGCAATTTGGGAACGGTGTCAACTTAAGTTGACAATTGTAGATTTGGATTCCAGCATCGTTAGGTTTGTTGAATCAAGATAACTGGTCGTATAACGTCGCAATCGTCGCTTGAAAACAATAAGTTGTGTATAAATACGTTGACTATGCTTAATGTTCAAAACAAACAATGAATTCACTCAGTTTAGACAACCTATTGCCTTATTGGTCTATCCCCCATCTCCACGCCAACGCCATGATCTTAATCAACATTGTTGGTGCTTTATTGTTAGGGATGATTGTTGGTTATGAGCGTTCCTATCATGGGCGTGCGGCGGGGATGCGGACTTATGGCATGGTGTGTATGGGCTCGGCGGCGGTGACGGTGATTATTGGTTATCCGCAATATTGGTTTGGTGGGATGTTGCCGTTGGCGGCGAGTGCTGATGTGACGCGGGTGATTCAAGGGATTGTGACGGGTGTCGGCTTTTTGGGTGCCGGTGTCATCATGAAAGAAGGCCGCAATATCAGCGGCTTGACTACGGCGGCGTCGATATGGGCCTCATCAGCGATTGGCATCATGTGTGGCGCGGGGTTTTATTTTGCGGCGATTATGTTGGCGGTGATTGTGTCGGCGACCATGATTTGGGGCGGTTATGTCGAATCAATTTTGCCATCCCGTCAAACCTTGGACGTAGTGTTGCATTTCAAAGCCGATTACCAAGCCAAACAAGCCGATATTGCTCAGTTAATTCAAGCAATTGGCTACAAAATCGCCGAAGGGACTATCAGTATTAGTAGCAACAACGATTGCCAAGAATGGCGCTTGATATTGATTGCTACCGATAATCACAATGTTTTAATTTCTGATGTGGCGGCGGTTTTGCAAAGTTGGGATTTTCTGGTTGGTTACCAAGTTGCGTTAGCCAGAAACTAGGTGCTTGTGCCTTGCAAGTTTCAACACGCTGTTGATGCGATCCTCCCCATCAGTTTGCTATAGGCGCACTAAGCCATTGATTAACTTCTGCTAAATTTTGATCGTTAATTGAGCCGATTGCTCGCATAAATCTGACCCGATTCTTGATGTAATTGTATTTAGCTTGCGATAAATCGCGCTGAGCTTGGTACTCATTTTGTTGTGATTTTAATAAATCACTGACGGTCACTACTGCGTAGGTCAAGCCGCGTTCCATTGATTGGCGAGATTTAGTCGCCGACTCTAAGGCTTTTTGGCTGGCTTTGATATGCCTGACGCTGGCGTTGGTGCTTAAGAAAGAGTCGCTGGTTTCTTTAATTAGCGCTCTTAATGCCGATTCATGCTCGTTTTTGCTGAGTTGCAAGCGTTGTTGCGCTTCAAACATTTGGTGGGTGGTGGTGAAGCCATCAAAAATAGGTACAGTGACATTAATAGCGGCAACTTGGGTTTGTGTGCTACTGCCTAAGTTTTGACTTTGATAGCCGGTATTGGTGTCGTAATAGTTAAGTTGTAAATCAACTACCGGTAAATATTTCGACTTTTGAGCAATAACGCCATTTTCAGCGGCATCAATCGCAATTGCATAAGCCGAAACCGAAGGGTTCTGGCCAATCGCCATGTTGACCCATTCCTCTAAATTACCTTGCAGTTCAGTAAAACTAATATCAGTTTTTAATTTGCTTAAATCATGCGGTGATACGCCAGTGAGTTCGCGCAAAGCATCTTGAGCCGTGATGCGTTTGGTATCAGCGATAATTTCTTCAGCAGCGATTTTGTCTAAACGTGCTTCGACTTCGTAAACATCGGTGATTTTCAACAACTGCTTATCAAATTGTTTTTTGATTTGTTGCAATTGTTTTTCAGTGGCCTGTTTTTCGGTTTGTAAAAAATACAACTGATCTTCGGCTTCCAGAACATCGAAATAACGCTCAACCAGCATCGCGATTAACTTATGTTCCGCTTCGATAGCTTCGGTGGTGTATTGATCTTCAACCCGCGAAGCTTTGCGCCAATTCCAGAATTTAGAGAAATCAATTAATGATTGGTTTACCGAAACGTAGTAACGGGTACCGAGATAGTTTGGGTCAGGATTAACTCCATCTCTTTCACTGTGATTAGACGACCAGTTACCAGTTGCCGAAACCTGAGGCAACATTTGACCTAAAGCCTGTCCGCTTTGAGCCGAACCGATTTCCACTTTCGCTTGAGCGGATTTCAGTTCAGGATCGGCATTTAATGCCAGTTGATAAATACTGAGCAAATCTTCGCCATGAGCTAAGGTACTTAAACCAAACAGTAAGCCGGAGGCAGCAAGGGTTTTAAAATAGCGACGCTTATTCATAATTAATCTTCTATCAATGCACGAGCAAAAGCATTAGTCGCAGGTTGAGCCAAATATTCGAACAAAGTCCGTTCGCCGGTGTTAATTAACACTTCAGCAGGCATACCCGGTACTAATTGCAATTTACCTAAGTCTTTTTGACTGTCTTTTGTCAATTCCACTCTCGCCAAGTAATAAGGTTGACCGGTTTTTTCATCAACAAAACGATCCGCTGAAATACTGATAACCCGACCATTCATTTTTGGGGTTTGTGCCTGTTTAAACGAGCTGAATCGCACCTCGGCTTCTAAGCCAATCACCACCCGATCAATATCCATTGGCGAAACTTGCGCTTCAATAATTAACTCCGCGCCTTGCGGGACGATATCCAAAATAGGATGGCCTGGAGTGATAACGCCGTTTTCGGTATGGACCGCTAAACCTAGCACCATTCCACCAGTGGGTGCTTTAATCGCGACACGATCCAATTTGTCTTGATTAGCCGTCACACGTTCAACCGCATCATTTAATAACGATTGGGCTTCGCTTAATTTCTCAGCGACTTGTTCTTGAAATTGCTTTTGTACTTGCAAAACCTGTAGACGGGTTTCGCTAATCAGCATTTGGTTAGTGGCAATTTCGGCATTAATTTGTGCCGCCTCGCCAATTTGCATTGAGCGGTTACGGTCGAGTTCCCGTAAGCGTTGTTTGTCAGCAAAACCTTCGGCTAATAATTCTTGTAAGTCATGAATTTCCTCAGACAGTGATTTAACTAACTGGGTTTTGCTCTCGACTTGTCCTTGTAAGCCTTTAATTTTGCTGGTGATTTGGCTGATACGCTGGTTTAAAACCGCAATCTCACCGTTGTAGGCATTTCTGCGTGTGTGAAAGGAATTATCTTCAGCTTGTTTGGCGACAGTGGTTCTAGGGTCGGCCGGATTATTAAGTAGGTCAGGGTAGCTGACTTTGTCGAGTTGGTCACGTTCTGCGTGTAAGCGTGCCACTTGAGCGGCAAGGGTAATGTTTTGACCGCGAGCGATTTCCAGCTGTGCTTTTATTTGGGTATCGTCTAATAAAACGAGGGTATCGCCTTCTTGGACGACATCGCCATCTTTAGCAAAAATCTTAGAGACAATGCCGCCATCCAAATGCTGAACGGTGCGCTTATGCGATTTAACCACCACCACGCCAGTGGCTAAAGCCGAGCTATCGAGTGGCGCAAAGCAAGCCCACACTCCAAAAATACCAAATGTAACAAACACAATCGCCGCACCAATCAAGCGTATTGGCTGATGATTGGTGTGTAAGGCGGTGACAGGTGACTCAGGTAATGACGTATTTTCTGACATAGAGAATGCTTAAGATTGAGTAGCAGGCACATTGGCTTGCTGTTGTTTCTGTTGAATGTAGGCAATTACTTGATCTCTAGGACCATAAGCGACCAAAGCACCTTCATTAAGAATTAACAATTTATCGACTTTGGATAGCACATTGTTACGATGGGTAATCATTAACACTGTTGTCTGCATTTGTTTCAATTGCAGCAGTGCTTGTTCAAGCGCAGCTTCACCTTGTTCATCGAGATTAGAGTTAGGTTCATCCAAAACCACTAACACAGGATTGTCATATAAGGCTCTCGCTAAACCAATCCGTTGACGCTGGCCGCCCGACAAGTTGCCGGAAGTTGCGCCAATCACAGTGTCATAACCTTCTGGAAAGCGCAGAATCAAATCATGGACATTCGCCATTTTTGCCGCTGCCACCACTTTTTCAGAATCGACATTGCCAAAACGGGCAATGTTTTCACCGATGGTGCCTTCGAATAGCTCGGTATCTTGTGGCAAATAGCCAATAAATTTACCTAAATGTTCACGATCCCAGTGAAATATCTCGGCGCCATCTAAACGGATGGAGCCATTGGCTGTTGGCCAAATCCCTAAAACAGCACGGGCCAAAGTTGATTTACCAGCCCCGCTAGGGCCAACCACACCAACGATGTCGCCTTTTTCGATGGTTAAGCTCAAATCTTTAAGAATGGCGGTTTTACCACCCGGTGCGGCAACCACCGCATGTTCAAAGTGGATTTTGCCTTGCGGATCCGGCAACGCCATGTGTTCGGCATCAGCAGGAATCATCAACAAAATTTCGTTCAAGCGTTTGTATTGATCACGGGCACTGATAAATCCTTTCCAGCTACCAATCATAATGTCGATAGGCGCCAAAGCACGACCCATTAAAATTGAGCCACCAATCATCAAACCCGGTGAAATTTCACGCTCAATCACTAAGTAAGCGCCTAATCCCAAGATTAACGATTGTGACGATAATCGGATCACTTTAGAGAGTGAGGTTAATAAACCCGCGCGTGAGCTGGCAACCGCTTGAAGATCCAAGACATTGACAGCGCCAGTTAGCCAGCGTTGACGAATGTTGCCCAACATCCCCATTGACTCAATCACTTCCGCATTTCTTAAATTTTTAGCTAAAAGTCCACGGGTCGCCATTGCGACATTGTTAGCTTCAGTGAGGATTTTGCTGGTCGAACGTTCAGTAAATGCGGCAACGATACACAACAAAATCGCCGTCAAAACCGAAAACCAGCCATACCAAGGATGGAACAAAAACAAGATGCCCAGATAGATCGGCATCCAAGGCGCATCGAAGAAAGCAAACAAACCATTGCCGGTTAAAAATTGACGTAAACCGGTTAAGTCGTCTAGCGGCTGTGTTGTCGCTCTTTGGCCGCTGCTTAATAGCGATTGTTTGAAAGCAACCTGAAATAAACGCTGATTAAGTAGCGTTTCTAGGCGGGTGCTGACTCTAACGAGAATTTGTGAGCGTACCCACTCCAAAGCCGTCATTGTAATAAACAGCATCAACACAATCAGTGTCAGCATCAAAAGTGTCGAGAGGTTGCCGGTAGAAACCACACGGTCATAGACCTGCAACATGTAGATAGATGGCGTAATCATTAAGAAGTTGATTAGCAAGCTAAAGCCAGCGGCAGATAAGAAAGCGTCCTTACAAAGATGCAGTGCTTTCTCAAGATCAGATTTTACATTGGGTTTCATGATGTTGGTGGATAGGGGGTTACACAATTTTCCCTATTTTTACATAAATCCACGAAATTTGTTGAAACAGATGGTGGTTTTACGGTAAACGCGGATATAAGCTTTAATCGTTAAAAATCAATATGATATAAAATTAGTTTTTATGGGGATACACAAAAATTGAATTCCGATTATTTGCAACTTATTGATATATTTGTGCTTTTTAAAATCCAGTTAATTTATGTGTGTTTGCTCTGAGCGAAAAACAGCTTCCAAAAATCTATCCCCCAATCTCTGCTAAAATACCCCCACTTCAATCCCGCAGAAGCCTTTCTGCTCTAACTCTGTTTATTTTTAGCCTCGGATATTCTCTTGATCTCTACAGCAAACATCACCATGCAATTTGGGGCTAAGCCCTTGTTTGAAAACATTTCTGTCAAATTTGGTAACGGCAATCGTTTTGGATTGATTGGTGCCAATGGCTGCGGTAAGTCTACTTTTATGAAAATCCTGAGCGGTGATTTAGAGCCGTCTTCGGGTAATGTCAGCATCACGCCAAACGAGCGCATCGGTAATTTGCGTCAGGATCAATTTGCTTTTGAAGACTATCGAGTGATTGATACCGTCATCATGGGTCACAAGGAATTGTGGGAAGTGAAGCAGGAACGTGACCGCATTTATTCGCTGCCAGAAATGACAGAAGAAGAGGGGATGCGAGTGGCTGATTTGGAAGTTGAATTTGCCGAGATGGATGGCTATACCGCTGAATCGCGTGCCGGTGAGTTGTTGTTAGGTTTGGATATTCCACTGGAACAGCACGATGGCTTAATGTCGGCGGTTGCTCCGGGTTGGAAATTGCGGGTGTTATTGGCACAGGCTTTGTTTGCTAATCCAGACATCATGTTGCTCGACGAGCCGACTAACAACTTGGACATTAACACCATTCGTTGGTTGGAAAATGTGCTGAATGAGCGCGATTCCACCATGATTATCATTTCTCACGATAGACACTTTTTGAACAGTGTTTGTACCCACATGGCGGATTTGGACTACGGCGAGTTGCGGGTTTATCCCGGTAACTACGATGACTATATGACTGCCGTGACCACGGTTCGCGACAGTTTATTAGCTGGTAATGCTAAGAAAAAAGCCCAAATCGCTGAATTACAAGCTTTCGTTAGCCGTTTCTCGGCCAATGCTTCAAAAGCGAAACAGGCGACTTCACGCGCGAAACAGCTAGAAAAAATCAAACTCGACGAAGTTAAGCCGTCTAGCCGTGTTAATCCATTTATTCGTTTTGACCAAACCAAAAAGCTACATCGTTTAGCCTTAGAAGTACAAGATTTAAGCAAAGGCTATGGCGAACAACCGTTGTTTAAAAACCTGAATCTGATGATTGCGGTGGGTGAACGAGTGGCGGTAATTGGTCCTAACGGGATTGGTAAATCAACTTTGCTAAAAACCTTGGTGGGTGATTTAGAGCCTGATACTGGCGAAGTGAAATGGTCAGAAAATTCTGAAGTCGGTTATTTCGCTCAAGATCATGCTGAGAGTTTTGAAGAAGATTTATCGCTGATTAACTGGATGGGGCAATGGCGTAAAGAATCTGATGATGATCAAGTGATTCGCGGTACGTTAGGGCGTTTATTGTTCTCGCAAGATGATATTCATAAATCGGTCAAAGTGTTGTCGGGTGGTGAGCAAGGCCGAATGATGTTTGGTAAGTTGATGCTGCAAAAAAGCAATATCATGGTGATGGACGAGCCGACCAACCATTTAGATATGGAATCGATTGAGTCGCTAAACACCGCTTTGGAAAATTACCCAGGTACGTTGATTTTCGTCAGTCATGACCGCGAGTTTGTGTCGTCTTTGGCGACAAGAGTGATTGAGTTAACGCCAAATGGCATCGTCGATTTCCAAGGCAATTACGAAGAATATTTGAAAAGTCAGGATATTGTTTGACCAGTGAGTTCTAAGGCTTTCATCATATTTAATTTAGGCAAGTCTAAATCTGCAATCGTAATCCTAATCCTATTTTCTTGTAACCTATAAATGGAGATGCTATGGTTGAGGTTTCGGAAACTTTATTAAATCTTATAACAATAGCTGATAAAAATAGAGAGCAAGGAAGTTGGCGGCAAGCACTTGATATTTATATAAATATTGAGAAAATGCAAAATCAATCAGCATCCATAAAACATAATATAGGGCTTTGTTATTTTGGCTTAAGTGAATTTAACTCAGCTATAAAAGCTTGTTCTGAGTCAATCGAGTTGCTACCTAGCCTTTGGCAGCCTAATATTGTTATTGCTAAGTCTTTACGACAAAATGGCGATATTATCCAAGCAGAAAAATATTTTGATCGTGTTTTAATGCTTGATCCTAGTAATGGCGAGGCATTACTAGGATTAGCGGATTTAGCGATGAATGAATTTGGCGATCCAATCAAAGCCAAAGCTCTGGTTGAACCACTTCAAACCGATATAACGTATTCAAACGATGCTAGGTTAACTTTTTTGATGGCGAGTCTGTATGAGCGTGATCAAACTGCCTTACAAATTACTCAAAGCCTGATGGCTTTTTCACAAAAAGCGCTGCAGTTAGATGCTACCCAAGTGCTTAAATTTTTACCCAGTCATTCAATTAAAAAAAACAAACGACTTAGAGTGGGCTTAATGTCACCTTTGTTTTGTGCATCTCCTGTCTTTTTTCTCACCATTATTTTTTTCAAACGTATTGCCGAGTGTTGCGATTTAATTATTTTTAATCGTGGGACTAAAAATGATTGGGCGACTGAACAATTTAGAAAAATTGCTGTGAGTTGGTTTGATATTCATAGTTTTAATGCAGTAAACATTGCAAATCAAATTAAACAACAACAGATTGATGTACTTTATGATTTGGGTGGCTGGATGGATCCTGTTGGTTTATCGGCATTAAGTGTTAAACCCGCCAAAAAGCAGTATAAATGGGTTGGAGGGCAAAGTGTTACTACAGGTTTGAATTGTTTTGATGGTTGGATTGGCGATGAGTGGCAATCACCAGAGCAATTTAAACATCTCTACAGTGAACCTTTAATTAATTTAAGTGGGGGGTATGCCGAGTATTTTCCGCCTGCTTATTTGCCAAAACCAGTGCGTAAAAAACTCAATACTTATGCGATTTTTGCCAATCCCGCAAAGGTCTCATCAGCCTTTCTAACCATGATTAATGAGATTCCAGGTAAGAAGTGTTTTATTCATCGTCAATATCAATATCAGTCGGTTAGGGAAAGAATTGAGCAGTTTTTGAATCCATTAGATGTTGATTATATTTGTCCACAAAGTCATCGAGAGGCATTAAATGCCGTTAATCGTTTTGAGGTTGTTTTCGATACATTTCCGTATAGCAGTGGATTAACGGCAAGGGAGGTTTTGTCTTTAGGTTCAAAGATTCAGGTTTTAAAAGTAGGTGAGTTGTTTTGTGAAAGACATACTGCCAAATATTTATGCCAATAACATTATTGGGTACTAGAAATTAAAAGAGGTCTGTCATGGTAAGAAAAGCTGAAGAAATAAATAAACCAAAAAGAACACCTAGAAAAACCACTAAGCGGCAGCTAAAAAACACTGAAGTGAATTTGCCAAAAGCTGAAGAAAACTTACAGCCAGTTGTTAATCAAATAACTCCTATGGATGAATTATTCGAAAAAACTTTAGAGGCTAATCAAGATTTAATTTCAGAAGAACAAAATATTTCCACAATTGATCAGCAAGTTGGTGGGAGTTTGCCAATTGCTAAGGTCGATGCTGAAATTGAGAAAAAATTGGTTAAGCCCCCTTTGGGGTCATTAGAATCTGAGTTGCGTATATTTCAGATTCATTATGAATCTTGGCAAAGAGAGTTGTTAGATCCATATTTTATTGCACTTGATAATGCTAAATCAACGTCAGAATTATTGGAGTTTGATGTTTTTATGCGTTTATTTAAGTCTGATTATGTCAAAGATGCCAAGCTTTGGGGGGCTTTGTCATGGCGGTTTTCTGAGAAAACAGGTATGTCAGGGCAGGATTTAATTAAATCAATTCAAGATAATCCTGGCTATGATGTCTATTTTTGTAATCCTATCCCTGAAAATGAAGCCTTGTATCATAATATGTGGTTACAGGGAGAAATATCACATCCACAGTTTTTAGGATTGCTACAAGCAATATTCAAAGTAACAGGATTACCAGTTGAAGCATTGGTCGGTATTGAATCGATAGAGAAATGTTCAGTTGCTAATTATTTTGTTGGAACCCCGATATTCTGGCAAACCTATTTAACTTGGGTTCAGAACTTTTTAAACTTAGCGAATAAGAATTTACCACCTAATATTCGCGATTTAATGCATTCTAGCGTTGCTGACGATCGTGGGTTACATGGTGGGGCAACCTATGTGCCATTTATAGTTGAGCGACTTTTTCCATTGTTTATGAAAATACATGCCGACAAACTTAAAGGTTTGAAAGTTGTGCTACCAGAGCGCGAAAGAGACCTTAATATCCATGTTAGACTATTACGTGAAATGAAAGAAATGTCGCATCGCACTAAATCTGCATGGTTAGCTGCCTGTTGGGTCAATTACAGAAATTTATATCTGATGCAAATTAAAGGTAAGGATTGGTGTCAAAATAATCTAAGTAATATTACCCCGAGAGAAATTAAGTTTAATTAATGTAAGTTAATTGCTGGGCTTAAATTGGTTTGGTTGGCTTTGTTAATAACTGGCATTGTCAGCCAACCCGCTTGAATACTTGTTCGCTTGAATAGTAATCTAATCGCGTTTAAAGCAGTGCTTTCCATATGCGTAGTTATTGTCTTCTTGTTGGCAAGAACTAAGCTTAATGCTGTTTTATTTTCAATTTTTTTCATCGTAATTGATTTAATCAGAACTGGCTCTGCGCCAAATGGTAATTTATTGATTGGTGTATAATTTGTATCGAAATTAATCTGTTTTTCCAGTGTTTCCTGATTAAAGCTGTCGATAGTTTTAGCGCTTAATTCAGAATGTTTTTCGGTTAAAATGTTAATCGAAAGCGATTCGATTTCTAATAGTAGGTATAAGCATAATCGGCGCGTCATCCATAATCTAAACTCCTCAAAATTAGCAGTACTAATTCGCAATAATAATCGATCTTCATCGGCAATATAACTGGCTTTAATTTGTTGAAAGATCATGAAAATTTATTGAGTAAGCTTGGATTGGTAACGCGACTATCAAATTGGTTTTTGCAACGGTTTTGGAAATAAGTTTTATCCTCAATATTGACTGGTTTTCTATCTTTGTCCCAGTCGATTTCAACTAACAGACTATTGGGATTGTAGCAGTAGCTCTGAGTGCTTTGAGCTAATAGCGTTAGTTCTGTATCGGCGTAATGCTGAATATAATTTGGATTAAAAAAATGGCCACGGTAATTCTGTTGTGCCCAGTGTCTATTCGCCAAGCCAAAACCCGCCAGTTCACCAAGCCATTTACCATCGTTAAATCCCAGTAAATTCCCCTTTTGACTGAGCAGGGTGTTGATTGCTATTCGCAGCCAGTGTCGGCCTGCAAATGCATCTTGAGCAACATAGCCGAACCATTGGCTTTGTGAGGCTTTAAAAACCTGATTGACGATCTGAACAAAACCATCCTGATGATCATCGTGGACACAGATGATCATTCCTGGATGATTTGCTCGTTCTGCCATCAGTTTGGCTGTTAATTTTGCTGCCTGAATTTGTGTGAATGGCATTACAAACACGACTTCAGCTGCCAGTCTTTGAACGCTATCAATCTGCTTTGAAGAAATAAAAGTGATTTGCATAAATTGTTTGTAGGGTGCGCTGCTAAAAGCAAGGATAGTTTTTACATTTATTAACATGATATTTCATTATTTGGTAAAATTTAACAAAATTTGACCAAAATCACGCTTAAGATTAACTGCTTGTTTTTATTGGTTTTTTTTTGTTTTTAGTTAACCGTGACTTTCGAGATCTTCCTATGCTGATTGATAAAACTGAAAAAATGACAGAACCAACGATGGCCGCAGTGCTCAAAAAGCTAAAAGCATTTCGTCGTCGGGTTTCAAAAGCCAAAGATATTTCGGGGAAGTTGGAGCAGCTTGCTTCAGTGTTGCTGTTCACCTCTTTACTGGTTAAAAGCTTAGAGGCTGAAGCTAATAATCAAGATCAAGCTCCGAAATTACCTGACGGTTCAGATACTGCAGCCAAGCAAGCTAATGGTTCTGAAAACACTGGCGCGTCAGCTGCGGATGGCAAAGAATGTGTAGCGCCTGATAAGGCAGAGCAGGGTGATGTTGAAAAAAACGCTGAATGTGTTGATCAGCGTTCTCCTGAAGATGTTTTAAAGGAAATTGACGAAAATATTCGCAAAGTCGAAGCACTTCAAAAACAAGGTCGTGGTAAAGAAGCAGGTAAAGGTGGTGGTCTTAATTCTGACGCTGCTGCGGCAAAAGCGATAACCGAAGTATCGGGGTTTTGGCCGACTGAATGGCCATTGTTGTACAAAATTCTCGGCGGCATTGGTGTTGCGGTTGGTGGAATTGGTTTTGCAATGATGGGAGGTGGTAGTAAAGGTGCTAGTGCTCCTAGTGCTCCTAGTGCTCCTAGTGCTCCTAGTGATCCTATTGCTCCAGATATTACGCCCCCAGAAATTATGTCTTTGGTGTCAAGTATTGTTAATCAAACGATTACACTGACCTATAACGAGAACCTTGATTCTAGTCATAAGCCAGACAAAAGTTGGTTTGTTGTAATCTCTGCAGGAAATCAGTTAGTCATTGATAGCGTTGAAGTCAATGGCACGCAGCTGATTTTGCACATCAAGAGTGGCTTGGTTGCTGGTTCGTTAGTTGTTAAATATACCGATGCAAATCCTTTAGCAAATGATGCAAATGCAATTCAAGATGCTGCCGGTAATGATGCTATAGGCTTTAAAAGCGGCGTTGTTGCCGATGGTTATTTGAGTGGCGCTAAGGTCTACATCGATTCTAATGGCGATGGTCTGCGAGATGCAAATGATGTCTATGTCGGCTTAACCGATGCTAACGGTAATTTCTTCCTGCCTGATGGCTTGAAAGGGGCTCTACTGATTGTTGATGGTGTGAATATTGATACCGGTGTAGCTAATACGTTGGTATTAAGAGCGCCTGAAGGATCAACAGTCATCAATCCATTGACGACTTTGGTTCAAGGTTACTTAGATGCGCATCACGGTATTTCGGTTACTGATGCTGTCAATGCTGTGGCAACTAGTTTAGGTATACTAGGTAAAAACCTAACTACTTACGACCCAATCGCTAGTAATGATTTGGCTGTACAGAAATTAGCCGCCCAAATTGCGACTATTGCCATGTTAGCTCAGGCAAAGAATTCCGCAGCAGCGAGTCATGTATTCAGTAATCTAGTTGGCTTAATTGGATCTGGTCAACTAGATTTAAGTAATCTTTCAACTTTATCATCGATACTGTCAGGGATTAGCTTGGATCAAGCAGTTATAAGTACTATTAGTGCTTCTGCTTTAGCAATCAAACAAGCTACCTCGATTGAAGGTATTAGTCATGTTCAACAGTCAGCAATATCAAAAGGTGAGATTGTTGGTGATACAACGGCTCCAAGCGTTTCAATCACTACCGATGATAGCGCTTTAAAAATTGGTGATGTCGCGACTTTGACGTTCACTTTTAGTGAAATTCCTAAAAATCTGCCTACCATTACGCCGCTTGCCGGAACGTTGGGGCAATTAGTTGTCGACCCCAACAATCCGTTGGTTTATCACGCAACATTAACCCCGCCAGCCAATACGGCGGCAGGAACGATTACCTTTACCCTTGGGAAGTGGACTGATGCGGCGGGTAATACAGGTATTTTGGGTGGTACATCTTTAGCTATTGCAGTTGATACTGTTAGACCAACACTTTCAATCACTGCAGATGAAAGTGTTTTAAGTGTGGGTCAAACTGCTACTCTGACATTCAGATTCAGTGAAGTGCCGACTCAGTTACCAAGCATTACCCCAAGTGCGGGTACATTGAGTGCATTAACGGCGACCAGTGATCCATTGGTTTTTACTGCTACTTTGACGCCACCCGCTAATACAGCGGCTGGCACCATTACCTTTACGATAGGTAGTTGGAATGATTCTGCAGGTAATACTAGTAGTGAACAATCATCACTATCAATTGCGTTTGATACAGCGGAGATCGTGGTCGATACAACGCCACCGACCGTTACTATTACTAGTGACGATAGCGCTTTAAAAATTGGTGAAGTTGCGAATTTAACCTTCACATTCAGTGAAGCGCCAAAAGAGATGCCGACTATCACGCCGTTTGCAGGAACACTGAGTCAATTAGTTGTCGATCCTAATAACCCATTGGTTTATCACGCTACATTTACGCCGCCAGCCAATACGGCAGCGGGTACCATTACCTTCACAGTCGGTGGTTGGGTTGATGCGGCTGGGAATACTGGGAGTGTGAGTGGTTCAGCGTTATCGATTGGAATTGATACGCAAGCGCCAACTATTGTTTCTCAAACTGCTAGCAGTAGTACTAACACAATTACTTTGACCTACAGTGAAAGTATTGATGCTGGAAATGCACCAGATACCAGTTTCTTTAAGGTATTATCAGGTGGTAATCAGTTAACTATTGTTAAAATCGAAATTAATGGCGCTGTGGTTACTTTGTTTATGAGTAAAGACACGCCACTAGTTAAAGGTTCGCTAGTTGTTAAATACCAAGATCCAACTGTAGGCGATGATGACAAAGCAATTCAGGATCTGTTTGGCAATGATGCCTCTGGCTTCTCAAGTGGTATCGTTGCTGATGGTTATATTAAGGGTGCCAAAATCTATATCGATGTCAATCGCAATGGGGAGATTGATGACACTGATTACTACGTCGGCTTAACCGATGATAATGGTAATTTCTTCCTGCCTGATAGTGCGCCGCTAGGGACTATTATTGCGGTGGGTGGTATCAATAAAGATACTGGGGTGCCTAACACTTTGATGTTAAAAGCCCCTCCAGGCTCGAGCTCCATGAATCCATTGACCACATTGATTCAAGGCTTCTTGGATGCGTTAGATAATTTACCAACGAATCCATCAGAGCTTCAAGATGCGATTAAAGCTGCATCTAAAGCGGTTGCTCAAAGTTTAGGCATTCCTGAAGGTATTGACCTAACAAGTTACGATCCGCTTGCTTATGGTGAAGATGATCCTACAGCTTTAGCGGTTCAGAAACTTTCTGCTCAAATTGCGACTATTGCCATGATGGCCCAAGCCAGCGGTAATGCCTCGGCTGGTAGTGCCGTGTTCGGCAATTTAGCTAACATGATTAGCAGTGGTAGTGGTGGAAAATTAGATTTAAGTAGTCCAGATGTATTAGGCTCAATGTTAGCCGATTTTGGCCTGGATTTGTCAGCATTAGCCGATATCAGCAGTGCTGCCTTAGCAATTAAAAATGCCACTTCACTTAATGGAATATCCGGTGCACAGAGTTCAGCGCTCGATAAAATCGCACCGGATAAGCCAATCTCTGTTCAGCAGGATTCAACGGATAACGATCATTCGCCAACCGTCCGCGTAGCATTTAATTCAACAACGACAGATGGAAAAGCGGCTATCGTTGGGGACACGCTGAGCATATTAAATGATGGGGTAGAAATCCTGAGCTATGTTTTGACACAGGCCGATATTACTAAAGGTTATGTAGACATTCAGTTACCTGATTTTGCCAATGGAACTTATCAGCTGAACGTTTCAATTACTGATAGAGCTACTAATAATTCTGGCGATTTCGAGTTTTCAGTCACTGTTAATTCTGAGGGTAATACCGCCCCAATCTTGGCTACTAAAGTGACTCTTCCAGACGGTACCGAAGATACCGCCTATACCGTTACTGTTGGACGGCTATTGGAAGGGTACAAAGACGTTGATGGTGGTACGCTCAGTCTGGCCAACTTGTCTGTAGACCACGGTACGGTGGTTCATAATGAAGACGGTAGCTACACGATTACCCCAGAGGCAAACTACAACGGTGCTTTGAAATTAAGCTATGACGTTGTCGATGGTCAGGGTGGCACTACCTCAGCCAGTTTGCAAGTCAGTATTGATTCGATCAACGACGCACCGATAACGCCGATTGACTCAGTGACCTTGGAAGGTCAAG
>CAMCSF010000011.1 GCA_945877625.1 Methylomonas koyamae | reverse complement strand
CGGAAAATGTAGCTGACGATGCTGATGTACCAAATCACCAAAAATACCGCTAAACCAATCGAGATTTCTTCTCGGTATTCGACATGTTGCATCACCATGACTAAATCCAGAATTTCTGCGCCAATCGCCAAGGTCATGATGAAATTTTCGCAGACAAAAATAGCGGTAAACAACTGATTCATAAAATGCCATTGCTTGGATACCACTAATAAGCTGGCAATGGTGGTAAACGCCATGATGCTTCTTAATACCACTTCGATCGTGCCATCGGCAGGGTCGGAGATTAAACCTTCAACGATCATCCCTGAAATCAGGTAGAAGGCGACGGTTTTCCACATAAAGGATTTTGATGGAACTAATTCAGAGGGATTGTTGATAAACCAGCAAGGGCCAAGATATTTCAGTAATAAAGACATGTTAAAAGCGTTTGGATCATAAAAATTGATAAAGTGACGTGATTTTAAGCTAAAACATCGCGGGTTAGTAACCATCGCTTCGAGCTTTCCACAGTTAATAGTAGGATTTGTACTTTATGAAAACAGCCATCATCTATCTTCACGGTTTCAATTCAGCTTCATTGGATTGCAATGGCAATTTGTTGCAAAGCAAGGAAAAGTTAGTGGTGATGCAGGCATTTTGTCAGCAAAAGCACATCGTATTTTTTAGTCCGAATGTCGATTACCGAGATTTTCAAAGCTTGGTTGAGGCGATGTTGTTTGAATGGAATCAGTTTTTAGACCAAGGTTATCAAGTGTTGTTCATGGGTTCTTCAATGGGGGGATTTGCCAGTGAATATCTGGCGATGAAAACCGGTAGCAAGGCCATCATGATTAATCCCGCCATCAATCCGAGTGAATTGCTGACTCAATTTATTGGCGTGACTGAAAATGATGAACTCGGTCAGCCTTATCAATGGCATCAAGCGCACTGCGACCAATATCGGCCATTTCAACAGCATTTAGAAAACAATACCCAAGCCATCGATAGAACGATTTTGTTAGATATGGCTGATGAATTAATTGATTCCCAGCAAACTGTATTGAACTATCAAGGCAAGGCCAAACTGTTGACTTTTGAAGGCGGTTCGCACAGTTTTGAGCACATCAAACAAGCCTTGCCAATGATTGAACAAGTGATTTTTGCAGCGCTTGATTAAATTTGGTCTTTGCCCAGCCAAGGGTGTATGGTCGGATATTGAAAGTTTAACAAGCGATTCAGTAAGGGTTCGGGTTGGCTTTCGATCATCAACATCTGGCGATGACGCGATTTGAAAAATGCTTGTTCAGTCATGTGATCCAAAAAGCGAATCAAATCATCGAAATAGCCAGCGACATTGAGTAATCCCAAGGGTTTATTGTGAATACCCAATTGTGCCCAAGTCCAGATTTCGAATAATTCCTCAAGGGTGCCGATGCCGCCGGGTAGGGCGATGAAGCCATCGGCTAACTCGGCCATCAACATTTTGCGTTCGTGCATGCTGTCGGTGATATGCAACTCGCTAAGATTAGGATGAGCAACTTCTTTATGCGATAAAGCTTGGGGAATCACGCCAATCACTTCGCCGCCCAGCGCTAAGACTCGGTCGGCCACCATGCCCATAATGCCAATGCTGGCACCGCCGTAAATCAAGCGGATGTTTTGATTGACTAGCGATTCGGCAAGCTGATGGGCGGCTTGGCTATACACCTCTAAGCGTCCTGGGCTAGAGCCGCAATAGACGCAAATACTGTTAATTGGGGTCATGTTTTTAAGCTAATGATGGGTTTGCGCAAATTTTACAGAAGCAGGCGCCCAATTTCGGGCAAAAAAAATCCGACTTGAAGCCGGACGTAGAGGAAGAATCTTTAGCTAGCGCATCTAGCATGGTTTGTAGATTACTGCTAAATCGTCTATTTGAAAATGTGACTAATTGCCGCGCGACAATATGTCACAGTGATAATTCATTAACTAATGGTATGTTAATAACCGTAAATAAATCAGATTAGGAGTTTGCAATGGATATTTTAGTTGTGTTGGCAGTATTTGTTGGGGTATGTGGCTTAATGGTTTTCATCAAATCCGAGAAAACTGTATTAAATGCTACAGACTCTGTACCGGAAGATTCGATGTTAAGACGGCATTTTTATACCGAATTGGAATCCAAGCGTCAGGCTTTAAAAGGTTAAAGATTGTTAGAGAAAAACCCGCTTCTGCCGATTTTTTATAGTTTTCGGCGTTGTCCCTATGCGATGCGAGCGCGTTTGGCCATTGCCTATTCTGGGGTGATGGTCGAACTGCGCGAAATTGAACTGAAACACAAACCCGATGCGATGTTAATCGCTTCACCGAAAGCCACGGTGCCGGTTCTCGTTTTAGAAAATGGGCGGGTGATTGATGAAAGTTTCGATATTATGCGCTGGGCACTACAGCAACATGATCCAGACAACTGGCTTACTGGCTTAAATGCCGATGAGATTAAACAGCTGATTGCTTGTAATGATGGCGATTTTAAGCAAGCTTTAGATCGTTACAAATATGCTGACCGTTACCCAGAATTTCCAGCAAGCCATTATCGCCAACAAGGCGAAGTCTTTTTAGCAGCACTCGAACAGCGTTTAAATCAAACTGAGTATTTGTCCGGTGCTAATTTTGCTATCGCTGACGCCGCTATCTTGCCGTTTATTCGCCAGTTCGCTGCGGTTGATAGCGATTGGTTTAATCAAGCAGATTATCCAAAAACCCGTTTATGGTTACAGCAGTTTGTTGGTTCATCGCTGTTTGCTGCGATTATGGGGAAATATCCTGCTTGGCAACCGAATCAAGAAAAACTGATTTTTAATCAATAACTCGCCGCTGTTTACGCTTAACCCAGCCACTCAATTTATCCAAATACAAATAAACCACCGGTGTGGTGTACAAGGTCAAAGCTTGGCTAACCAACAAGCCGCCGACAATCGAAATCCCCAGCGGTTGTCTTAGCTCTGCACCATAGCCAGAACCTAATGCCAACGGCAAGGCGCCGAATAAAGCCGCCAGTGTGGTCATCATAATTGGCCGAAACCGCAACACGCAGGCTTTAAAAATCGCTTGTTCGGAACTTAAGCCCTGTTCCCGTTCCGCGTGTAAAGCAAAGTCAATCATCATAATCGCGTTCTTTTTGACGATGCCAATCAGCAAAATCACCCCAATCAAAGCAATCAGGCTAAATTCGGTATCGCAAGCCAGCAACGCCAGCAAAGCACCGACGCCAGCCGAGGGCAGGGTAGACAAGATGGTGATTGGGTGGATGTAGCTTTCATAAAGAATGCCTAGCACGATATAGATTGATAGCAAGGCCGCCAAAATCAGCATCGGTTGACTACTGTTAGATTCTTGAAAAGCTTTGGCGGAGCCTTGGAAACTGCCGCGTAAACTATTGGGAGCGCCCAATTTGGCTAACATTTGCTGAATTAACGGCGTTACCTCAGATAGCGAGCTACCCGATTTCAGATTAAACGAAAAAGTCGCTGCCGCGAATTGGCCTTGATGATTGACACTTAACGGTGTGTTGCTAGGTTTAAATTCAGCGATAGCGGCTAACGGTACTTGAGTGTTGGCAATCTTGGGGTCTTTGCTGGTGCTGTTGATATACAGCTGTTGCAAGGTCTGCGGGTTTTGCCAGTATTCCGGCGCTAGTTCCATCACCACCCGATATTGATTCAAAGGATGATAAATCACCGATACTTGGCGTTGACCAAATGCATTGTTTAAGGCGGTATCAATCGCCGCTTGGCTGATGCCATAACGCGAGGCTTTTTCCCGATCAACCACTAACGACACTTGCTGGCCTTTGTCTTGTTGATTGGTGTTAACGTCAGTCAGTTCGGGCATGGCTTGCATCGCTGCCAACACTTTTGGCGTCCATTCGCGCAGTTCAGCAAGGTTATCGGATTGCAAACTGTATTCAAACATCGCCGCCGAACCTCGTCCGCCAATTCGCAATTCTTGCACCGGTTGTAAAAACAGATTGGCGCCGGCTATGTCGGCTAATTTTTTTCGTAAACGGCGGGTAATGTCACTGACTTTTTCTTCGCGTTGATCGGGTGGGGTTAACACGGCAAACAATTGACCACTGCTACTTTGACCACCAGCAAAGCCAATCACGGTGGTAATTTGTGGGTCTTTGCCTAGAACGCCAGCAATTTCATGCAATTTACTTTGCAAGGATTGGAACGAAGCGCTTTGATCCGTTTGCAAGCTGCCGCTGATGCGTCCGGTGTCTTGGGTTGGGAAAAAGCCTTTGGGGACGATAATGTAGAGATAGACATTAAGGCCAACACAAGCCGCCAACAGCAACATCATCAACCGTCGATGCCGTAAGGCCCAGCTTAAACTGTGTTGATAGCCATTTTGTAGGCCGTCTAAGCGCTTATCCCACCATTGCAGTAAACGATTGGGTTGTGATTCCGATTCATTGCTTAGCCAGCGGGCGCAGAGCATCGGCGTCACGGTTAGCGACACGATTAAAGACACCAAAACCGCCGCCGATAAAGTCACGGCAAATTCTCTAAACAACCGTCCGACAATCCCGCCCATCAACAAAATCGGGGTAAATACCGCAATCAACGACAAGCTCATTGCCAACACAGTAAAGCCCACTTCGCTTACCCCGCGCCGCGCCGCTTCTAACGGTGATAAACCGTTTTCAATGTGGCGGCTGCTGTTTTCGAGTACCACAATCGCATCATCAACCACAAAGCCAGTGGCGATGGTCAAGGCCATCAACGACAAATTATCTAAGCTGTAATCGAGTAAATACATGATGCCGCAAGCGCCAATTAACGATACCGGCACAGCGATAATCGGAATCAAGGTCGAGCGTAAGCGCCGTAAAAACAGTAAAACCACCATAATCACCAAGCCAATCGCGATGATTAAGCTGTGTTCAACTTCATCGACCGAAGCGCGGATGGTCATTGAGCGGTCAATCGCTACTGATAAATCAATCGCTGCCGGTAATAAGGCTTGTAATTGTGGCAATAAGGCTTTGACTCGCTCGACGGTTTCGATGATGTTAGCGCCGGGTTGTTTGTTGATGATTAACAATACGGCAGGCTTGCCATTTTTGAGGCCAGTATTGCGTAAATCTTCCACCGAATTAATCGCTGTGCCTAAATCAGCAATCCGAATCGGCGCATTATTGCGATAGGCGACAATCACTGGCAGGTAATCTTCGGCTTTATCCGCTTGGTCATTGGCTTGAATTTGCCAGTGTTGGTGATTAAATTCCAACGCACCTTTGGGACGATTGGCATTGGTGCTGGCAATCGCGTTTCGGACTTCATCAAGGCTAATGTTGTATTTGGCTAATGCGCCAGGATTCAGCTCGATTCGCACCGCTGGCAAAGAACTACCACCGACTGAGACTTGGCCAACTCCATCAATTTGGGAAATTTTCTGTCCCAAAATCGTCATCGCGGCATCGTGCATTTCACCTCGGCTGACGGTGGTGGAACTTAACGCCAAAATCATGATCGGTGAGTCGGCGGGATTGATTTTGCGATAGCTAGGCCGATTCGGCATATTGGGTGGCAATAAACTGCTGGCGGCGTTAATCGCCGCTTGAACGTCGCGAGCGGCGCCGTCGATGTCGCGATCTAAATCAAACTGTAAGGTAATGCGAGTTGAGCCGAGATTGCTGGAGGAGGTCATTTCAGTAATCCCAGCAATTCGACCTAATGAGCGTTCCAACGGTGTGGCGACGCTGGAAGCCATGGTTTCAGGACTCGCGCCGGGGATATTGGCGGAAACCGAGATAGTCGGGAAATCAACTTGGGGTAACGGCGCGACCGGTAATTGCAAAAAACCAAGCAAACCAGCTAAAGCCACACCTAAGGTGAGTAGGGTGGTGGCGACGGGGCGAGAGATGAAAATATCAGAAAAACTCATGGCTATATTGATGGCTGAATAGCTTGTAGCTTGGCGTCCTTGTTAAATCCATTTTAAGTAAACACCTAAAAATTCCGGTAATACGTAGGGTACGCAGCGCGTACCGATGAAGGCTTTTTGTTAGTAAAAGCTTTTAAGGTATGCGCTGCGTAGCCTAGGTTTTTTAAATGGGGTTAAGCGTTGTTACTTAAGATGGCGTTCCTAAAGGTTTTGCGAGTTGGCATTAGATGCATGAAGGCCATCTAATCCTAAATATCGACTTAGCTTAGGATAACTTATCCACCCAAAATCAGATAGCGCCGATTTTAAAACTTAGCCTATCTCGAGGTGCTCGCTGATGCTGGATTATTCAATGAATTGTTAATGGTATTTTTGCCGTTTCGTGAATGATACAATCCGTGGCTTTTTAACCACGCCATTAATCAGGATGTCTGTGGAAGCCCAACTTCAAAACCCTTCAACTCACCAAGCCCCATCAAGGCTGCGTGAAATTCCTTATAACTACACCTCGTTTTCTGATCGCGAAATCGTGATTCGTCTATTAGGCGAACAGCATTGGCAGATTTTGGACTCGTTGCGTGATGAAAAAATCACCGGTCGTTCGGCGCGAATGCTTTACGAAGTGCTGGGCGATATTTGGGCGGTGCAGCGTAATCCGTACCTAGAAGACGATTTGCTGGATAACCGCAAACGCCGTCGCGCTTTGCTGGATGCTTTGCGTCATCGCTTAAAGCAGATGAAAAATCGCCATGCTGAGTTGGAAAATGAGCATTCTGATCGTGCTGATCGCGTGGCGTTGTTAATTGAAGCGGCTCATCAAGCGGTCGATGCCTTTGAAGCGCATTTTGATCGCACGCATGACATGCGCCGTAAAACCTTGGCCTTGTTATCCAAACACACTCGCAAAGACAATATTTGTTTTGATGGCTTTGCGCGAGTTTCCCATGTCACCGATGCTACCGATTGGCGGGTCGAATATCCGTTTGTGGTGTTGTATCCAAGCACTGAGTTGGAAGTCGGGCATTTGGTGCGTGATTGCATCAAGCTCGGTTTAACCATTATTCCCCGTGGCGGCGGTACCGGTTACACCGGCGGTGCTGTGCCATTGACGCCTTATTCGGCGGTGATTAATACCGAAAAATTAATCCAGATTGGTCGGGTTGATTATCAAAGCAGCTTACCGGGTGTTGAACAAACTTACGCCACGATTGATACCGGTGCTGGTGTAGTGACGCGGCGGGTGATGGATGTCGCTGATAATGCCGGCTTAGTGTTTGCGTGTGACCCAACGTCGGCCGATGCTTCTTGTATCGGCGGTAATATCGCCATGAATGCCGGCGGTAAAAAAGCGGTATTGTGGGGCACGGCGCTCGATAATCTGCTGTCATGGCGGATGGTGACACCGGATGGTAATTGGTTGGAAGTTGAGCGCTTTAACCACAATCTCGGCAAAATTCACGACCAAGCCGAAGTCACTTTTACCTTGAAACGCTTTGCTGCCGATGGCAAAACCTCGTTAGGTGAAGAAAGCTTAACCATTGCTGGCGATCAATTCCGCAAAGGCGAATTAGGCAAAGACGTTACCGACAAGTTTTTAGGCGGTTTACCGGGAATTCAAAAAGAAGGTTGTGATGGCATCATTACTTCGGCGCGTTGGATTTTGCACAAAATGCCGCCGCATACCCGCACGGTTTGTTTAGAGTTTTTTGGCCAAGTGCGTGAGGCGGTGCCGGCGATTGTCGAAATTCGTGATTATCTGGCCAACTTGCCGAAAAATGGCGATGGTCGGGTGATGTTGGCGGGGCTTGAACATCTTGATGAGCGTTACGTGAAAGCGGTCGGTTATGCGACTAAAGCTAAGCGTCACGGTCGCCCGAAAATGGTATTAATCGGTGACATTGTCGGTGATGATGAAAACCAAGTCGCTTTAGCCGCTTCGGAAGTGGTGCGTTTATGTAACGCCCGTAGTGCCGAAGGTTTTATTGCCATTAGTCCTGAAACCCGCAAAAAATTCTGGCTAGATCGTGCCAGAACCGCCGCGATTGCCAAACACACCAATGCCTTTAAAATTAATGAAGATGTGGTGATTCCATTGCCTCGGATGGGCGATTATTGCGATGGCATTGAGCGGATTAATATCGAGCTGTCGTTACAAAACAAGCTGCGTTTATGTGATGCCTTAAGTCAGTTGTTAAACGGCGATTTGCCGCTACGTTCTTATGAAGAAGATTTTAACAGCGTTGAGTTAATCGGTGATCGCCGTGCGCGTGGTTTGGAGCGTATTGAAGAAGTGCGCCAACGCTGGCAGTGGCTGTATGACAATTTAGATTTGCCGTTAGCGCAAGCGGAAGCGTTGTTTGATCAGCATGGTATTGTGGTCGGTGAATTGACCAACCGTGCTGAACAACCGAGTTTGTTCCACCGAATCCAAGACCATTCGTTACGGATTTCATGGAAACAAGCGTTATTGCCGCGCTTAAAAGAAATTTTTGAAGGTGATAATTTCCGGCCAGTGATTGAACGGATTGAAGCGGTGCATAAAGACGTGTTGCGTGGTCGAGTGTTTGTCGCGCTCCACATGCACGCTGGCGATGGCAATGTGCATACCAATTTGCCGGTCAATTCCGATAATTACGACATGCTGCAAGAAGCCAATCAAGCAGTGGCGCGAATTATGGTGTTGGCGCGTTCCTTGGGTGGGGTGATTTCCGGCGAGCATGGGATTGGTATCACCAAATACGAGTTTTTGACGCCGGAAGAATTAGCCAATTTCCACGCTTATAAAAACCAAGTCGATCCAGAAGGGCGTTTCAATCGCGGTAAGTTGATGCCCGGTGCAGATTTACGCGCGGCTTACACCACCTCGTTTAGCTTGATGGGCTTTGAATCGTTAATCATGCAGCAAAGCGATATTGGCGCGATTGCTGATTCGGTGAAAGACTGTCTGCGTTGCGGTAAATGTAAGCCGGTGTGTTCGACGCATGTACCACGGGCGAATTTGTTGTATTCACCGAGGAATAAAATTCTCGCCACTTCTTTGCTGATCGAAGCGTTTTTATACGAAGAGCAAACTCGGCGCGGGATTTCTATTCATCATTGGCAAGAGTTTGAAGACGTTGCTGACCATTGCACGGTGTGTCATAAATGCTTCAACCCGTGTCCGGTTGACATTGATTTTGGCGATGTGTCGATGAATATGCGTAATCTGTTACGCAAAATGGGCAAGCAAAGCTTTAATCCAGTCAAAACCGCGGCGATTGCCTTCTTAACCGCCAGCCATCCGAATACGGTGAAGTTAATGCGGACGCTGATGATCCGTTGGGCTTATAAGGGGCAACGCTTAGCCAGTTTGTTGCTGAAACCGTGGAGCAAAGGCCAGCTGAAACAGCCGCCGTCATCGACCGGTAAACCGCCAGTCCGTGAGCAGGTGATTCAGTTTGTGAATCGCAAAATGCCCAATAATGTGCCGAAAAAAACCGCCCGTGCTTTATTGGATATTGAAGATGACAGCATTGTGCCGATTATTCGTGATCCGCAGAAAACCCGTACCGATTCGGAAGCGGTGTTTTATTTCCCCGGTTGCGGTTCAGAACGCTTGTTCTCGCAAGTGGGTTTAGCCACTCAAGCGATGTTGTTTGAGATTGGTGTGCAAACCGTGTTGCCGCCGGGTTATTTGTGTTGTGGTTATCCGCAGCGCGCGGCTGGGCAGTTTGATAAGGCGCAGAAAATCACCACCGATAATCGGGTGTTATTCCACCGTTTGTCTAATACCTTGAATTATCTGGATATTAAAACCGTGGTGGTGAGTTGCGGAACGTGTTTGGATCAATTGTTTGATTACGAGTTTGAGAAGATTTTTCCGGGTTGTCGCTTGATTGATATTCACGAATATCTGTTGGAAAAAGGCGTCAAACTGGATGGGATTGATGGTACTCGTTATCTGTACCACGATCCTTGTCATAGCCCGTTAAAACAACAAGAGCCGATGAAAACGGTTAACGCTTTGATGGGTTCAACGGTGAATAAATCCGAGCGTTGCTGTGGCGAATCGGGGACTTTGGCGGTAGCACGGCCAGATATTTCTAACCAAGTTCGTTTCCGCAAAGCCGAAGAATTGCAAGCTGATGCAGCGAAATTGCGGAGTGAAAATTACGATGGGCCGGTGAAAATGCTGACCTCTTGTCCGTCTTGTGTTCAAGGCTTAAAACGCTATGAAGACGAGGTTGATCAGTTGGAAGTTGATTACATTGTGGTCGAAATTGCCCGTCATGTATTGGGCAAAAAATGGCTGGAGTCCTATATCAAACAAGCGGGTAATGGCGGCATAGAGCGAGTTCTGCTCTAAATTGAGTCACTATTTTGCGTCATTGGCTTGGTTTTTTATCAATCGGTGATGCAAAAATAGCGCCAAATAATAACCATTATTTAATTGTGTTAAAAGGGTTAACTAGCTGATAATTAAAGTTAAATTAAATATTTCTACTGATTTGTTAAACCGCTTTAATTTTATGGTAATAATTCGGCTATTCTGGCTTTGTTAATAAATTTAAAAATCATGGTAGGATTTAAAGGCTTTCAAGCAAAACCAAATTAAATTTAATCAATATTTTTAATAAGGTTATTAAAATTTTAACTGACAGGACTGGTAATAATGAATTTAAAAAAAATTTTAGTTTCTTTGCTAATGACTTCAGCATTAGTTTCTACATCTGTTTCTGCTAACGCAGACGGCAATGCAAAAGTTCGCGCTGCTGGCGAAACAACCATTGCGAAAGTTGAAGAAGCAATTGCTTTAGCAGAAAAAGGCGAGAAAGCAGAAGTATTAAAAGCGTTGGGCGATGTTCGCCAAGCACAAAAAGAATTCCGTTATGAGCAAACTGAGCGTTTACGTCAAAAAGCAGGCGACAAATTGAAAGCTGCTAAAGAAGAAGTTGAAAATGGTGACGCTAACGCTATTAATTCTTTGAAAGCAACTTTGGCTTTCTACAAAGAAATGATGGTGATTTACGCAGCTGCTCACTAAGAGTGGTTAAGGTTTAGCGCTTAGCTAAACATCTGATAGACCGATTCCCGTGTTCACACGGGAATCACCCTTCTAAATACTCCCAACATCAAAACCCTTCAATTCTAAGCGTTGCTTGAGATGCCATTAAATGGTTTACTGGCAAAAAACACTCGCTGTGATTGAATGGAGCCCTTGCCCGCTATGAACCACACTGTCGACTTGGTCAAACAATTGTTTCCAAGCTTTGATGCCGCTGATGCCGCGCAAATTGTCAAAGCCTTAAATTTAGTCGATCAAGCCACCGCGCAAATTGCCAATCCCAACGCTAATATCCGTCCAAAAGGTATCGATGTCGCTACCGTATTGATGACCGCGCATATTGATTTGCAAACCATCCTTGCTGCTTTATTAAGTGATTCGCGCGTGGTGGGTTTTGTCAGCGATCAGCAAATCAGCGAACAATTTGGCGCGACGGTGGCGTCTTTAGTCAAAGATGTGGTTTGGCTGAACAAAGTCAGCATCTACAGTCCGGAGATGGCCAATCAACCGAATCAGTCGGAAACCTTGCGCCGAATGTTGCTGGCGATGACTCAAGATGTGCGAGCGGTATTGATTAAGCTGGCATTTCGGATTCAACGCTTACGCAATTTGCGTAGTGAAGATGAGTCGATTCAGCGCTTTATTGCCCGTGAAACCATTGATATTTACGCCCCTTTAGCCAATCGTCTTGGGATAAGCCAATTTAAATGGGAGCTGGAAGACCTCGCGTTTCGCTATATCGATCCAGAAAACTATTTCGCCATCGCTAAATCCTTAGCCGATAAACGCGAGCAGCGCGAAACTTGTATCCAACGCTTTTTAGCTACGTTGCGAACAAACCTGCAAGACGAAGCGATTCAAGCCAAAGTCTATGGTCGTCCAAAACACATCTATAGCATCTGGTGCAAAATGCATAACAAAAAGCTCAGCATTGACGAGCTTTACGATTTGTTAGCAGTGCGGGTGATTGTCGACAATCTTTCTACTTGTTACACCGCTTTGGGCTTAGTACACAGTATTTGGCAATACATCCCTAAAGAATTCGATGACTACATCGCCAACCCTAAAGAAAATGGCTACCAATCTTTGCATACGGTGGTGCTTGATGAACAAGGCAACCGCATCGAAGTGCAAATTCGCACCAAAGCCATGCACGAATTTGCCGAGCTTGGGGTTGCTGCGCACTGGCGTTATAAAGAAGGCAGTAAATTTAATCCTGCCACCGAGAAAAACATCGCCTCGCTACGCCAGTTGTTAGAAGACAAAGACAGTGGCGATAACCTAATCGAAAACTTCCATACTGAACTGTTCTCTGATCGGGTGTTTGTGTTAACCCCAGCCGGTAAATTGATCGATTTAATCAAAGGCGCTACCCCGCTAGATTTTGCTTATGCGATTCACACGCAAATTGGTCACACTTGTCGCGGTGCCAAAGTCAATGGCCAGATTAAGCCTTTGACTTATACCCTCAGTTCCGGCGAGCAAGTCGAAATTATCACCGTCAAAAGCGGTCAACCTAACCACAATTGGCTAGACCCTAATCTTGGCTATCTGAAAACCCCAAGAGCAATTAGCAAGGTTAAAAGCTGGTTTAAACAACAACAGCAAGGCGAAAATATTGCCGCCGGTAAACAGTTATTAGAAAAAGAAAGCAAGCGCTTGGGGATTAAACACCTTGATCTAGCCGATTTGCTGAAACACTTTAAATTAGCTACCCCCGATTATTTTTACGAAGCACTGGGGCGCGGTGATATTAACAATCGCCAATTAGTCGCGGCGCTGAAAATTCCGGAACTGGAACCTGCACGTTTGAAATTGGTTGCAGCGAAAGTCAGTACCCAATCAACGGTCACGGTGGCGGGTATTGATAATGTCGTCACCACGATGGCGCATTGTTGCACGCCGTTAAAAGGTGAGCTGATTATTGGCTTTATGTCGCATAAACGCGGGATTACTATTCACCGCCAAGATTGCGAAAACATTCTGCATTTAAATAGTGAACAAAAAAGCCAATTAATCGGTGCGGAATGGGGCGGTAATCAAGCCGCGCGGCATATTGTGTCGATTGTGATACATGCCTTCAATGCACCGAATTTGTTAGGCGATGTTTCGCAACTGCTCAGCACTGCAAAAATCCACATTAGCGACGCCTCTTTGAAAACCCATGATGATTTATCAGCGATTTTGACGATGGCGATTCAAATTGAAAATACCGAGCAATTAAGTTCGGTGTTGGCAAAAATCAATCAATTGCCGAATATTCTGGAAGTGAAGCGTAAAACCTAAAACCAATTGCTTGTTTATCCTCAAAAGTTGGCCTTTAAACAGGCGAAGGCCAACAATCTCAAGTCAATAAGTTTTATTCAGTGTCTGAGTTTTCTTTTTCGCTGGCTTGAGCGGCGGCGTGATCAGCAATAATTTTTGCACCGACTTGAGCAGCATTTTCGAAATGATTGATGATATGGGCTCTTAATTCATCAATTTGTTGTAAAGCATATTGCAAGCTTGGAAAAACAGCGGGCATCGAATGAACGTTGTTATCCTCAGTCAAAAGCGCGGTTTGAACAGCCACGCCAGCCGCTACAGTCTCAATCAGAAATATGCTACGACCTTGAATTGTCGAGTTTTCTTCAGTAATCGTGTTTTGTTGTTCTGTTTGAATACTATCTTCGCTCATTGTTATTTTTTCCTTTTTTGAGTGGAAGTGAATGAAAATTGGACTTCAAATCATTCTCACACAAAACCGACCTAACTGAAATCCTACGAAAATAGGGGGTCGAAAAAATCAAGCGACGACAAGCAGTAGATTGGAATAAGCCAGAGCGAATTTTTTATCTTGAATGGATCAGCTGAATCTGGCTACTAGCAAGATTGAATACTCAAGTCATCATCAATGTTCTGAATGGTCGATGATTAAATAATCTCATTTAACACGGGTTTAACCTTCCCGTATGGTGTTGCTTAACCCAACAACATAACGGAGATAACCATGAACCGTGTCACTCGATCTTGCACCGTCATGCTATTTACTGCCTTTGAGGCTCTGGCTGATGGCAATTCTAATTTTGATGTATTGGCCAACCTTGACACAGGGCCCGGTAATGTCACGGCGACGGCAAATGGCAGGATCATCATGAGCCAACATCAGTTTTATCAACCGCCATACACAGTGGTTGAGTACAAGGATCAAGCCTTGCTACCTTTTCCGAATCAGGAAATGTCTGCGGCCGATTCGACCGCACCGATCAAGCTCGACTCGGTGCTGGGTATCCGCTCTGACAGTAACGGTATCGTCTGGATGTTGGATAACGGCATGCGTAGCGGTGTGACACCCAAACTGGTCGGCTGGAATACCAAAACCAACAAACTGCAGCGTTTGATTTACCTGCCGGCCCCGATTGCGCCCAAGGATGCGTTCGTCAACGACTTTGCGTTAGATACCCATCACAACCACGCCTTTATCAGTGATCCGGCTGGCGGCGCGAATGCCGCTTTGATTGTGGTCAACTTGTCGACAGGTGCCGCTCGAAGGGTGTTGGAGGGGCATCATAGTGTGGTGCCGGAAAACGTCGATTTGGTCATCGACAATGTGCCGATTCAGGTGAAAACCCCGTCGGGTGAATTAGTTAAGCCGCATATTGGTGTTAATCCCATTACCGAGGATTTGGCGAATGAATGGGTGTATTTCGGGCCGATGCACGGTCTCAGCCTTTACCGGATTAAAGCCGCCGACTTAATCAACCAGTCATTAACGCCCCAACAACTCGCTCAGCATGTTGAGCGTTATAGCGACAAACCGATCTCGGACGGCATCAGCATCGATGAAAATAACAATATCTATCTGGGTGACTTAGCCAACAATGCGATTGGCGTGATCGATCCTAAACGACAATACCGGCAATTGGCGCAATGTCCACGGCTTTCATGGGTCGACTCCTTTAGTTTTGGTACTAACGGACAACTCTATGCCGTGGTTAATCGCTTGCATCGCTCGGCTACACTGAACGGCGGTGATGATCAATCTAAACCGCCTTACTTCCTATTGAAGGTCAAAGCCTTGTCCGCTGGCTTGCCAGGACGTTAAAGCCGTATTTCACTGGCAGCTATTTTCCGGCCTATTGAGGTAATTTGTTCCCGCAACCAAGCGTGGGCCGGATCCTTTTCCCATAAGGGATGCCAAATCATCGCCAAATCGTAGTCCGGCAAACTGATCGGAATCGGTAAGACATCCAGTGGTAGCAGTTTCTGGAACGCTATAGCCAAACGGTAGGGTAAGGACAAAATCATATTCGACTGAGCAACGATTAAGGGTGCCGACAAAAAATGCGGCACGATGAAATTAATCCGTCGCTCCAAGCCCAATTCCACCAATTTCTCGTCTATCACACCCAATTTATCGCCGGTTCTGGAGATTAGCATATGCGTTGCCGCCAAATACGCCTCCAACGATGGCGCCGCTTTGATCGCGGGGTGATCCTGCCTCACCACGCAAGCCATGCGGTCCATGAATAAATGTTCGCAGTTCAAATGTGCGGGCGGATTCAGTACCGAAGCAAAACCCAATACCACATCCAGATTACCGTTTTCTAACTGTGACAAAGGAAAAGAAGACTCTGTCCGCTTGATATGAATATCCACGCTCGGTGCCGACTGCTCAATCAATTTCGACAACTCCGGCAAGATTAAAAATTCCATGTAATCGGTGGCGGCGATGGTAAAACGCCGCTGACTGGAGGCTGGATCGAAAGCCTGCGGCGCTTCGAGCAATCGTTCCATCTCCTGTAAAAGACTGCGCACCGGCTCCACCAATGCCAGTGCGAGTGCAGTTGGCTGCATACCGGCGGGCGATTTGATCAGTACTGGGTCGTTGAGTTGCTGGCGTAAGCGATGCAAGGTATGGCTCATCGCCGACTGCGTCACGAACATGGATTCCGCCGCGCGGGTGACATTGCGCTCCCGCATCAATACATCGAATGCCAGTAACAGATTTAAGTCGAATTTGCGTAGATTGGCCATATAGAGGCTCCTCAATAAATTGAGTTTCATACTAAACAAAATCGATGCGGGCCAGTATGAATAGTCTTGATGATAGCGGATGAAATTTCACCATTTCACAGCCAAACGGTTTCTCTCTACCTTATACCGCGAGCGTGTCGATCAGCTTACATAGTTTTACTCCCCCAAGGGTAGCTTGCGGTTGGCGACGCGCCTAAACACTCAATGGCGACTGCCGTTCACTCAAACACACTCGGGGGATTCTTACTATGTCTGCACAAATTCCAATTTCAAGGTTTAAACCCTATCAGGGCGAGAAAGCTCGGCTGGTCAGAGCTTACGATTATCTGATTCTGGTCTTGGCTTTATTTCTGTTCATCGGCTCGTTTCATCTGCATTTTGCCCTGACGGTGGGCGATTGGGACTTCTGGGTTGATTGGAAAGACCGGCAGTGGTGGCCATTGGTCACACCCTTAATCGGCATTACCTTTCCAGCCGCCGTGCAAGCGGTGTTGTGGGATAAATTTCGTTTGCCGCTGGGCGCCACGCTGTGCGTTGCCGCCTTGTTGATCGGTACTTGGGTTACCCGAGTATTTGCCTATCACTATTGGAATTTCTTTCCTATCAATATGGTGTTGCCAGCCACCATGGTACCGGGTGCTCTGGTATTGGATACCTTATTGATGCTCACCAATAGTCTAACCATCACCTCTATTTTTGGCGGTGCGGCGTTTGCTTTGTTGTTCTATCCCACCAATTGGCCGATCTTCGGCATGTTCCATCAAGCGGTTGAATACCAAAACAGCCAACTGACTGTGGCTGATTTGTTTGGTTTCCAATATATCCGTACCGGCATGCCGGAATACCTGCGCATCATCGAGCGCGGCACCTTGCGAACCTATGGCCAATACGCCACACCCTTGGCGGCATTTTGTTCGGCACTGTTATGTTCATTGATGTATCCGCTGTGGTGGTACATCGGTAAATGGTTTGCTAACACCCGTTATCTGAAAAAAATCTAAGGAACAACTGTCATGAAATCACTCTTTAAACCTTTTAAACCTTGGATGTTGGCATTACTGTTGTTGAATGTATTGTCGGTGTTATCAGTACCCGCTGCTCAGGCACATGGCGAAAAAGCCTTGGAGCCGTTCATTCGGATGCGGACCATACAGTGGTACGACGTGCAGTGGTCCACGCAAAAATTTAACGTCAATGACGAAGTCAGTGTCAGCGGCAAGTTTCATGTTGCCGAAGATTGGCCGATCAGTGTGCCAAAACCGGAAGCCAGCTTCTTGAATATCTCCACGCCGGGACCGGTGCTGATTCGTACCGAGCGTTACCTGAACGGTAAGCCTTGGAGCAACTCTGTAGCGCTGGAGCCGGGTGGTGACTATGATTTCAAAGTAGTCATGAAAGGCCGTTTGCCGGGGCGTTATCACATTCACCCGTTTTTTAATTTAAAAGACGCAGGGCAAGTGATGGGGCCAGGTGTATGGTTGGAAATTGGTGGCAATCCCGGCGATTTCAGCAACACGATTAAAACCATTAACGGTGAATTGATTGACATGGAAAGCTTCGGCTTTGCCAACGGCGTGTTTTGGCACTTGTTCTGGGGCCTGTTAGCGGCCGGCTGGTTATTGTGGTGGGTGCGTCGTCCCTTGTTCATCAGTCGTTACCGAATGCTGGATGCCGGTTTGGAGCATGAGTTGATCACCAATCAGGACAAACTCATTGCTAAAGCTGTGTTAGTCGGCGTTCCTGTATTGGTCTTGGCGCTGAATGCCGTCACGGCCAACCGTTACCCAGATGCAATCCCATTACAAGCAGGGCTGGATCGCATTTTACCTTTGTCGGCTAAAGTCAATGCCGGAACAGTCAATGTCGACACCATAAAAGCCGAATACAACGTTGCTCAACGCGCCATGCTGTTGCAGGTCAATGTCGATAATAGAAGCCAAGGCGCGATCAGAATCGGTGAGTTTTCGAGCGCTAACGTGCATTTTATCAACGCTGAATTAGCCAATATAGGCAACACGCTCGGTAAAGATGACGTCAGTAATAACGGCCTGAGCTTGGATAACAATGCGCCTATTGAGTCCGGCGAACAACGCACTGTCACGATTGAAGTGCGCGATGCCGCTTGGGAAACGGAAAAGCTGGATGGGTTGATCAAAGACGCTGATAGCCGTATCGGCGGTTTGCTGTTCCTTTACGACGACGTGATGGGAAAACGCTATATCTCGAGCATTTCCGCTGCCGTTATTCCCAAATTCAATTAACTCAGGAGCAAAAATCATGTCTACCACCACAGAACAGGTTCGCTTAAGCACCGAAAACCCCAAATCATTGCCTTGGTATTTGATTGACTTACCCAAATATTTAAAGGCCTTTGGCGTATTAACCGTTATGTATGTCAGTTTACGGCTGTATCAGGGCGCTTTTGCCATAGAACACGGCTTAGATTCCACGGAACCGGCGTTCGAACAGTACTGGATGCGGCTGTTTTATATCGAACTCGCGGTCATCGCGGCCGTCGCCAGCGGCTTTTGGGGTTACCTATGGACCACGCGCGACCGGAATCTGGACCAACTGGCACCCAGGGAAGAGATTCGTCGTTATTTCACATTGACGATGTGGATCAGCATTTACACCTTTGCCGTGTACTGGGCGGGGAGTTATTTTGCCGAACAAGACAACTCTTGGCATCAGGTGGCGATTCGCGATACACCGTTTACTGCAAATCACATCATCGAGTTTTACTTCAACTTTCCGCTCTACGTGATTTTGGGCGGTTGCGCTTGGCTGTATGCTAGAACCCGCTTACCTTTGTATGCTAAAGGCATTTCCTTACCTTTGACCTTGGCGGTGTTTGGGCCGTTCATGATTTTAGTTAGCGTCGGCTTCAACGAGTGGGGACATACTTTCTGGTTTAGAGAGGAATTCTTCGCTGCGCCGATTCATTGGGGTTTTGTGATTGGTGTTTGGTTTGCCCTGGGGGTCGGTGGCATTTTGTTACAAGGCGTCACCCGTTTGATCGAATTACTCGATCGGATTCCAGATGGCGAATAAATCTATCCTCATCTAAACCCACACGAATATGTTTCAGTCCAAGTCTGAACTAACCATGCCAAAAAGCCATACTGATTCAGTTCACTATGCATGGGTGGTACTGGCAGTCACGTTTTTGTGCTTGTTTGTTGCTTCGGCACTGCGCTCCATTCCAGCGATCATCATGCTGTCCCTGGAACAGGAGTTTGCATGGAATAGAGAAACCATAAGCGGCGCGATTTCGCTAAATCTGCTGTTATTTGGTCTGGCAGGGCCATTTTTAGGCCGATTGATGGATTTATACGGTGCTAAAAAAGTCAGTGTCATCACCCTAATACTATCGGTGTTAGGCGCTGGCGGCAGCGTGTTGATGCAGGAATCTTGGCACATGTATTTGTTTTGGGGGCTGTTGGTTGGCGCAGGTTCGGGCGGCACTTCAATGATTATGGGGTCGGCGTTGATTAATCGCTGGTTCCATAAACATCGGGGGCTCGCGTTAGGGATATTGGGCGCTGCCTTCTCCTCCGGCCAGTTAGTGTTCACCCCCGTCCTAATGCATATCAATGTTCATGAAGGCTGGCGTGCGGCGACGCTGTTTATTGCCGTAGCCTTAGGCTTGGTAGCTTTACCTTTGGTGCTGAAATTTTTAAGAGACGATCCCGAATCCAAAGGCCTGTTGCCCTATGGTGATAATGAATTTCATGCAACAGTCATTAAGCCTGATCGCAGTCCCATGCGATCAGCCATGAGCAGCCTTCAATTCTGGCTATTGGCTTCGAGTTTTGGTCTTTGTGGTTTAACCACCTCTGGATTACTGCAGACCCATTTGATTCCACACGGCATCGAACATGGTTTCACCGAAATGACCATGGCGATGTCGCTAGGCGTCATGGGCGCGGCCGATGTATTTGGCACCATTTTATCGGGTTGGTTATGCGACCGGTTTGGCAAGCGCTGGCCGCTAGTGTTTTATTATGGTGTCAGAGGCGTAACGCTGATATTACTGCCGAGCATAGATACTACCGGACAATTAATGATTTTCTCGGTCATTTACGGCATGAATTGGCTGTCGACCATTCCAGCAACCTCGGCATTGACCGCAGACTTGTTCGGTAAACAAAACGTCGGTGTGGTATTTGGCTGGATTTGCTTCGCCCATCAAATCGGGGCGGCGATTGCCGCCTACAGCGCTGGTTACCTGCATAGCTTGATTGGTGATTACAGCTTAGCTTTTGTTGCCTCAGGCCTGTTCGCTTTTGTCGCAACCGGTATCGTTTGTTTTATCCGCGAACCTCGTGTCTGAAAGGGACGATATTGCAGACATTGGTTCAAATGAGGTTGTCTGCAGCAACCGATCTATTCTTATTCACAATCCATTCACTCCACGAACCCGCATAAAGTTTTGAACCGCTTAATCCCGCTACTTCCATCGCTAATAAATTATGACAACCAGTAACCCCTGAGCCGCACATATGCACTATTTGTTCGGCAGGGCGATTCGCGGTTAAGGCGCTAAATTGCTGGCGTAATTGCGCAACGGGTAAAAATAAACCTTGCGAGTCTAAGTTAAGCTGAAATGGGCGGTTGATGGCTTTGGGAACATGGCCGGCAATTGGGTCTATCGGTTCTTGTAAGCCGTTAAAACGCTCTGGGGTGCGGGCATCAATTAAAGTCAGGCTTCGGCTGGCCAAGCCGTTTTCAACTTGTTGGGCGCTGAGCCATTGTTGATTGTCGAGATAGCTGCGGAATGAGCTGGCGCTGATTTTGGGTAACACGGTGGTTTGTGGCAAGCCGAGTTTTTGCCAGTGTTTAATACCGCCATCCAATACCGCAACTTGCGTGTGTCCCATGCAACGCAATAACCACCACATGCGGCCCGCAAAAGCGCCGCTGGCATCTTCGTACACCACGATTTGGCTGCGATTATTCACACCCCACGCACCGAGTTTATTGGCTAATTCACTAAAGTTAGGCAAAGGATGGCGGCCGGTGTAGCTTTTGACCGCTGACGATAAATCTTTATTTAAGTCGGCATAACGAGCGCCTTGGATATGGTCTTGGCGATAAGCGCGGTGTCCGGCTTGCTCATCGGCTAATGAAAAACGGCAGTCGAAGATGATCCAGTTGGGATCATTTAGGTGTTTGGCGAGTTCGCTGGCGCTGATTAAAGTGCTGTAGCTCATGTTTTAAATCTCCAAAATAATTTTGCCAAAATGTTGGCCGCTGATTAAACGTTGATGGGCTAGTTCGGCTGACGCCAAAGGAAACACGGAATCGATGATAGGTTTGACACTGCCATTTTCTAATAAAGGCCAAACCTGCTGGCGCAATTGCTGGGCAATTTGGCCTTTAAAATCATCATCACGACCACGCAAGGTAGAGCCCGTAATGGTTAGTCGTTTCGCCATCACCGACCATAAATTAATCTCGCTGGTGTTGCCGTTTTGAATCGCAATTTGTACCAGACGACCTTCCACGGCGAGGCATTTAAGATTACGCGGAAAATAATCGCCACCGACGATGTCGAGGATTAAGTTGACGCCTTGTTGTTGGGTTAATTGCTTAATCACTGTGACAAAATCGTCTTGATGATAGTTAATGGCAGCATCCGCGCCTAAAGCTAAACAGCGTTGGCATTTTTCCTCGCTACCAGCGGTGACGTAGACGGTACAGCCAAATGCTTTAGCCAGTTGAATGGCGGTGGTGCCAATCCCGCTACTGCCGCCGTGAATTAAGACAGTTTCACCCGCTTGTAAGCCGCCGCGATTAAAGACATTACTCCAAACTGTGAAAAAGGTTTCTGGTAACGCAGCGGCTTGGATAAAGCTAAAACCGTTGGGAATTGCTAAACAACAACCCGCGCTGGCTAGGCAATATTCGCTATAACCACCGCCATTAACCAAAGCGCAGACTGGATCGCCAATTTTAAATTCGCTGACAGCATGACCGATTTCGACAATAGTTCCCGCCACTTCCAAGCCTAAAATTGGCGATGCGCCGGCTGGGGCGGGGTATAAGCCTTGGCGTTGCATTAAATCTGGGCGGCTAATGCCAGCGGCAGCGACTTTAATCAAGACTTGATGGGGGGCTGGAATAGGCTGCGGTAATGGGTTTAATTGCAACGAATTAGCGATGATTTCGATAGCTTGCATGAATCAAAGGTGTTTAGAAATGACGATAAACTTTATTATAGGCATCTTTATGGCTTCAGCGTTGTTTGCTGGAGCGGGTTTTATCAGCTTTTAATGAGAATTAGACAACATGATACGGGCAGGCATTGTCGGCGGCACTGGTTACACTGGGGTTGAGTTATTACGAATTTTGGCGTTGCATCCAGCGGTGGAAGTGACTGCGGTGACATCGCGAGCCGATGCTGGGCAGCGAGTGGATAAGGTGTATCCAAGTTTGCGCGGTTACTGCAATGCGCTGTTTAGTTTGCCGGAATTAGATAATTTACTGGCTTGTGACGTGGTGTTTTTCGCAACGCCGAACGGTACGGCGATGAGCATGGCGGCTGAATTACTCGATCGCGGGATTAAGGTCATTGATTTATCGGCTGATTTTCGGATTAAAGACGTTAAAGAATGGGAAAAATGGTACGGCATGGCGCATGCCAGCCCTGATTTAATCGCTGAAGCGGTTTATGGCTTGCCGGAAATTAATCGTGAGGCGATTAAACAAGCGCGTTTGATTGCTTGCCCGGGTTGTTATCCGACCGCTGTGCAGTTGGGCTTTTTGCCGTTGATCGAAACGGGTGCGATTGAGGTTGGCAGTTTGATTGCGGATGTTAAATCCGGTGTCAGCGGGGCGGGGCGTAAAGCGGAATTGTCATCGTTAATGAGCGAAGCCGGGGAAAGTTTTAAAGCGTATGGGGTTAGCGGTCATCGGCATTTGCCAGAGATTAAACAAGGCTTACAACTTGTCGCCGGTGGCGATGTCGGTTTGACTTTTGTGCCACATTTGACACCGATGATTCGTGGCATTCATGCCACTTTGTACGGACGTTTGAATCAATCGGTCGATTTACAAGCTTTGTTTGAGCAGCGTTATCAAGATGAGCGCTTTGTTGATGTTTTGCCAGCCGGTAGTCATGCCGATACTCGTAATGTGCGCGGCAGTAATCGTTGCCAAATAGCCGTTCATCAGCCACAAGGCGGCGATACGGTGGTGATTTTGTCAGTGATTGATAATTTGGTGAAAGGCGCGTCTGGCCAAGCGGTGCAGGCGATGAATTTGTTATTTGGATTGCCAGAAAGCCAAGGGCTGGAAACGGTGGCGTTGTATCCATAATGATCTAGCATCGAACAGCAGCTTATTTTGGTGCAAATAAGTTGCTTTTGGTGCAATAAAACAGCACTGGCTGTTGGTTTTTCAACAGATTAGCTGTTAGTGACTTTTTCTAAAAATCAGTATTTTTCTTTTATTTTCTCGCTGCTTTAGCAGTTAAGAAAATTTCCTTTTTGCTATCCAAACCTAAAAACTGTGGGATATGACACAAAATCGGATGATTTATGTGTTATATCACATAGTTTAATTAAATCAGTCGCTTAGTTAGCTGTCCTGCGACAATTAGCCACGTTTTATAAACACCTCAAAGCGATTAATCTTTGCTTTTTTTTCTAGTCTTTAAAATACGTTTTTTTTTAATGTTTTGGAGAAAAATTCTCCAGAAATTTGATTAAGATCAAATGGTTGGCATGGATGGTGCTTGATGATTAACAAGGCGTTTGTTGTGTTAATGGAATTGTCATAAACGTTAGATATTCTTTGCTTATTGGATCGCAATACTAAGACAGACACCATTTAGATTTTTTTAACAGTTTTTTACATAGTTGATGTAAAATCTTTGCAGTATTTTAGTAAGGCCAATCAGTTGGCAAAGGTGGATTTATGAAAATGTTCAGTAACAAAAATCGTTTGTTTTATGCGGTCGTCTTCTCTGTTAGCGCTTTAATGCTTAGCCAGTCAATTGTCAGCGCCGCTCCGGTTTTAAAACTTAACGCTGCTTTAGAAGAGATCAAATCAATCAGTCTTGAGCATGGCATGGATTTTGTCACTCGATTTGAAATTTCACCGGAACTTGTTGATTTTGCAACTATCGCAGGGATGGGTTTAGTTTTGTTTTGCTTGAGTTGCAATCGCTCGGTTGTTAGCAATAGAACTTATCGTCGAAAAGTCTTGTAAGCAAAAGCCAAGGGAAACCGCCAAAATCGGTTTCCCTGTTCGGGTTTTTCTAGGCAAGCTGGTTTTTTACTTTTACTAACCAGCTTTTCAAATCATCCAAATAACAATAAGCCACTGGAATGACCAGTAAGCTTAAAAGCGTTGAAGTCACTAAACCGCCTAATACTGCAAACGCCATGGGACTTCGGAATGAAGCATCCGCTTCGCCTAAACTCAGCGCGATTGGCAACATCCCAGCCCCCATCGCAATCGTCGTCATCACAATCGGTCTAGCACGTTTCAAACACGCATCCAGCAAGGCTTCTGTGCGTGGTAAACCGTGGTCACGGTGGGCAATGATGGCGTAATCGATCAATAAAATTGAGTTTTTGGTGGCAATCCCCATCAACATAATTAAGCCAATTAACGACGGCATTGAAAAGCTTTTGTCGGCCAATAATAAGGCCACAAAGCCACCGCCAAACGATAAAGGCAGGGCTCCTAAAATGGTGATCGGTTGCAAAAAGTCTTTAAATAGCAAAATCAGTACGATAAAAATACACAACACCCCGGTCAACATCGCTATACCAAAACTGGTAAACAATTCTTCCATTGCTTCAGCATCGCCAATACTGATTTGTTTGACACCAGTCGGTAAATTTTGAATGCTCGGTAAGGCTTGTACCGCACTGGTGACATCGCCTAACGGCAAACCGGAAAGTTCAATCTCGAAATTGATATTTCTGGAGCGATCATAACGATCAATCACCGCAGGGCCGCTAGACAATTCTAATTTAGCGACTTGGCTTAACATCACCGCACCTGCATTGAGATTACTGGTCGGGATTGACAGACGTTCTAGCACGCTTAAATCTTGACGACCGGCGGTTGCCAATTTCACCACGATGGGAATCTGCCGTTGCG
>CAMCSF010000010.1 GCA_945877625.1 Methylomonas koyamae | reverse complement strand
TCACGCAATACCACCGTGCCATTCAAAGCTGTTTCAAAATCGAGCTTATGCCGTTTCGCATAGCGCCGCGCCAACCGCTCTTTGTTGGTTTTCGGTTGTTGGCGTTGATAAATGGCATAAGCCGTTAACTGGTCAGGCACAGGCCGAATACTGGTGCAATGCACGTAATCACTCAGACGTGACAGCCATTTTGCTGCATCAAACATCGCCAGCGTGGCTTCATCCTCAGCAAACAACCGCAGCTTGCAACCCAACACGCTGTATTTCTCCCCCGTCACATACTCAGGAAACGAAACCCCAATCGGCTGTTGTTTTTGGTCGTTTTGCATTTCAACGAGGCCAAGGTGGATTTGTTGGAAGACTTTGGACCAGAGACTGAACAAGTTAATGTCAGTATTCGGTAGTAGAGTAATTTCAATGTATCGATTCATAACACTATCCTAAATACGCAAACTATCAACATAAGCCAGCCCCTTTTTACCCAAATAGAAACTCGATACACCGGCTGTATCGATCATATCTTTTAGTTGCTCGGCTTTTTCTTCCGGTATATCCAGTTGAATATCCAGCGTTCCGTTAGCTTTGGTTAGTAATAAAGTGTCTTGACCACCGAACTTTGGCTTAAGCATATAGGGATTACCCCAAATCGGCTTTTTATCTCCTGTGGTGTAAGCATTCATAAAGTCTTTAGGCGTAAAACCACGTTTGGATATACCGCTAATACCACCGCTTTTAGTAAGCGCTTTAGATACATCATGGTTTTGGCCTAGCCTCGTAATTTGTATGTAAAGTGCTGAACAATAAAGCTCTATCGGCTTGATTTTTTCATTGGTGATTTTATAAGCCACTTCTGGAAATGTTTTTCGTAGCGTGTCCATTGCTAATTCAACACTGCCAGTCACATCAATCACTTTTAGGCCATTCAAGTTTTCAAGTTGTTGTAAAACACTAATAGGATCGAATTGCACGTTACTGGATATTTGATAGTCAATGTCATTAACAAACTGGCATAAACTTTCAATATCTAAAGTCAATACGCCCCAAAAGGCATTTGAATAGCTTTCACTAAAAACAGGATCATTCGCTTTAATCATACCTGTGAAGGCATTCTGATCTGTATTACCGGTCATATTACGGATATAAATCATTTCACTATTGATAGGTTTGGAACGATCTTGTTGATCCCTAAAAGTAATATGCTGCTCAAGGTCTGCGAAAAAATAATTCGCAGATTGCCTAGATTGATACAGTTTGCGTTGATCACCAATCAGTCGATTAAGCACGCCCATAACAGTATCGTGACTAATATCCCTTTTAATAAAATTGGCATAGTTTCCTTGAGTATCTTTCTTACCCAAGGCCGTCATAGAGCCTAAAAACTCCCGCCCACCTTTCGGCAGCGGCTCGTTATTGGAGCCACCTAAAAACGAATTACGCCATGAGGCTTCGTATTGAATAGTAATACGCATGGCGCCTCCTTATTTAGCGTAAAAATAAACCGCATACGGTGCTTTAGCTGTCTCACAAATATCACCTTCACTGCGTTTAATACGCATCATTTTATGGCTGTCGTTATAGTCAACTAGCACACTATCAACATACATATAGCCTTTGGCTTGGCGAATACTTAGCTCTTCGACCATTCGCAATGTTTCCTTAACCAAAATATCAATGGCGACGTTATCCAATAAGATACCGACTTCGCCTTCTTCAAAAATAGTGCCGCCACGCACATAGTTGGCGTGGAAAACGGCTTTCGGCTCACTGCTTGGATCAAGGGTTTTGATGAAGTTTTGCACTGCTTCAGCGATTTTTTCACCTTCCCCTTCTTTAATGACCATTGCCGCACGATCAAATTTTTTATCGAGTGAAATAAACTGTAATTGCTCAATGCTGATGGAGCCATAAGCAAGATATTGGGTTTCGCCGAAAGTGGTTTTTGAGAAAAAAGAATTGCTGGCTACGTCATCGCCTTTGTCGTCTTTGTCTTTTTCTTTGCTGCCAGAACGCCCCATTTGCTCAAAGTTGCCGGTATTACATAATTGGTCAATAAAATCTTCCAAAAGCAATGGGCTGGTGCGTTTGCATTGACTAGACGGTACAACGTACCCCCTGATCAATCCGGTTATTGAAGTTAAAACATCCAGTAGATTTTTGTCTTTGGCGTAATGCAAGTCATAAGCTTGATCCCTAAACAAATGATGGCGTATGCAGTTTTGGCTGATGTATAGCGGCGTTTCTTTGAAGTTGATTTCCGAAGGGTCTTTTTTGAGCTTGTAACCTTTTTCGCTTTCTTTGCCTGTCAGGTTGGTATAACCCCGCAATTTGGGCATGGAATGGTTATCGATAATTCGCCCGTCACTTTGTAATGTTGTTGGCCCATTCCAGTTGACCACACCATATCCATAAGACACTACTTTGAAATCTACACTTTTAATGCCGGTTATTTTTTTCATAAATTACTCCTCGTTTGATGTTAATTGTTTGATTGAGATTGCACCGATGGGCTGTTTGTCGCACACGGCGTAGTAAATGGCATAGATGTGCCGAGCGCTGTGGCCGCCCACACGATCTAAACTTTCGGGGGTATAACTCAGATAAATCGGTGACTCTGGATCTCTAGCGTTATTTAGCAAGATAGAATCTTTAAAGGCTTTCGTGCCGCCAATGGCGTTATGGTGTTTATTTTTCATATAAGCCAACAAGTTTTTGTCACTGTCGTCATAGCCTTGGATTTCGTCAATTGATGCCGTGAGATTGTCAATTTCATTTTGTTCACTAATAGGCATTTCGTAAGCGTATTGCTCACGGAACACAATTTTTTCAGGGTTGCTAACATCGCAAACAGCCATTTGCACAAAACGGTTTTCACCACGTAATGAATGTTTACTGATTTTTCCTCGTCCCTTGGTGGTGATTTTCTTGGTTGGAATGGTGATAGGATCAAGCACTTTCCGTTCAATTAACCCCACACCTTTTTTGAAACAGGTCAATAAATCGGATTCCATGCTCTTTTTGCCAGAATCGGAATCATGGAATTTTTGGTACAGCTCATAAAGCTCTGGGAGCAGTACGGTTTTATCTTCTAGTTGTTGGGCTTGTAAAAACTGATACCAGGCTTTAGTGGCTGCAAAACTGTATTGACGCGCTAAAAACCGAGCAGCTGCGCCAGTGCCTTTACCTTGGTGAATCGATTCAGGCACGGCAATACAATAAGTATTGGTGTTTGGGCTTTCGCCAAAGCGGTCGAGCCGCCCCAAACGTTGCAGGAAATTTTCAGCAGTAGTGATTTCGGCCACCATGTAATCACAACTGATATTTAAAGAAGCTTGCACAATCGGGCCGCTACGCAAGACATCAAATTTGCGTGTTCCGTCTTTCTTAAACGATTCAAACACCTCGTTAAACCATTGTTGCTTGTCGCTTTTTTTGAACTTTGAATGTAGTAATACCGAATTTTCCGCTTGATTGCGGATAAAGCTTTTTTGTGCGGTTTGCGCCGTATTGCTGATAACAATGCTGTTGCCGTTTTGAGGTTGGTAAAGCGGGTTACTGTCATCTTGGCAAGTTTCATCAAACACTTTAAAGTCAATACGATAGTCGCTGGTATTAAAACTGGTCATCGCGATGATGTCTTCTGGTTCTATTCCCAATACCGATTTGAGATAGAAGTAATGCGGTGTTGCGGATACTAATAAAGTATTAGCTCGACTTTCTTGTTGCTGCTTACAGGCCACCAACTCGCCAAACAGTAAATTAAACGCTGGCATGGCAATGTATTCGTGAAATTCGTCGAAGACGATATGCGCGTTCAATACATTAATAAGCGTGTTAACTTTAGTATGGGTAATGATGGCACTGAACACTTGATCTATAGTGGTAATGACAATATCACCGGAAAAATTTTCATTTTCTGGCGTACTTTTACCCCATTGATTGATGTACTTAAATTCACCGGTATTGATTTCGATCTTGGCATCGGGCAAATATTGTTCAGCGGTTAAATCCAAAAACAACCCTTGGCATACCTGCACTCGTGGACATATCCAAATAATTTGCTGGGCATTTTTCATTAACGCCCATTCCAAAGCGATTTTGGTTTTGCCACATCCAGCCGGCCCAGATAGTACGGCGACATTCGACACCTTGCTCAGTTTTCGTGCGACTTCATGCTGTTGATTGCTGCGCTCTCCCTGAGGAAAACGGGTTAAGCAGCTTTCAATATGCGAACACAGGGTTGACTCCAGCAACAGGGTTTCATGAATGATATTGGTTAATGTGGAGCGCTTAATGTGATCGTGCAATTCGGAGGCCGACAATGCAGAAACCAAACGATCTGCCGAAATCACACAAGCTCGTATGATGTTGTTAAAAGCATTGGTTTTGATTTGGCGATGATAGCTTTCAATTCGCTCATCACTTTCGTAACTTTTGTAAGCAGGCAAAGGCGTAGCCTTTATTCTTGCCAATACATCTAAATCCACATCTTCACTATAAATTTTTGCTAATACAGAGCCTTCAATACCACGGTAGCGACAATCCACTTCACTCAAGTCTTTGAGTACCGATTGAGTTTTTTCTATTAATTCGGAAAAAGTGATGCCGGTTAAATTGCCAGATAGTTTTTTATGAATACCACCGTATGTTGCAAAATCGGGGTCTTTTTCTTTGCGATAAGGTTTAGCGTGATGCCAATAAACAGCATGTTTAATTGCTAGTTTGTTGGCAGAATTAATCTCTTTAAAACCAATTGGATCAAGCAACTCATAAAGCAACACGGAAATTTCATTATGGCGTGGATGCTTTTCAAAACTGAATTTACTATCGTCAATATGCTGCCCATCTTCGACGGCAAAATCCTTTTTCTTGGGATTAATCGCCCACGCCTGAAATGCTGGATCAATTTTGCCAATGTCATGCAAACAACCAGCCACAAAAATAGCTTCTGAATGGTCATTATTGCTAATTAATCGTCTATGTAATTGTTCTGCAACATAACCAACGGCATACAAATGCTCGGCTAAGACTTGTAAATGGGTGTTGGCGTATAACCAGTTCGGATTGGGTTTATCGCTAGGAATATCCATGATTAGCTCTTTTAAAGTAGTGTTGACGGGCACAATGCCCTGCAAATTAAAACGATCTCGACTGCCCACAATCCAAACCAACTCACTCCGGCTTCTCGACCGTATCCAATGACAGGCCACAGCAGTATTTTTAGTGGCGGTTTTGCGTAGCAGGGTTTTCACCGCAATCAAGCCGTCTTCGGTAATCACGGTTTGCCAAGTGTTGTCGCCGATGCGGTTGGCAAAGGCGTCGAGTACGCGGCGGGTGCGGTTAAGGGCTTTTTTTTCGCATTGGCTAACAAAGGTCACCATCATGACCAATCACCTCGCAAAGCCTGTTGTTTGACTTGTTCAAACATAAAGTCGAGGGCTTTGTGTTCGGTGAACTTTTGCAAGATTTGTTGGCGAAATTCCTGTTCGGTGATTTTTTCTTTGGCGCAAACAAACGCCCAAGGTAGAACAATGGCGTCTTTGATTAAATCGGCAACGTCGAACACTAAGGCACCGCGTCGCGTTTTGCCGTGCATGACGGCGAAACCGTGTGGAATGCCAAGCACCCAAAGCGTGGTGGCGGCGAGTCCGTAGGCGAGATAGTTGCCGTGGTTTAGAAAGCCGTTGGCTAAATCGGTGGCTTCGCGTTCGCGGATAAAATCACCGAGTTTGGTGGTTTTGGCGGCGTAGCGGTAAAGCTGTTTGGTAAGTAGTGCTTCTTTTTGTAGCAGGTCGCCAACTTTTTCGGCGTGTTGGATTTGCTGGCTGTAGCCGTTGAGGGCGTTATTGAGTTCGTGGTCGTCGATGAAAAAGTTTTCGGCTTTTAAATCGCGGTCTTTTTGCCAAATGCGTTGCAGGTATTCGGTGCGGGCATCTTGAAAGGTTTTGGCGACGGTTAGGCGTTTGCTGTCATCAAACCAGAAACTTAGCCAACCTTGGACGTATTCGGTGGGACGGTATTCGCTTTGCGGGGTTAGCCATTCGATTTCGCTGCCGGTAAATAACGGCGAGCCGCCACCACCGCAGAATCCAACTAACACGCCAGCACTGGCTAACATCCGCATTGCGGCTTGGGTAATGGATGTGCCGGTGCCTAATAAGATGACGGTGGTGTTGGCTATCGGGATATTCCAATAGTAGTTTTGATCTTTGGCTTCGGTCAGGTAGAGCACCCGCCCGTCTTTTTGCATGACGCGGCATTTTTCCAGATAGTAAATATTGGCGCGTTTAGAGTGGAGAATGGCTTTAAGGTCGGTGAGCTGTTCCATGAATTACTCATGTAAAAATGGTAATTCAAAATTGTAACTAATTATTTAAAATCAAAAGGTTAAATGATGTTAAATGCAAAGTAATGTTAAACATGATGGCAATTAAAAAATCTAGAAATTTCTTCCTTAGGCCATGTATTTTGTGATTTCCTCATCCTCCAAATAACACCCCGGATCTTCCGCCCAAAAATCCCCTGTCATTTGCTGCGCTCTAGTTCGAGTATTGCCATTACAAATCGCTTGATAATCACAGCTGGCACAGCGGCCCTTTAAGGGTCTGGGCGAGGCTTTTAATCCAGCCATTAACGGGGCGGAAACATCTTGCCAGATTTCAGAAAAGCGGCGTTGTTTGACGTTGCCGATATTTCACGGTGTAAACCTTGTTAAATACAAGCCTAAGCTTTTTCAAATGATGCGCTTGCATATGAAATTTCCATGCAAAATCGAATATAAGAAGACTTTAGTTGTCCACGCTTAAGCGCCAGCGCAACAAAATTTTGCAAATTGTTCGGGAAACTCTGTTTTCAAGGTCCAACGCAACATACCTGCAAAAGCACTTTTATCTGATATGGCTTGTCTGATGGCCTCATCATCTTTTTTATTAATAGCTATCGTGAGTTGGTTATAGGCTCTCAGCATTTTTTTTCGAATGATAGCTGCTTCGTCTTTTTTCATAGCAGTTGCATCTTTACCAATTAATGCTTTTTCCAACAATTTACGCGTATTTTCAGCTTCTTGTTGTTTAAGGCAGGTTTCACTGACTGATATTTCGACAGTCACTTTAGGAAAAGGTGTGAAATGAATTTCGATAGATTCCCAAACTTGATCAGTTTGATCGGTGCAGTTTAAAAGCGGCCAGAAATTAGCACCTTTAATATTATTGCAATGCCCACAGGCATAAAATAGATTATTCCAATCATATTTCTTGGTTAAATCGTTTTTATGTGGCTCAAAATGTTCTATCTGAATTGAGGTAACTTCATCGTCTTCGCAAAGATAACATTTGCCATGAAAATCTGTCTTAATCTGTTGATAAACCAAGCCCTCACGATAAATTTTCTCATCATCTTTGTTTTTAGCCGTATCCAGCAGTGGTTTTAATTGAGTTCCATCGCTTTTGAGCAAATAAATCACCGAACCGACTCCTTAGCGCGAAGATAATTATATTCTGCGACTAATTCTGGTGCGCTTTCAAAATCGACATTATCTAAATCTGCGCGAATTTGATTCAACTCTTCATTTTGATTTGCAGTGCGCGAAGTCATTATGACCAGCTGTTTATATTTATCGATTTTATGTTTTATATCGTTGGAATAAAGGTCTAAATCAAAATAATCCTCAACCACCGCACTTGCTGACATTGGTGCCATATGTTCCCATCGCTCTTGAGATTCTAAGTCAAAAACCACAGCGTCATTGAGTGAGGTTAAAACAAAGGGCGAATGTGTAGTAACGATAAATTGAATATTTGGAAAGAAATCTGTCAAAAATGGCAAGATAGTTTTTTGAAGTCTGATGTGCAAGTGGGTTTCAATTTCATCAATTAAAACAATTCCCCGCATATTATAGTGACCTGGACTCACCGCCTCCATTCGTAATAATAATTCTGAAACTATCTGTAATACTGAAGAGAAACCATCTGATAATTGATTATCGACTAAACGAAAAGGCTCACGACCGGGAATATTAATAGTGAAATCAAAGTTATCAATATCATATTCTAGCGTTAATTGATCATTTTCAAAAAGTTCACGAAATTTTTCGGTAATTTTATCCATCCAGATTTGAATTTCTTCAACCCCAGCTTTGTCACCTTTTTTCAATAATAGTGCGGCTCGATTTTCTTGATTAACCAAAAACTGCAAAAAGCGCGAACCTACCGATTGCTGACTAACCATGATGGGATTAATCTTAGGTAAATCAAGCTTTTGAGCACCACTAACTGTCTGAATTTCAGAAAACCGTCTTGCTTCAAAAAAGCTTATGAGGAAGTTTCCGTTTTGATATAAATCAATTAGCTCTAATAAATCTGACAAATCAGGTTTGATTTTATTGAAGTTGGTTATCTGGGCTTCCCTGCTACGAACAGTCTGTTGTTGAGTAAAAACCTGATCTCGTAAATTAGCTTTTTCCTCATCTGTAACTGCTATAGACAATTTAAAATTTAATGAATCAATTACATTCGTGCTATCGAGAATGGCTTGCTTGATATTTCGAACTTGAACTAATTGCCTAGTTGGAACCCCCTCAAGATAATCTTTCAATGCTCGCAAAACAGAGGTTTTTCCACAACCATTTGGCCCAGTAAGAATTAAATGTCTAGGACGAGTATCATCAATCGGTATTAAAATATTGTGAAGATGGCGAACATTATTAATCTGTATCGACTTTATAAATGGTGGCTTGCTCATTTATTAACCTTTGATTTTAAATTCAAACTATTAAGAACAGATTCACACGCCCTGTTCTCACAACAAAATCAACCGTATTTATAACACGACTGGATTAATCTCCTCATCCTCCAAATAACACCCCGGATCCTCCGCCCAAAAATCCCCTGTCATTTGCTGGGCTCTAGTTCGAGTATTGCCATTACAAATCGCTTGATAATCACAGCTGGCGCAGCGGCCTTTTAAGGGTCTGGGCGAGGCTTTTAATCCAGCCATTAACGGGTCGGAAACATCTTGCCAGATTTCAGAAAAGGCGCGTTGTTTGACGTTGCCGAGGTTGTAATGCCACCAAAATGTGTCGGGGTGGACGTTGCCGAGGTTGTCGATATTGGCGACATTGACCCCAGAGGCATTGCCGCCCCATTGTTCTAATTTGGCTTGGATATGCTCGGCGCGTTCCGGGAAGTGGCGTTTGACCCAGTGTAAAAAATACACGGCGTCGGCGTCGTTATTGCCGGTTACCACTTCGCGATGTAATCCTTGCTGCTCCCACGCCAAAGCTTTGTCAAACAAAGCGTCCATTACTTGCCGCGTTAATAAAAACTCGGCATCGTCTTTGCGGTTTTTGTTGCCGCGTCCGCCGTAGTTGAGGTGCGAGAGATAGAATTTATCGATGTCTTCATCGTCCATCAATTGCAGCATGGCCGGAAAATCGCTGGCGTTGTCTTGGGTTAAGGTGAAGCGTATTCCGGCTTTAATGCCGTGTTCACGACATAAACGAATCCCCGCTAATGAAGCATCAAACGAGCCTTGTTTTTGGCGAAATTTGTCGTGCGTGTCGCGCATGCCATCCAAACTGACGCCGATGTATTGGTAATTGATAGCGGCGATTTGCTCGATATTGTCGGGCGTAATCAAAGTGCCGTTACTGGATAAGGCGACATAAAAACCCATATCTTTGGCGCGTTGTGAGATAGCGAAAATATCGGGATGTAGCAAGGGTTCGCCACCGGACAAAATCAACACCGGGACTTTAAAGGCTTTTAAGTCGTCCATGACTTGGTAAATTTCGTTGGTACTTAATTCGCCCGGGAAATGGATGTCTGCCGAGGTGGTGTAGCAATGTTTACAGGTTAAATTACAGCGGCGGATTAAATTCCAAATCACCACTGGCCCTGATGGTTTGCGCGGCGCGGTTAATGGCGTGGGATGGACTACTTCACGCATGTATTGGCTTAATCGAAACATTATCCCGCTATCCTTAATCCGGTTTTTTTGAGAATTTTGCTGCTGTATAACACTTGATGATCACGGGCATGAGCGCCTAATAACTCGGCAATGATTGCTACTTGTTGTTCGGCGGCCTCTTCGCTTTTGCCGTGTACCATCGCAAACAGGTTATAGCGCCAATCCGGTAAATGCCTTGGTCTATGGTAGCAATGACTGACAAACGGCAAGGCGGCGACTTGTGCGCCCAACTCATCAATCAAGGCATCATCGACATCCCACACCGTCATGCCATTGTAGCGGTAGCCGATTTTGTAATGATTGGGCACCGCGCCAATCCGACGAATCACGCCGCTGTTTTGCATGGCGCTCATCCGTTGCATGACTTCATAAGCGCTAATGCCTAATTGCTCAGCCACCGCTTGATAGGGCTCGGCAACCAGCGGCAAACCGGCTTGGGTGGCTTGGATAATTTGTCTGTCGATGGCGTCCATGATTAAGCCTCTAGCTGTAAGCCGACGTAGTATTCGCTGATTTTGGGCATGTTATAAACCCGTAAACCGGTTTGCTGTTCGATGTTGGCAATCACGCTGGCGACTTGTTCGCGGTGTTCGGTGGCGAGTACAAACCACATATTCAGGGCGTGGTTGCGGGCGTAGTTGTGGGCGACTTCGGGGAAGGCGTTGACGATGTTAGTGACTTCGTCAAATCGTTGCTCTGGCACTTTGATTGCCGCCAGCGTTAAAGCGCCGCCCATTTGTTCGGCATGAAATAACGGCCCAAAACGACTTAATACCCCGTCAGCTAATAGTTTTTCTAGCCGCGTTAATAACTCAGCTTGTTCTATGCCCAAAGTTTCCGCCACTTGTCGATAAGGCGAGGCGCAGATCGGAAAGCCCTGTTGTAAATAATTGATGATGCGTTTATCGAGCTGATCCATAAGACTAAGGTTTAGGTTGATAAATAGCGCCACGTTGTTTGAAACAGCGGCGACTAAACAAGATTTCACTGCGAAATTGGCTTAATTCACAGGCTTGTTGCAACTCGGCCCATTGCTGTAACACGGTGTCGCGGTCTTTGCCGTGAATCATGCAATACAGATTGTATGGCCAACGTTCGCCTTGTTGCGGGCGTTGATAACAAAGATTAACGAAGCTGTGTTGGATGATTTTGGCGGCTATGCTGTCAATCAAAGCCATCGGCACCGCGATCACGATCATGGCATTGGCGCGATAACCGAGTGGACGGTGTTTTACCACCACGCCCCAGCGTTTAATCAAAGCTTGATTTTTTAACCGCACCAGCCGATCAATCACTTGTTGTTCATCCAAACCCAATTGCTCGGCAATTTGTAAATAAGGTCTAGCGACGATGGGCAAGCCTTGCTGGACGGCGGCCAGCAATTGGTAATCTAAATCATCAATCATTGAGGTTTAGCTCGAATCCTAGATTGATGTAGTAATCAGCCAACATCGGCAACAACATCGCCGCATAGCCGGTTTGTTGTTCAATCTCGCTAATCAGGGTTTCTAATTGCGCGCTGTCATCGGCCATTAACACGAACCACAGATTAAAGCGGTTTTCGCGTTCGTAGTTGTGGTTGACGTTGGGATAGGCGCTGATTAAATCGGCGACTCGTTGTAAATCCGCTTCGGGAATCGCCATTGCCACTAAAGCGCTGGCACCGATGGAGTTAGGGGCGATGACAGGCCCGATGCGGCTAATGTAGTTTTGCGCTGATAAGCTTTGAAATGCCGATAACACTTGGTCTTCGCTGACGCCTAATTGCTCGGCTATGCTTAGATAAGGGGTTGCCGTTAACGGGAAATCCTGCTGATAGTTATTCAGCAATTGCTTGTGTAACGGCGAAAGCATGAATCACAAACCCAGTTGATTGGCGCGATTGCTAAAGAAAATCCCGCTCGGTTTTTGCGCGGCTAATTGAGCGGTTTGTTTGAAATCTTCGGTATCGTAAACCACGACTTTGTCTTCATCACGCACCGCGACCCAAACCGCTTCACCGCGTGGGGTAAATTCCATGTGCAATACCGCTTTGCCCGGTTGCAAGGTTTTCAGCACCGAAAAATCTTTGACATCAATCACTTGCAGTAATTGATTATCTGGGAAGGCAAAATTCACCCAAACTTGACGAGCATCAGGACGGGACATTACAAACACCGGCTGACCAGCGACTGGAATCCGTTTCACTAATTGCCAATCGCGTTTATCAATCACCAATACTTCATGTTGCCCTACCGCTGGCACGAACAATAAATCACCGGCTACCGTCCAACCTTCCAAATGCGGCATTTTGTAAACCGGTGTTTGTTCATCGTCTTTGCCGTAGTCGGCCAAAATATGTTCAACACCTTGTTCTGGTTGCCATAAATCCAGCAAAGCTAGGCCTTTTTCGCCGAACAATCCGGCCGCATAGAAATGACCGTCTGGGGTTAATAATGCATCGTATGGCTGCTTACCAATATCGTTGAATTTCTGTACTTTAGGTTGACGAGGATTTTTAGCATCGATTAACCAGATTTGATTGCCTTCAAACAGGCTACAAACGAATTTTTGACCTGGGGCATCAACTAAACCGACCACTTTCGAGAGTTTATTGTCATCGCCGTAAACAGCGGGAATTTCGGCCAACAGCTCCAAAGTGTCGGCAGAGAATAATTTGACCCCGCCCGGGGTGTAATTTGAAACCGCAATCACTTTGCCATCTTGAGAAATCGCGCCGCCAATGCTGTTGCCGGATTGGACGATGCGTTTTTCCAGCTTATCTTGTAATAAATCGATTTTGCTTAAGCCGCCATCACGACCGAACACATAGGCAAAGCGTTGATCGCGGGAGAAAACTACCGAAGCATGGGATAAATCACCCAGTTGGCTAATCCGGCTTAAAGTGCTGGCGGTGGTGGTATTGACCAACAACACACTGCCCTGCTCGCGTTCAATCACTAAACCTAAATCACCACTGCCGCGCGGCTCGGCGTTGCTATTGAAGGCGGTTAACAGGCTTAGCGCCAAAATCGTGGCACGAGATAAGACAGATTTCATGGCGAGAATAGTGATTAGGGTTGACGTAGGCGTTGAATCAGCCAGTGAGTTTCATCGGCAGTTAGAAACGGTTTCCACGGTGGCATTGCCGTGCCAGCGCGACCGTTTTGAATTGCATCAAACAATAAGGCGTCGTTTTTATCGGCAATCGCATCGGGCATTAACGATGGCCCTAGCCCGCCTTTTAAAGGCAGACCGTGGCAAGAGCCACAGTCGTGTTTAAGCATATTGGCCAGCTCAGCTTGTCTTTGCGGATTTGGCACATCAGCAAAGACAGGCGTTGAAATAACTGACAGTAATAACAGCCAATAGCGCATCAGCTTAATGAACGTTGCTGTAGTAGCTGACGATGTCGTTAATATCACTATCGCTTAAAGAACCGGCGATATTGTTCATTAACTCTGACACGCGGGTTTTATCGCGATATTGCTTTAAAGCGGTTTTTAAGTAGTTAGCATCGCGTCCAGCCAACGGTGGAAACGGTGAGCCAACGCCCGGTTGTTTCATGCCGTGGCACTGGGCGCAGACTTCACCGGCTTTGACTTGTCCAGCATAAGGACTCGCCGCTTGGCTGCTGGCAAACGCCAGCAAACCTACCATTAATACAATCAGTTGAGTGATCTTCATTTTGATTGTCCTATTTCGTCTGGAGATAAACCACGCGTCATGTATTTAACCCGACCACGCGAGAAAATACCGGCTGGGCTTTCCATCGGTACTGAGGCGACTTTTTGCAGGGTGATGGAATCATAAACCACCACTTCATCACCGTTGTAACCAGCACTGATGTAAAGGAATTTGCCGTCGGCGCTGTATTCAGGGAAGTAAGCGTGACCACCAACATCCAAGGTTTTAACTACTTCCAAAGTTTTCTTATCAATTAACTGCACGGTACGAGCGCGGCGGTCTTTGCTGATAATATCAACCGCGACATAAGGCGCATTGGCGTGTGCAGCGGGTGATTCGGTGCCACCAGCGACAGGAATTTGTTTAACCACTTCCATTTTGTCCAAGTCCCAAACGCTGACCACGGTTTTATCGCAATCACCAAAGTTGGTACCAAAACCTAAGGTACGACCATCAACCACCACCGCTGAACCACCACCAACGTGTGGCACACAACCGGCGTCGAGTTTTTTGATGATTTCACGTTTTTCTAAGTCAATCGCGGCAACAATGTTGTCATCGTAAGCGGCAATCATTAATTTTTTGCCGCCATGAGTTAAGAAGGCATCGTGCAAGTGACGACCGACTTTTTCAATTTTGGTGACAGGAAAACCTTCTTTTAAATCCACCACCCAAACTTGACCGGCATTTTCCAAAGCAATCGCAAAAATATCCGCGTATGGGGTGCCAACTATCATCCCTGAATCAGAGCTGACCATTTTGCCGTCTGGGTCTACGCCTTCTAATTCAAAAGTTTTTAATGGTTCTAAGGTGTCGGCATTTAAGATCGTTGCGTTGTGCGGAACGAAGGAACCGGCCATGATGTATTTACCATCACGGGAAATGCCGATACCTGGGCCATTGAAGCCCGTTTTAACACTACGCACCACTTGCATTGAGTACAAATCGACTTTGAAAATTTCAGCGGTATCGGTTTTGACATAAGCCCAACGCGGATTGGCTGGGTTGAATTCGATAATGTGCGCGGCAGTGCCTGTGTGCACTTCGCCAATTTTTTGATGGGTTTTGCTGTTGATGAAAACCGCTTTTGAACCGTCGCCACGCCCGTATTTACCACGCGCCGCAACGCCGATGATGTTGCTCATATCATCAATGCTGTAGTTCGGTTTGCTTGGTAAAGTGCTTTCGTCTTTGACATAGACTTTGATCGATTTTTTAGTATCGTCGATAGTCCACGCTGGGTTAGGTTGTTTTGGGGTGTTTTGTAAATGTTTTAGTACGCCGCGAATATCATCGTCGCTGAGTTTGCCGTAAAACGGAGGCATTAAGGTGTCAAAGCTACCCGCCAAAACGATAGTACGCATCGCGGTTGGGCTACGGCCTTTTAGGGTCGCGGAATTCAAGGCTGGGGCTAAATAACCACCTAAATCAGCACCATGACAGCTTGCGCAGTTGTCTTGGTAAACTTGATTCATATCATCTGATTTTGCTGAGGCAGTTTGCGATGCCAGCAACAAGGCGATTGAGGTCGCCAAAAGGGATTTATTCAGTCGTTTTATAGTTGTTTTCATTTACAGTTCCTGTCATCCGCCATTAAAAAAAGAGCCAACTGGTCACATTAAACCATAAAAGGCTAAGGCAATCAGCCTCCTGCACCAGTATGGCTCAATATTCCGTTGACTCTAGGCCGAAGGAGATTAAAAATTTCGATTCGCTATTAAATCCCCGAAAGCCTTATCTTGTCAACCTTATAAGCAATGTTAAAATGCCAGCATGGCTGAAACAGATATTTACGAACTCATCGAATGCATGACCGCGCTAATTCGTTCCGAAGAACGAAAAAAATGCGCGGAACTGGGCTTGCAAGCCGTTCACTTCCAAGTATTGAATTACTTATCGCGCTGCAATAAATACAGCGACACCCCAGCGGCAGTGGCTAATTATTTGGGCATGACCCGCGGCACTGTTTCGCAATCGCTGATTATTTTGGAAAAAAAAGGCTATCTCGAAAAAACCCAAGACCAAAATGACAAACGCGTTATTCATCTAAAACTACTTGCTGCTGGCGAGGATGTGCTTAAACAAGCCCGTTCAACTGATTTGTTTAACAACGCAACGCAGATTTTGCAAACTGCTTTAACCAGCGCCCCTGCTAACATCAACGTGTTTCAAGAAGCGCTAACCGCCCTGCAAAAAGCCAATCAATCCCAATCGTTTGGAGTTTGCAAAACCTGCCGTAATTTCCGCGAAAAGGATAATGGCTATTTTTGTGATTTAACCCAAGAACCGCTGAGCGTTATCGATAGCCAACAACTCTGTCAGGAACACGCTCCTGTCTAAACTCACTCACACTCAAACTATGCCGATTGCTCGAATTGCTTTAACCCCCGGTGAACCAGCGGGCATAGGCCCTGATTTAACCGTCCAGCTTGCTCAATTTGCTCACCCTTGCCAACTGGTCGCGATAGCCGATCCTGATTTATTACAACAACGCGCCGCATTATTAGGCTTGCCGCTCAAGATTGAATTATTTGATGCCTCGCAACCCGCCATCGCTCATCAAGCCGGTTGTTTACAGGTATTACCGGTCGCTTTGGCAACAAGCAGCGTCTGTGGTCAGCTAGACAAAGCCAATAGCCCTTATGTTTTGGAAACCATCCGTTTAGCCAGCCAAGGCTGTGTTGATGGTGTATTTGCGGCAATGGTCACAGCGCCGGTGCATAAAGGTGTGATTAACGATGCAGGGATTCCGTTTAGCGGCCATACCGAATTTATCGCCGACATTTGCGGCGGCACACCGGTGATGATGCTGGCAACACCGGGCTTGCGGGTCGCGCTAGTCACCACCCATTTACCGCTTTCACAAGTCAGCGCCGCCATAACGCCTGATTTGCTCAGCGAGATTATCCAGTTACTCAATCAAGACTTGCGCCAGCGCTTTGGGATTGCTGAACCGAATATTCTGGTTTGTGGCCTGAATCCTCATGCCGGTGAAAATGGTCATTTAGGACGAGAAGAACTGGAGGTTATCGAGCCGACTTTGGATAAATTGCGCTCGATGGGTATCAAGCTGCAAGGCCCCTTACCGGCTGACACATTATTTACTCCCAAGTATTTGGAAAAAGCCGATGCCGTGTTGGCGATGTATCACGACCAAGGCTTGCCGGTGCTGAAATACAAAGGCTTTGGCCAAGCGGTTAACATCACGCTAGGCTTACCGATTGTCCGCACCTCGGTTGACCACGGCACCGCATTAGAACTGGCTGGCACTGGCCAAGCCAATCTTGGCAGTTTGCAATTTGCATTAAAAACCGCGATGGATATGTTGCCAAGCGACTACAATCCGCACTCGCTCACACTTTAAATCATCACCATGACCCATCAAGCCCGCAAACGCTTCGGCCAAAATTTTCTACAAGACCACAGCATTATTTACAACATTCTGGCCCACGCCAACCTAACCGCTGATCAACATTGGGTGGAAATTGGCCCAGGATTAGGTGCGTTGACCAAGCCTTTGCTTGATGCGGGGGTGACGCTGGATGTGGTGGAATTAGACCGCGATTTGGTCAGTTTGCTAAGTAAGCAGTTTGCCAAATACGACCAATTAACCATCCACAGCGCCGATGCGTTGAAATTTGATTTCACCGCCCTAGCAGCCAACCAAGAAAAACTGCGCGTGATCGGCAATTTGCCTTACAACATTTCCACGCCGTTGATGTTTCATCTACTGGAAAACTCAAACAGCATTGAAGACATGCACTTTATGCTGCAAAAAGAAGTGGTGGATAGAATCTGTGCCGAACCGGGTTCAAAAAAATACGGTCGTTTGAGCGTGATGATGCAATATTTCTGTGATACCGAATGGCTATTTGATGTACCGCCGGAAAGTTTTGATCCGATTCCGAAAGTAATGTCAGCGATTGTCAAACTGACACCTCATGCACAACCACCGGTGGCGATTAAAGATTTAGCCAGCTTCAATCATTTAGTCACCCAAGCCTTCTCACAACGTCGTAAAACTATCCGTAATTCGTTAAGAGAGTTGGTTAGCGAAACCCAAATGCTAGAGCTAGGCATTGATCCCAACGCCCGCGCTGAAACCCTAAGCTTGGCGCAATTTGCTTTGCTCAATCTTAATGCTAACCAAGGCTAATTAGACAAACTAAGTTCTTGTTCTATAGTTGAGGCGTGATCAATTAATCAGACGCCTCATGACTCAAACCCACAATAGCCTAGCGAAATGGTTTATAGAACACGGTTTGCTAACCGAGCAGACCGCCACGCCAACCAATCTCAACGCTGAAAATAAGCTTAATCCCAAAATCGTTTCGACCGATTTTGGGATTCCGTTTGTTGATTTAGAGCGCATTGATTTAAAGCATTTACCGTTAACGCTGGTTTCCAGCAAACTGATTCGCGAGCATTTAATACTGCCGATTTTTAAGCATGGCAACGGCTTATTAATTGCTACCGCCGATCCCAGCAAGCTTGGCGTGCTAGATGAAATCAAATTTCACACCCGTCTGAATATCGAACAAATTCTGGTTGAAGAACCCAAGCTGATTAAAGCCATTGATGATTTACTAGCCAATACAGACTCGCCCATTGATGAGTTGCTAAATCGCGATTTAGATCAATTGACCGCCTTTACTAGCGATGAGCCACAAAATAACGATCATGACTTTGATATTGATGATGCGCCGATTGTTCGGTTTGTGAATAAAATCCTGCTGGATTCGATTAAACAAGGGGTTTCTGACATTCATGTCGAACCGTTTGAACATGATTGCCGAATCCGCTTCCGCCATGACGGCATCTTATCGGAAGTCAGCCACCCGCCCAGCAATATTGCTAACCGGATTATTTCGCGGATTAAAGTGATGGCGAAAATGGACATTGCCGAGCGGCGAATTCCACAAGATGGTCGGATTAAATGGCAACTCAGCAAAACACAACGCATTGATTTTCGGGTTAATAGCTGTCCCACACTGTTCGGGGAAAAAATCGTACTACGGATTTTAGATCCCAATGCTGCGCAAATTGGCATCGACAAACTCGGATTCGACCCCATTCAACAACAGCAGTTTTTAAACGCGATTCATAAACCACACGGCCTAGTTTTGGTTACCGGCCCTACCGGTAGTGGCAAAACCGTTACCTTATATTCGGGCCTGAATATACTCAACAGCATAGAACGCAATATTTCCACGGCTGAAAATCCGGTCGAAATTAGCGTCACCGGCATTAATCAAGTCAACATCAATCCTAAGACTGGATTGAGCTTTGCTGAAGCGCTACGGGCGTTTTTACGCCAAGACCCTGACATTATCATGGTCGGCGAAATTCGCGATTTAGAAACCGCCAGCATTGCCGTCAAAGCCGCCCAGACTGGGCATTTAGTGCTTTCAACCTTACATACCAACGATGCGCCACAAACGATTAATCGTTTGATGCAAATGGGCATAGAGCCATTTAATCTGGCCTCCTCAATCAATTTAATCATCGCGCAACGCTTAGCCAGACGTTTATGCGGCTTCTGTAAACAAATCGTGAATTACCCCGATGCGGTTTGGCTGAATGCTGGCTTTAATCAAACTGAAATTGGTCAATTTAAGCTCTATCAAGCACGCGGCTGCGAGCATTGTAATCACGGCTATAAAGGGCGAATTGGCATTTATCAAGTGTTACCGATTAGCGAAGCGATGCGCAGTTTGATTATCACCGGCGGCAACGCTCTTGCAATTGCCGAACTCGCCAAACGCGAAGGGGTTCAGGATTTACGAGCATCAGGATTGCTGAAAGTTCGGGAAGGCATTACCACGCTGGCTGAAATTGACCGTGTTACTCAGGCATAAACGTGAATAAAACCGAAACCACCATTGAATATCGCTGGTCTGGCATTGATAAGCATCATCAACGCAGCCAAGGTTTGATTAGCGCCAAAAACCCAACTCAAGCCCGTGTCGAATTAAAACGCATGGGCATTAGCGTGATTAGCATCAAAGCTAAACCACGATCGTGGTTAGCCAAACATCAACCGATTAAGACTAAAGACATTACCCTATTTGCTCGACAACTGGCGACTATGCTGGAAGCGGGTGTGCCCTTGGTGCAGTCGCTTGAGATCATTAGTCGCAGTCAAACTAAGCCATCAATGGCTAGGCTACTATTGGCGGTTAAAACCGATATTGAAAACGGCGATAGTTTGGCCCATGCCCTAACCAAACACCCTATGCATTTTGATAAGCTGTTTTGCGATTTGGTTGCAGCGGGTGAGCAAGCTGGGGTTTTGGAAACCTTGCTGGATAAAATCGCCAGCTATAAAGAAAAAATCGAAACTATTAAAAATAAAGTTAAAAAAGCCCTGAGTTATCCTGTGGCGGTGATCATCGTCGCCTTGATTGTAACGATGATTTTGCTGATGTTTGTGGTACCGGTATTTGAGGATTTATTTAAAAGCTTTGGCGCTGAGTTGCCGTTGTTTACAAAATCAGTGCTGGCTTTGTCGATGATGATTCAAAATCAGTGGTGGTTGATAGTGGCGATTATGGGTACGCTGGGCTATAGCATCAGCTATTTTAAACAGCGTTCTCAACGCTTCAAGCATCGACTTGACCAACTGTTGTTAAAATTACCGGTGTTCGGGGCGCTTATCGAGAAATCGATTATTGCTCGCTTCGCCAGAACCTTGGGTACGGTCTGTACTGCTGGCGTACCGCTAGTGGATGGTTTAATGTCGGTGGCGGGGGCTTGCGGCAATCTGGTTTATTACAATGCCGTGTTAAAAATCCGTGAAGACGTTGCTACTGGGCTACCCTTACAATTTTCTATGCAACAAAGCGGATTATTTCCTCATTTGCTGATGCAAATGGTGGCCATTGGTGAAGCATCCGGCACATTGGATTCTATGCTGATCAAAGTCGCCAATTATTACGAATCGGAAGTGGATAATTTACTCGATCAATTAAATAGCCTGATGGAACCGATGATTATGGTAATTTTGGGTGGCTTAGTCGGCAGTTTGATTGTTGCGATGTATCTACCAATTTTTCAACTGGGAACCATAATTGCTTAACCCCAACCGCCACTGATTCACTACTATGCTTTTTGACACTTTACAGCACTCACCTTCGCTACTGATTAGCCTAGTCTTTGTGATCGGGATTCTGGTCGGCAGTTTTTTAAATCTGGTGATTTACCGCTTACCAATCATGATGCAAAGCGAATGGCGCTATGAATGCGAAACATTTCTTCAATTAGCGGTCACGCACCAATCAACTCACTTTAACTTAGCACTGCCCGCTTCGCATTGCCCGCATTGCAAAACCTCTATCAAAGCTTATGACAATATTCCGCTATTGAGCTTTTGCTTGTTAGCGGGCAAATGTCGGCATTGCCAATCACCTATTTCGATTCGTTATCCATTGATTGAACTGTTTACCGGCTTATGTTCTGCAGTCATTGCTTGGCGATTTGGCTTCAGCATGACGCTATTATTTGCTTTACTGCTGACTTGGAGCTTGATTGCTCAAAGTTTTATCGACATTGATCATCAGCTCTTAGCCGACTCAATTAGCCTACCTATGACTTGGCTGGGTTTACTGTTAAGTGTGTTTTCGTTATTTACCAATAGCCATGACAGCATTATCGGCGCGATAGCAGGTTATTTAAGTTTATGGACGGTCTATCAACTGTTTAAATTCGCCACCGGTAAGCAAGGCATGGGCTATGGCGATTTCAAATTATTAGCCATGCTGGGTGCCTGGTTAGGTTGGCAATACTTGCCTCTGATTATCTTTCTATCCTCGGTGGTAGGTGCTGTGATTGGTGTTGGCATGGTTTTATCAAAACATCACAAGCTCAACCAAACCATACCTTTCGGCCCCTATCTCGCCGCCGCTGGCTGGCTGGCGCTGATTTGGGGAGCCGAGCTTAATCAAATTTATCTCAATCTAATTGCTATTTAAAACATGCTAAAAATCGGTTTAACAGGTGGTATAGGAAGTGGCAAATCAACAGTCTGTCGATTATTCGCCGAACTCGGCGCGCCTATCATTGATGCAGACATTATCGCTAGAGAATTGGTTAAACCCCATGCCTATGCGCTTAATCAGTTAGTTAATCAATTTGGCGCAGATATTCTCAATTCTGATGCCACATTAAACAGGGCTTATCTGCGTGATTTGGTATTTAGTGATAAAACTAAAAAAGCTCAATTAGATCAAATCATGCATCCTTTGATTTATGACGAAATTGAACGGCAAATTAAGGCTTTAAACAGCCCCTATTGCGTCATCGCGATACCTTTATTATTGGAAACTCAACAAATGCAACGGGTTGATAGAATTGCCGTTGTTGACTGTAATGCAGACACTCAATTGCTAAGAGTTGTTAACAGAGATCACTTAAAACCGGAACAAGTTATAAGCATCATCGCCAGCCAAATGCCACGCCAACAGCGCTTAAGCTTTGCGAATGATGTGATCGATAATTCCGGTTCAGCCGAGCAACTTGCAGAACAGGTTAAAAGATTGCACAATTCCTATAATTTATTAGCCACTTGTTAGGACTTCCTCGGCTTGAACACACAAACCATCTACGAATTCCCGCTCAATGAACGAATCCGGGTTTTCATGCGACTAGAGCAACTTTTCTTACAACTCGACCACTTTCTAGCCGGCGTATCCATTTATGATAAACGCGCTGCAATCGATATTCTTTTAGATATTCTGACGATTTTTAGCCGCAGTGATTTAAAGTCAGAGCTAATCAAAGAGCTTGAGCGCCATACTAAAGTCTTAAACCATCTCAGCAAGAGCCAAGGGGTTGATAATCAAAAGTTGCAACAAATTCTTGCCGACTTAAATCAAGCCAGCCGTAATCTGTACAAATCCAACGGCAAAATTGGCATAAAAGTCATGGAAAGTGATTTATTTCAAAGCATCTCGCAACGTAATTCGATACCGGGTGGTAGTTGCTCATTTGATTTGCCAGCGTTTCATTTTTGGTTAGAACAAGATCCAAAACAACAACAAATTGATTTAGATCGCTGGACCCAGCCTTTTACCGATGTGCGGATTGCAATCGCTTTAATCATGGATTTTATTCGCCAAAGCAACGTGCCTAGCAAAGAATTAGCCCAAGGCGGTTTTTTCCAATTAGCATTAGATAAAAGCCATCCTGTGCAACTTTTAAGAGTCAGCGTCGCAGCAACGCTGGGTTGTTTCGCGGAAATTAGCGGCGGCAAACACCGTTTCAGCGTCCGCTTTATGCAGCCATCAATCGATGAAAATCGCCCCAGCCAAGTCAATGAAGACATTCCATTCCTGCTAACCCGCTGCATGTTCTAATGGAAAATCGAAAAATCCCAACCGTGGCTTGCCCAACCTGTAAAACCGCTGTGTCATGGACTGCTGATCAGCTGTTTAGGCCATTTTGTAGCGAACGCTGCAAACTGATTGATTTAGGCGACTGGGCGACAGAAGCCCATAAAATTGCTGGGGAAGAGGTTTTAACGGATGAAACGGAAAATTTTGATTATTGAGAGTTTTCCATCAAAAAAGTGCTAATCCCCGCCAAACCTTGAGCGCCATTTGCCAAAGCCTGATCCAAATCAGCTAAACGCAAACCACCCAAAGCATAAACCGGCAAATTGACTTGTTCGATTAAAGCCCGCATTGGCTGCCAGCCTAAAGGCTTAGCATCAGGATGGGTGCTGGTCGGCTGAATTGGGGCTAATACTGCAAAATCCAGAGCCAATTTTTCAGCAAGACGCAATTCCTCAAGCGTATGACAAGAAGCACCAACCAAACCTTCTGGCCGTTGCTGACAAGACTGTAACGCTCGACTGCTCAAATGAACCCCATCGCCTTGAACATCGGCCAACTGCAAATCACTATTGAGCAATAATGTCACCGACCGATGCTGACAAATCGCTAACACTTGTTCAGCAACCGCTTGACGATTTTCAATTGGCAACGACTTTAACCGCAGCTGAATCAAACTAACCCCAGCCTGTAAAAACTGCTGACACCGCGTCAATACTTGTTCAACGCTGTTGCCTTCCAAAATGCCGTAATAGCTTGGCAATAATGCGGCTTTGATAATCGGCAAATTCGCGGCAGGAAAAGCAAAATCGCTTAATTGCTGAGGCGCTATCCACTGCAAAGCTTGACCTTCACAACCCCAAGCTTCGCCGTCAAATTCATTTACCGACCAAACATCTAACAACACTCGCCGGTCTCCATAATCATGGCGAACTTTGATTAACGGTTGGGCGGTTTTAACTTCGATTCCCACCTCTTCGCGCAACTCGCGAACCAAGGCTTGTTGGGGCGTTTCACCGGCTTCGAGTTTGCCACCGGGAAACTCCCACAAACCGCCTTGATGCGCGTGTTTGGCGCGTTGGGTGATTAAGATTCGACCGTTGCCGTCGCGAATCACCGCGGCGGCAACATGCAAAACATCAGTGGTCATTAGGAACGGTATTCGGCGTTAATCCGCACATATTCGTAAGAAAAATCACAAGTCAGCACTTCTTCCCGTGCCTCACCACGACCTAAACGCACGGTAACGGTAATTTCTTCCTGATTCATTGCTTGCTGACCGGCTTGCTCGGTATAAGACGCAGCGCGACCGCCGTTTTCAACAATACACACCGAGCCCAGATAAATTTCGATTTTATCCAACAGCATATTTTGCACACCGGCTCGACCAACAGCGGCTAAAATCCGCCCCCAGTTTGGATCGCTGGCGAAAAAGGCGGTTTTGACTAGCGGTGAATGGGCAATGGTTTTTGCCACTTGTACTGCTTCTGCACTGGTTTCCGCTTGCTCAACCACAATCCGCATTAACTTAGTTGCACCTTCGCCATCGCGAACAATCAATTCCGCCAAACGCTTGCAAACCCGAGTCACCGCCGCTGCAAATAATTGATAATCGTCGCTATCGGCTAAAATTTCTGGCGCCGAACTCGCACCACTGGCTAACAACACACAGGCGTCATTAGTTGAAGTATCGCCATCAACGGTAATCCGGTTGAAGGACACTTCAGTCGCCGCCGACAAACATTGTTGCAACAAAGCCTGACTGATACGGGCATCAGTCGCCATAAAGCCCAACATGGTCGCCATATTCGGCTGAATCATCCCCGCGCCTTTGGAAATACCGGTAATCACCACTGGATGACCGCCAATTTCAATCTGCTCAGAAGCGCCTTTAGGAAAAGTATCGGTGGTCATAATCGCCCGTGATGCTCTATCCCAATGATGTTCCGCAAAATTAGCCACCGCCGCCGGCAATGCCGCAGTTAATTTAGCCAAAGGCAAAGGCTCGCCAATCACGCCAGTCGAAAACGGTAACACTTGCTGACTTGCGCCACCGACTAAAGCCGCAACCTGCTCACAACTACTCAAGGCATCACGCATCCCTTGCTCACCAGTACCGGCATTAGCATTGCCAGAATTGACCAGCAACCAGCGCGGTGCTTGCGTTAAATGCGCTCTAGCCACAGTCACCGGTGCCGCGCAAAAAGCATTTTGGGTAAATACTGCCGCACAACTGCCACCTTCAGCCATTTCGATTAACAAAATATCGTCACGCACAGTTTGCTTAATACCGGCGTTGCAAGTACCGATTTTGACGCCTTTAACCCGCTGCATTTCAGGGAATGAAGTATCACCGACTGCCATAAAATTTCCTGCTAAAAATTGTAATTAAACCACTTGTAAAACAATCACATACTCGCCATTTTCGGCGCGAGCTTCTAAAACCGTATGGCCATTAATCCGACACCAAGCCGGAATATCCTGCATCACGCCAGGATCGGTACATTCGACGCTTAAAATGTCACCGCTTTGCAAAGTTTTGACTTTATCCTGAGTGCGAATCACCGGCAAAGGGCACAGCATACGCCGCACATTTAAGGTTTGCTGACTCATACAAACCACTCTTTAGGAATTTCATCTTCCAACAAAGGCTTCACCACAATGTTGCGTTCGTTACCCTGTTGATCACGCAAAGTCACTTCCACTTGCTCAGCTTCACGACCTTGGCCGTAACGCGCCAAAATCTGTGCCGCCAAATGCAAATCATCTTCGTCAGTTGGGCCATCAATCAACACCAAAGGCCCGCGATGACTATGACAATTCATGCTGAAATATTCTTTTTTATAACCGCTCATAAACTGCGATTCGCCGTCTTCACGGGCAACAATCATTTTAAAATGCGGCTTAGGACGGATATGGCGACCGACTTTCAACAACATCACATCGTCTAATTCATAATCGCGTTTGCCACGCGCTTTCCATAAATCGACCAGTTTTAAAGAATAACTTTCATCGGTTAAGAAACAGCAGCCACCGGCTGGCTGAGCAAAATCGGTAAAGCCAAACTGTTTCGCCAAAGCAAATTGCGGCTTACGCGAACGACCAGTAATATCGAATAATTGGTTTCTATCAATCCAGCCTTCACGTTCTGGCAAAGTAGCCGGTAAATTCTTGGCGCATAAAGGCCGCACTAACAAATCATCAGCACCGGATTCAGCGGCGACAATCGGCATAGTTTGTTTGCGTTGCGACATTGGCCGTTGGCCCATCACTTCACCGGTGATGATGAAATCAAACCCGTTTTCCAGCATCCATTGTTTGGCTTTGTTAACCATGAAAATCTTGCAATCTAGGCAAGGATTCATGTTGGCACCATAACCGTGCTTGGGATTAAGCAATACTTGTTTGTATTCCTCAATAATATCAATGATATGTAATTTGATACCTAGCTGCTCAGCAACCCATAACGAGTTATTGCGCTTAGGTTTGTCGGAATCGCGTTTGCGAATCGCGTGGGTGTGACCCTCGACACAAAAACCGGTGAAAAAATTGATACCTTCGACATGAATGCCCTGCTCCATCACCGCTTTGGTGGCAAGCATGGAATCTAAGCCCCCAGAAATCAAGGCGACTGCTTTACGTTGCTGACTCATTTGCTAGTTTTATTGACGAAAAAAATGGCGGCATTATAACCGTATAGAGAGGATTGACTGAGATTAGTGGTTATCTTGATATTGCCGACATAGGTAATATCAAGCGTGAAGACACTCCAGGTAACGG
>CAMCSF010000009.1 GCA_945877625.1 Methylomonas koyamae | reverse complement strand
GACAGGTTTTTCATACCCAAGAGGGATACGGCGCGGTCAATGGATGTGACTTTGTCACGCAGTCCGTAGAAGGCGGAATTGATGGTTTTTAAGACGGCAGCAGACAGGCTGATATCCATGCTGATGAGTTGGGCGATGTGTTGCAAGCCTTTTTCTTCACGCTGAGCATCCATGATGGCGACAAGGACAGTGGGGCGAGGTGGGATAATGATACTGTCGAGTACTTTTTGTGCGTTGATGTCGCTGATGGAAGTCATTGTTTAAGAGTGGGTTTCGGGGGTTGGCTTAAAAACAACCTAGGGTGGGATTGGCGAGATTTAATGCCGAGCGCGTGATCAAACGTCACCGAGTCAATGCATAAACTTGGAAATTTTTAACTGGATGATTTAAAAAGAAAAAGGCCTATGGATTGCGCCATAAGCCTCTTAATTTGGCTCCCCCGGACGGGCTCGAACCGCCGACCTAGTGATTAACAGTACGCGGGAGGCTTACTTTTGTTGTTAGTAACTTGAAGAATCCTAAGGTGATTTTCTTGTTACCATTTGCCGCACTAAATGATGCCGAACAAATACCGAAATCTTTTGCTCGGAAAACCTAGGCATACTTTCAGACTGCCAACAAAATCAACGAAATACGTTTGCCGAAAGTTTCCGAAAGCCGAGGTTTTTCCGAAATTTTTCTCTAAAGATTGACGGTCTACTAATGTTTCCTTGTTATGCTTATCAAATTTCATTAAAGTTTTATTGTTAATATCTATAAACTTGACCGTCATTCGCATCTTTGAATGTGCTGTTTTGTGATGGATCATTTGGAATTGCTGGATTGTTACTTTCACCATTGAATTGCGCAAGTAGTTGTCTGGAAACATCGCTTCCAATAGACTTTGAAACTTCAGAGATAGCTTTTGTCCGATTTGGGATGACTATACTGCCAGGAGAAACTATTTTTGTATCTTGCCCTTCTCCAATAGAACTAAATGCAGCTTTAATTTCATAAGTCCGTGTATTGATCAAGCTAAACTCTGCTGCTAATGTTACATCGAAAGATGTAGTTGAGTTGTTAGAGCCGATAACTGGGTTTATTTCATTTCTGAATGAAATATCACTTACCGTGCCGAATAATACCCAATCAGCATTAGGAAAATATCCCTTTTTAATTCTATCGATAACATCATATATAGATTCTGTTCCTTTAGTTACAAATGGTTTGGCCTGCGTTAATTGAAATTGACCAGTTTTTATGATCTCCCCCTTAATGTCGCCAACAAATTTACGTAATTCACCATAGATGATGTAATTGTATACAGCATTAGTTTCGGAGTAGTCTGTATGAGAATTATTGCTATAGTTGTTGTAAGTTGAAGCGTTGTTTCGAGCATAACTGCCGTTATTAGTATTGCCAAAATTCGAGTTACTATTTGAGCTGGAATGATAATCAACCATACGGAAGTAACCGCTCATTCTATCTGTATAGGTTAAATCAGTCACCGCTATTCTTTCGGCCAACGCCGAGCAACTGATTAACGCTAAAAGACTAACTGAAATAAACTTAATGAACACATTAATCTCCGTTAAAACAATGATCTATTAGATGTCTTTCTGATTTCTTTCTCGTCAGCCCATTCCATCACTCCTGTTTCATTGTCAATTAACTCAAGGCTAAATTTGTAATAAACGTCTTTGATATCATTTGATCGTTTGACAATAGAGGATATGCTGCCTTCAATTCGAAATGCCGCACCTTCCATCTTTCCAATTTTGGTTGATTTACTTTTGTTGTACAGACCACTTTGTGATTGTCTGGTCAATTCATCAACCTGAGTCTGCATTGCATTTGTATCAACCGCAAATCTGACCATACCACTTTTAAGCATTCTGGAACGGATCGAATCTGTTATTGATCGGGTATCAATGTATTCACTGGTTTTGTTTTTCACATCAGCGATGGTGACTAAGGGTCTAGATTTTGATACTAATGGTGCTGATTGTAATAAGGAAGCAGTCATGGATTCCGCAATTGATTGCAAGTCAGTCGAACCAAACTCATTAGTTAGGGTTTCTACGGCTTTACTGTCACCATAAGAAACATTTCCTGAAGAAATTGTTGGTTTACTGGCGCAACCAGATAAAAATACAGCGGCTGCTAATGTAAGAAGTAAAAAATTAATCCTAGTAATTTTCATGTTTTATCGAACCCCAAAGATCAAACCAAATGTGGCGCCAATTGCTCTAAACACTTCACCTATTATTCCTCTGTATTGCACAGGACTTTGTAAGACAAGTCTGAAATCAGTTGCTAATGGTGATGGAGCTACCGCGTTAATATACTGTTTTTGTAAACCATAAACTGTTAAAGATTTCCAAGACTCTTCAGTACCAATTACAACACCATTTGCGTCAGTCCATTTGAAACGATAGTAGAGTTGCTTATTGTCTGTATCAGAATTGCTGATTTCAGTTTGGACGGATAACAGTTGGTTTTTTTTGAACGATTTTAGGTCCGTCACTTCTAAGAAAAATATTTCGCCTTGCTGTTCAATTTGAGTGCTAATTGTTCCCGGTTTTGGCTGATCAGATTTTAAATTAGTGCATCCTGTTAAGGTAGAACAAGCAATAAAAATCGATAGTCCTAAAAGATTTCTAAATTTCATTATAGTTGACCTTGTTAATTAAATTTTAGCTAATTTTTTTTTCGATGCTCGGTTTGGTTTAGCTAATGGTTCTGGTTTCTTTTCTTCTGTGGCGGTAGTTACTGCATCGGTTGTTGATGTTGATTCAGTAAGAATCGGAGTAATATAAGTAGGCATTTTTTCAGAATACTTTGGTTCTGACCAGAAAAATTGATTGCCAATTAAGCGGGCAAACACAACGGCATGAGAACCTTTAATTTCTAACGTTTTTTTGTTATTTGATCCAGCACTATTGATTGAAAATTCATGTTGACCAGATGGAATCGATACGCGTGCAACACTAATTGATGATGGCAATGTTCTCCATGTTCTTTCATCTGCAGACTCAGTAACTATATTAGCTATATTTAATGCTATACCGGCTAACGCAAGAGCACCTCTTTGATTCATTAGTGCTTGTTGAGATGCTGCTTTTGCTGCAGCTCGTAGGGTGCCTCGTAAAATGATACCCGGCATATCATCTCGAAGTGCGCGTCTTGACATGGCATCAACGCTTGTAATCGCAGTCAATGGAACATTCTGCGTATTATCAATAATGGTTGTTAAAGGTAGTGTAGTATTCGTAGCATCGGATTTTAATATGGGAAACGAAATCGGTATTACACCAATATTACCTACGAAAACGGGTAAAGGTATCATTGCTGATGTTAGTGATGGGGCTACCCCTGATTCGACAACAAATAAAACATCTGTGGTGTTAGGGGTTCTCGTTTTCATGCGGGTTTCTAAATTGGCTAATCCATTTTCCAATTCTTTAATATTTGGTCTCAATTCAATTGCTTTTCTATAACCAGGAGCAGCTAAACTTGGCTCATTCAATGCCTCATAAACAAAACCTGCTAAGTAATGACTAAAAGCACTTTGATAACTATTTTTCAACGCAATTGCTTCTGGTGAGTCTAGTGTATGAACTGGGTAACCTTTTAAATCTTTAAAGGTGGTTTGAATATTTTTATTGCTACTTTCAGATGCGATAGTTGATGCTTCTAAGCCTTTGATATCTTCAATAATCGCTTCTCTCTCATGTGTTTTTTTTATTTCAGTTCTTGCTGAATCCCAATCACCTGATAATAAATAATCTAAGGCCAGCCTAGTTGATAAGAGAACTTTTTCGTAGTCGTGACCTTCATATGTTCTTGTTTTGTCGTTAACTAATATCGAGCCGGTATTTTCTAGGAAGGAACGTGCTTTAATTTTAGCCCCCTGTTCCCATTCATTAATTTTTCTGTCTGCTTGTAGCCACGTAGCTATGCTTTCTGGATATTGATTTTTTAATCTCAGTAGCTCTCCTTTTTCCAGAAAATAAAGAAGATCTTGGTTTGTTTTTTCGTTGTTACTGTCAATGTTACGTATAGCGTCATCTACTTGATTATTCGCAACTAGTGTTACCGTTTTACTTAGTTCTTTATCATAACTGCGCATTGCTGAACATCCAGAGACAACTTGAGTTAGTATAAGTAAAGAGATGATTTTTATATTATTTTTAATTGCCTTGTCTATCATGCATCCTCCTAGGATTGGTTTTTATTATAGGCACGCTCTTTTTTGGTGCGTTATATCATTTTATAAACATTAAAGAAATTATTGTTTCATTATTTGCTAAGCGCTTGATAATAAGTCAACACACATTATTTGTGCGCCACTCCTTTTTAGTAGTAGGATTGGTTGACAAACAATGCATGCAAACTGTTTGCAAGGTGCTTATGGAAAAAAGAGTAAACGAATGTTTTGATTTAAGGTTTTGTAACATTGTGGGGCGTTGAATGTTGATGCAGATACGCCAATTTCAGTTAAGAAATTCACGGTAACCTATTAAATTTGGGGTCTTAGTCCGTGACAATACAAATCAAACCAGCCAAATTGCTGTTGAGCAAATGGGCTGCTGTAAAACCGGTGAACAAAGAAAAGCATTTTCTGGTGACCAAATTGATCGAACCTGAAAACGACTGCGATCCGCTGAATGGATTGAGCTTACACTCAACGTATCGTTCTGATGAACTGGCGTGAATTAAAAAAACAGGATAACTGGTGCAAGGTTGGCAGTAGGCAATTCCATCATTAAATTAGGCAGAGAGCGGCAGAACCACCGCCACTCTCCACCGTCGACTAATTCCCGATGGCAGCTTGAATCTGCACAGAGGCTGAGTTGGCCGCATCCTGCAAAGACTTGGTGCTGAGATGAGCATACCTTTGTGTAACCACCGGTGAGCTATGTCCCAAGATCATCTGAACATCGTAGAGTGAACGACCGTTGTTGACCAAAAAACTGGCGAACTGATGACGTAAGTCATGAATACGCAAGTTAGAAAGGTTAGCCTTCAATCTAATTCTTTGCCAAACTTTGGTGATGGTCGTGTAAGGCAAGCCGGTCAATTGGTTCACAAACAGATACTCTTGGGTTTCGAGTTGACTCAACACGGCAATGGCGCTGTCGTTCAAAGGCACAGAGCGAACCCGCTTACTTTTGCTGTTTTGAGCGGGAATTTTCCAGAGTCTTTTTTCGACATTGACATGCTCCCAACGCGCTTGTAAGGCCTCGTTGAGTCTGGCACCGGTCGACAGCAAGAACTGCAGGATGGCACACACCATGCGATTTTCGTCCGTTGTCAGTACTGCCATCAATCGTGCCAACTCGGGTTCGGTCAGGTAACGCTCGATTTGGTTGTCTTCACGAAAAAGCGCAATTCGCACAGCCGGGTTACTTTCGACAATTCCCCAATCAATCGCCAAGTTGAAGACATGCTTAAGCAACTTAACATAGTGATTAGATGTTGCAGCCGAAAGACCTTGATGCCTGAGATTGTCGTGGAATTGTTGGATGTCCGATCTTTCAATTTTGTCCATGGCTAGGTTTCCAAATCTGGTTTGCAGCCTTAGTTCAAAATACTGAAGGTCTTTCCGCCAACTGCGCTTATGGTTTTTGGCGTGATCTAAGTATCGATCTAAGAAAACTTCACCGAAAGTCGGCATTCGCTTGGGCTCAACCTTTTTACCAAAGTCAGGATTGTTGGCAATTTCGGCTTTGAGTGCCATGACCTTGGCTCTGGCGTCAGCCAATGACATTTCCGCGGTCTTGCCAATTCTTTGGTAATGATTTTTGCCGTTCAAGCGGTAACGTAACCAATAGACGCCTTGATTCGGGGTGGTTGCTCTAACCTCCACCAGTAAACCACTTTTTTGGTCACAGCAGAATTCGATTTTAGCGCTTCCAGCTGGGCAATTAAGTTGGGTCGAAATGAATCGTTGGTTTAAGTTGACGATGGGCATAAGGGCTCCTTTTGATGAAAATACAGGGTTTGTTACAGATGAATTAAAACGTGACAGTTTTCGGGCGTGGGTGACCTAAAAGCGGTAAAAGTGGGAAAGCGGTGTTTTTTCCACGACTTTGGTGACGCCACCACTTTCTCCCCTTTTTCCACTTTTTTCTCGGCACCTTGGTAAAAGTGTCTAAGCTGTGAGTTCCGTCACTACGGACGATTTTTCGCAAACCGCCTCAACAAAACGGGGTAAAAGCGGCGTTGCTGAAATTGAGATAATTGTTGTTGAGCCATTAAGCCTCCAAAGTTAAAAAGTTGAGAGTCGTTGCCGGTCACAGGTTTGTTTTGTGACCGGCTTCGTAGGGCTCTTTAGATCTCGAAGAACTCTTGTTTTTCTGGGGTTACCACCGCATTCACAGTTTCTTGCGGTGTTACTTGAACCAGACACCATGCGAGTCGACCATCGGCCCGACTTTTTTGAAATTCAAACCCATCAATGATGCGATTGGCATTTCTCCTCAGGAACCAACCCAATTTGTTAGGGCTGATGTTTCCTCGCTCAACTACAGGCAATTCAAACAGAGCATCTTTCAACTCCGCGTTTCCATGCTCAGTCGACTCTATTACCTTGCGAACAGTGGTGGCTTTTGATCCGAAAAGGGCATGCCATTCCAGCATGACCCTGCCAATGGCTTCTCCGTCAGGATCATTTGTGACCTGTTCAATTAATGATGTAGCAGGATCAGGGAGTCCTAGCCAAATCAATGGATGGCGACAATAGTCGGACCATGCTTTGTCATAAGTCACAATATTTGGGATATTTTCACGAGGGCATCCCGCTTCACGCCAAGCCATTACAATGGTTAAAACGGCTGAAACATATTTCTCTCGATTCTGACGTAGCAAGTCAATCGGTGATCCTTGGTAACGCATGGTTGCTGGCGTTTCATTGCGTGGGTCAAGGTGAATGGTCACGATGCGTCTTAACAAATCACGCTCTGGGCCGACATTGTTTCCAGAACCTAAAAGCAATGATTTTGTGCTGACTGTCGCGGTTTTGCTTTGCCCCAAGATTCGGTCAGTAATGGTTTCAGCGGTGAAAATTTGTTTAATGACTGTGTGTGGTTTCCAATCGGTGTCCATATCATCAAACTCAATCACGGCAGGGTTACACAGTAATAACGCCAATATGACTTTTGTCGCTTCTTCCGATGTCGTAGGGTAAGCCACTTTTGCATTCTCACCGGGGCCTGCAAATTGACCTATGATTGAGCAAAGGTAGGATTTCCCCCCGCCATACATCGGTGCGCGAACGTGAAACCCTGGTGCATAATCCAACGTTGGTCTAACTACAGCGGTGAAAATAGCCGATAACGCAGCGGCCTTATCAACATCGCTTACAAAATGTACTTCGCTCAATAGGTCATCAGCAATCATGTCTAATGCAAGCCTTGCGTTTTCCATCGTGGGCTCATCAATCACAAACGCTTGGCTATCAAATACGCCCACTATTTTAGAGGTGGTGTCATAGCTAGGTTCAGTCATTAACTTACCATCTTGAACTCTGAAGTAAGGCTGTCTTGCGATGCCTTTTAACACCGGTAAATAATTGAAGTTCTGCGCGTCACCGATTAAGTTGACAATCCGTGTGGATGGATCGGTTGGCGTCCAACATTTACTGCGGGAATCGAATTTTTCCCAATCAATAATGGCAGATAATTTTTTAGTTAAAGCGGGTTGGGAAACAACCGTAATGCTGGGATCGTTGCTGATGGGGTCAACGATGATGTCTGCAATCAATCCACCCCATTGGTAGAGTTTCGCTTCGCTGGCTAATTCGCGTCCTGCAGCCTCAACGATTCGATGAAGTTCGCCGCGTTGACTACGAATAATCGGTTTGTGGCGAGCATCGGAGGGTTCTACGTCAAGACAATCAAGAACATCACCGATGTGATAATTATCTTTGTGGCTGTGTTGACAGCAGAACCCACCCAGAGGGAAATCCGAACTGGGTTCAAAATACGCGGTGCCTCCATCAATTTGGTCGGTATGATTTTCCAGCCAAGGGCAGGTGATGTCATGTTTGCCATCAGACAAAGGTTCCTTGTAAAGGCCTCGTGCTTTTAACGCGGTAATGACAGGGTTTTCAATGGGCTTTGGCGTGTAAACTGCGTAGGGCTGAGCAGATATTGCTGATTGAGAGCCCTTCACAGCCTTAGCGGTTGTTGAGGTAGTTACCGGTAACTTTAATGCCACTTTGATCTGTTCTGGGGTATAGCGTTTTTCAGGTCGCCACTCAACCAGTTTGCAATTGAAAACTTGGCCATTTTCGTCCTTGTATTTGTCTTTACCGTTAATACCCATTGGCAAGCGTGCCCAACGCGATAAACCACTGGCACCCGGATCACAGAGGTTTGCGGCGATCAATGATTTTTGCAGATTGGCCGCTTCATCAACATCAGTAATAGGGTGTTCTAAAATGATCAGTCCTTGATAATTTCCCGGACTGGTTTCGATCAAGGCTGAAAGCTCAAACCCCTTCAATTGGTCAGAATTAACCTTTGTGCCGATATCATCAAGCAGTAAGCAATGTAGTCCCTTAAAGTTTTCCTTTTTGACATTGAAATCAATGTTGTTGCTGAAACTTGAACAATTGACGTAATTATTTTGGTTTGAATTCAGGTCAAGTGAGTCTGGCGTGGTCGCCACTGCGGACCACCCACCTTGTGTTGGATCACCCAATTTAGAGCAGACTGCGATTGACGCATCTTCGGGTAACTGGTGGAAAATGGCTGAGATGAATTTAGCGTTAGTTACCGTGTTTAATGACGAATCAGCATGACTAACTGGGGGTTGTTTTACTGGAGCCGACGCATTCGGCGCTGATGTTTCGATTTCTTGGAATGTATCTAAATTTAGTTTTAACATAGGTCACCATCAATTTTGTCAAAAACCACTTCCTGTTGGAGGTGGAGCGATGTTGATGTGAATTAAGCGGTTACCGCACCCTCATCAACGATAAGTGTGCGTTTCTGGTAACTTTGAGGGGATATGTTAAAAAACTAAATTGAATAAAATCAGATAAATAGCGGCTAAAAATATTTTTTTGACCCTAGGGTTTCCAGTTACTCGCGGCTATTTAGCCATTCAGCGGCGTCATCGTTTTCGTCCCCGAAAGGTCTATCCGTGTCACGTTGATCATCATAGCTGACATGAGTTGCGCGTTGTTTGGCGCGATCATTAGCATTGTTTCGATCATCAATTAATTTAAACTTTGGTTTCCAGCCATCAGCCGTATTAAATTGATAAAATGGGTCGTCATCAATATTAATAATCCGTCTTAAGATTGCTCTGAGTTTTGATATTGATGTTTTGTCAGTGCTAATAGGTCTTGGCCGATTAGGAAACTTGCGACCCACACTTAACCCAACCAAAATTAGACCTAATTGATTGGGTTCATTTTTACGCTTACCCATTAAATCAATGTCGTTAAAACTAATGCTGTGATAGCTGTCGTTTCCCGATTTGAATCCAAGGCGATTATCGGCATAGATTTTGATTGTGACGTCCCGCCACAATTTTGTGGGTTGTGGAGTTGAATCTTGCCCAGCTATGTTGATTGTAGTGGCTGCTGGAGTTGTCTCGGGAATATCAATCCCATATTTTTCCGGCCCCCATTCCAAAAGTGCAGGGTAATTGATTACAGGTTTTATTTGGCCAAGATCATCGATAGCGCCTGTCAAGTCTTTAGACGTTGAGCATTCACTATAAAATTGCATGGTTAATGCTTTGGCCAATTGGTGTCTGGCTTTGCAAGCTTTAAAAATGTATTTGAGACGAAATAATTCATCACTGGGAATACCTTTAAATTTTCCAATCTCATACTGAGTTTTAGCTTCATCCATAAAAGCCTCGGTCATTTCGAGTAAAGTGAAACCGCTGGGGATGTAGTTAAAGTTGATCATTTTGGAGACAGCGTCTTCAATCGAAATATGGTTTTCCATTTCACTATTCTCGGCTTAAAAGCATATTCTACGACCACTTGGGGGTAAGGTGTTACGTCACCCGAACCGTGGCATTTTTCGCCGGTGGTCACCAAAAAAGTGGAAAAAGCGGAAAAGCGGTGTGTTTGTGTGACTCTGACGAAGTGGCACCACTTTCTCCACTTTTGGGCTGGCAACTGGGTCAAAATAGCGCACAAAAAACGATGCCATTTTCGTAATCCCTCATGAAAAAAAGCGGTGAAAACGGTGACCGTGACTCAAACACCGCTTTCCCCTTTTTGTCGCTTTTTTTCACTCCCTGTCTAAAAAATGTCTACGAGGTCTGTTGGGTTGGAGGTCCAAAACCCACGCCAAACAGAGGTGTCTGTCGCCGACGTGGGCACAAGGTGGCGTTTTTGTGTCGAGTCAGGGTCACTGTGTTGGGTGGGTCAGTCGTGCCAAGTTGCCAAGGTTTTTAAGCCAGCTCTTGAACAAATTGATTGGGTTAAGAGCTGGCACCTAAATAAATATCTTTACAACTTAATACACAGTGACAAGAAAGAGTTTTATTTTAATAATATCACTGTTGAAATTTGTTTTGCATTATTGATTTGTTGAATGCTTGATTTGGTTCTTAAACAATTCATTAATTAGTGGTTCAACTTTCCCTGAAGTTGTGCCGAATTTGTCAAGTCTAGCACCTCCCCATTTGGCGTCATAAACTGCTAAGCCTAGCAATTGGTTATCTTCGTAGACTTTTAGTTCTGCATAATAGAGATACATTACGATATCCCATCGCCAATTTGCAGTGTACTCAAGAATCTGAGGGCAGTTATTTTTATCATATTTATCAACAACTTGAGTAGGTATTTCTTTTTGTTCAATTTGTTTTTTAATCTCGGGTAAAAATCCTTCCATGAATAGAGATGGATTACTTTTAATGCACAATTTAGAAATTTGCTGTTGTACTGGCTTAACAGTGGTTGAAATAGAGCAACCAGATAGCAAGGTTAAAAAAAATAGCAAAGACATGTTTCTTTTCATTTTGCACCTAATGTGTTGTATAAAAATCAAGGGCAATTTTACATCAACACGATTTTTCACCAAAATATTTGTGTTAAATGTAATGTTTTTTAGTTTTTTATTTCTCAGGTTTTTTGTGGATAATCTTTTAATATCAAAGGTTTGTAGAGGTGGGGTGTTGTTGGTTAATGTGGTTAAGTTACTTATATCACTACTCATAGTAGTAATGTTATCTTCATGTACAAGCCTTGATAGCCTAGACTTTAAAGCAATTCAATTTGTTTCTATAGGACCCCCACGACATATAGAGCAAGTTGTCACTGCTAAATGGCAGGGTGTTGAACGACGATTTATTTGCGTTTTAGAAATTGACGATGTGCATTTATCTCTAGCAGGACTTGATGAGACTGGGTTAAGTCTATTTAATCTCTATTATGATGGGAATCAGCTAATATTGAATAAAGATCAGTTATTGAATATAGATATTGATCCGACAAGAATTTTGATCGATTTGCAGATGATATATTGGCCTGTTGATAAGTTAAAACAATCGCTTAAGCATTTTTCTGATATTAGTGTTATTGATAATGGTAGGTTTTTTTATGATGATGCTAATCAAGTGCAGGTCGAAGTTAAATATCTTAAAATGCAATCTAATTGGCCAGTAGAGGTTGATTTTGTTAATAATAGCTTGGGTTATTCGCTGCATATTCTGACGACTAAATATGAATATCTATATTAATGATTTTGGTATTGTTTGTTGTCTAGGATCGAATAAACAGGAAATTAAAGATAAATTGTTGGCAGGTGAGCGTAGTGGCTTGCGATTATCAGATGAATTTATCGCCGATCGAGCCACTGTCGTGGGTCAAGTAATCGATACAATTCCTGATATACCTGATGGCTTTGAACTCTATGGGTGTCGTAATAATCAATTATTGTTAGCAGCGCTTTCTCAGATTGATTTAGTGGTAGAAAATCTAATCAGTCAATTTGGATCTGATCGGATAGGTATTGTTTTGGGCACAAGCACATCAGGTGTTAGGAGTACCGAAATTGCACTTTCTCATCTCGCTACTGTGGGTGAATTGCCACCGCATTTCCATTACAAGCAGCAACAAATGGGAGCGGGATCTGATTTTTTGGCTAAATATCTTAATGTTTCTGGACCCTGTTATACCTTGTCGTCAGCTTGCGCTTCGAGTGGCAAAGCCTTTGCTTCAGCGAAAAGGTTATTAGAAACCAATAGTTGTGATGCGGTGATTGTCGGAGGGGCGGATTCCTTATGTCGATTAACTATCAATGGTTTTTCGGCATTGGAATCTTTGAGTAAAAGCTTTTGTAAGCCTTTTGGTACTAGTCGCGATGGGATTAATATTGGTGAGGCGGCAAGTCTTTTTGTTTTGAGTCGTGTGCCTGGGGCGATCCGTTTAGCGGGAATAGCTTCTACCAGTGATGCTTATCATTATTCTGCACCTGATCCTGCAGGTAGTTCGGTGGTTCGGGCAATGGCTAAAGCATTAGAACAAGCCGGACTTAAAGCCAATAATGTCGATTATCTTAATCTTCATGGTACGGCGACTATTTTGAATGATGCGATGGAAAGTCGTGCCGTGGATACGCTTTTCAGTAATAATGTGGCGGTTAGCTCTAGTAAAGGCATGACAGGTCATACTCTAGGGGCCGCTGCTGCATTGGAGCTTGGTTTTTGTTGCTTGTTATTGAGCGGTAATGAATCGGATAGACATGTGATTCCCAATATCAATGATGATAATTTCGATAAATCGCTACCCGATCTTAATTGGGTGAAATTAGGCCAGCGATTAAATAAAACCATTAATGTTTGTCAAAGCAATTCTTTCGCGTTTGGCGGTAGCAATGTCTCGATAGTTGTGACAAGAGGATGAGCGAGAGTTTGGATGTGCGAGAGTTTTTGCCTCATACAGGCAATATGGTTTTGCTCGACCGTATTTTGGAAGTAGGTGACAATTATTTAATCGCCTTGGCTGAAGTCAGAGGCGATGGTTGGTTATTAGGGAATGAGTATTTTGTGCCAGCATGGGCTGGCTTGGAATATATGGCTCAAGCTATCGCGGCTTATGTTGGTTATAATGCTAAACAAAATAATCAGCCTGTACGATTAGGTTTCCTGCTCGGAACTCGTCAATATACCTGCAGTGTTGATAAATTTGCTGTGGGCTTGCAGTTAATTATCCATGTTGAAAAAATTATGCAAGATGAGCTTTTAGGTGTTTTTGATTGCACTATTAAAAGTGAGCATGTAGAGATAAAAGCAAAAATAACCGCGTATCAGCCGGATTCAATTGAGAATTTAAAGCCTTTATGAATAAAAATATTTTAGTGACAGGGTCTAGTCGTGGCATTGGTAAAGCCATTGCAATCTATTTGGCTAAGCAAGGCTATGATTTGACGTTACATTGTCGCTCTCGACGAGAGGATGCGGAGAAAGTGGCTGACGAGATTTCAAAAATCGGCCGAAGTGTCAGGGTATTACAATTTGATATCGCCAATCGTCAACAATGTGCTGAAACATTGCTAAAAGATATTGAAGAACAAGGGTGTTATTACGGGGTGGTTTGTAATGCGGGTATCAGTGCTGATAACGCATTTCCTGCGTTGACTGGTGATGAATGGGATAGCGTTATTAATACCAATCTCGATGGTTTTTTTAATGTCCTTCAACCTGTCATTATGCCAATGGTTAGACGAAAAAGCCCTGGGCGTATCGTCACACTTTCGTCGGTCTCAGGATTGGTGGGGAATCGTGGTCAGGTAAATTACAGTGCCGCTAAAGCAGGGATTATTGGTGCGACTAAAGCCTTGGCTATCGAATTAGCTAAAAGAGATATTACTGTTAATTGTGTCGCACCGGGTTTAATTGATACCGAAATGGTCGAATCTTTACCTTTGGAAGAAATTAAAAAAATGATTCCATTGCGCCGTGTAGGTAGGCCGGAAGAAGTTGCTGCCACTGTTGCCTTTTTGATGTCAGATGATGCGGCTTATATTACTCGACAAGTAATATCGGTAAACGGGGGCTTGTGTTGAAACGGGTTGTTGTGACTGGTATGGCGGGTCTGTCGCCAATTGGCAATTGCTGGAACGATGTATCTAGACATCTCAAAGCTAAGCAAACAGGGATTAAATATGTTGAGCATTGGGATAAATATAAAGGGCTCAACACACGTTTAGCTGGCCCGGTTGAGTTTGAAAAACCTGCTCACTATTCACGCAAGCAAACTAGGAGTATGGGGAGAGTCGCTTTATTGTCTACCTACGTTACAGAATTGGCTTTACTTGATGCTGATCTATTGATGCATAGTAGTTTGCGATCAGGTGAAACCGGCATCGCATTTGGTAGTTGTGCGGGTAGTCTCGAGGCTGTTGCTGAATTTGGCAATATGTTGATTAATCATTCTGTCGATGGCTTAAATGCCACTTCTTATATCAGAATGATGTCGCACACCGCGCCAGTTAATATAGGATTGTTTTTTGGTATCAATGGCCGAGTTTATACAACCTCAAGTGCCTGTACTTCGGCAAGTCAAGGTATAGGATTTGCTTATGAAGCGATTAAGCACGGTTATCAAAAGATAATGGTTGCTGGCGGTGCCGATGAGCTTTCTGCTTGTCAAGCTGCGGTGTTCGATACCTTGTTTGCCACCAGTTTACAAAATGACAATCCGCAATCAACTCCCAGACCATTTGATATTGATAGAGACGGTTTGGTAATTGGTGAAGGCGCGGGAGCTTTGATTCTCGAAGAGTGGGATCATGCTAAAAACAGAGGCGCTAAAATTTACGCGGAAATCGTTGGCTTCGGTACTAACTCAGATGGTCTGCATGTTACTCAGCCAGATAGTTTAAGTATGCAAGTGCCTATGCAACTGGCGCTTAAAGATGCCAATCTTACAGCCGATCAAATCGCCTATATCAGCGCACACGGCACAGCCACAGAGCATGGTGACATTGCCGAAAGCCATGCAACCCATAGCGTTTTTGGCAATAAAACGCCAATCAGTTCATTAAAAAGCTATACCGGTCACACATTGGGGGCTTGTGGCGCATTAGAAGCGTGGACGGCTATTTCAATGATGAATGAAGGTTGGTTTCATCCTAATTTAAACTTGGTTAATCCAGATCCTAGATGTGCAGCGTTAGATTATATTGTTGGTAATACACGGCAAATTAATTGTGAATACGTTATGAGTAATAATTTTGCATTTGGTGGAATTAATACGTCATTAATTTTTAAGCGAACTATGTAAATATATTAATTGTTAAGATGGAATTTAACTTAGGTATTGATAGCTGGGCTGCTTGGGCACCTGGTTTAGAAACAAGGCAAGATTGGTTGAGTTGGGATTTTAATATCAATTCAATGCCTAGTGATTATAGTTTGCCAATTCCAAGTGATCATGTGCCGAAACTACTTAAACGGCGGCTGAGTCCTTTGGCACGCATCGTTTTTCATGTGATCAATCAATGTATTACCCCCGATCAAAATATGCCCGCGGTTTTTGCCTCGGGTAGTGGTGAAATCAATAATGCGTTCTCCTTACTACAGGATTTGCAAAATAATGAAGAACTCTCGCCAGCAGGGTTTAGCCTATCAGTCCATAACGGCATAGCGGGTCTATTTTCAATGGTGTATCACAATACCCATGAAATTGTAGTGATTGCATCGGCTGGTAACGGCATGGTGTCGGGGTTTCAAGAGGCGTTGGGGATATTAAACGAAGGTGTCGAGCAAGTGTTATTGGTTTTCTATGAAGAGCCTATACCGGTTTTTTTCCCAATCGAGCCGTTTAAATTAGATAGTGGTTTTCCATTGGCTTTAGCGCTCAAGCTAAGGTCTAATTCAAAGCAATTAACTCTAATCGCTCGGCGAATTGAACAACTGCAACAAGAGCAGAGTGAGCAATCAATTCAGTTATTAAAGTTCATTCGGTTTTTGGTTTCAGATCAATTGAACATAATGCTTGATGGGTTTCAATGTAGTTGGCAATGGGAAAAACATGTCTCGAATTAACTATGTTTGGCGATTAATCGCAACCGCAATTAGTTTTATTAGTTTTGGTGTTGGTGGAGTGATTTTGTGGTGGTTTATTTTTCCCGTTGCTAATCAGTTTTCAGGTAGTCAAAAAATAAAAATTAATAGAAACCAAAGAATGGTCCATTATAGTTTTTATCTGTTTATTGGGCTAATGCATAGGTTAGGGATAATGACTTATGAAGTTATTGGTATTGAAAAACTTAATAGGCCAAAACAATTAGTGGTAGCAAACCATCCAACACTGATTGATGTTGTATTTTTATTAAGCCGAATTAAACATGCGACTTGTATTGTGAAAGCGGCATTGCTTAATAATCCAGCTATGCGAGGCCCTATTTTAAATGCTGGGTATATTAGCAATGAAAATTCTGAAATGATGATTGATCAATGTTCGGAATATTTAAAAACAGGCGGATGTTTAATTGTTTTCCCAGAAGGAACTCGAAGCCAAGCTGATAAACTTTCGCCTTTTCAAAGAGGCGCAGCCGCTATCGCATTAAAATCAAATTGTATAATCACCCCTGTAACGATTACCTGTAACCCAAGTACACTGACAAAAGCAGAGGCTTGGTATCAAATACCTAAGAAGAAATTTCATTTGAGAATGGTGGTCGGGGATGATATTGGTTTTGATGAGTTTTATGATGCTCAATCAAGACCAATTGCAGTTCGGCGCTTAACAGAAAAGCTAACAGATTATTTTACAAAAACAAAAAAAATATTATGAATGAACTGGAAATAGAAATAAAAAAACTCATTGTTGATACGCTGGCTTTAGACGATGTGGATTTTGATGATATTGATAGTCAGGCACCACTTTTTAACGAAGGATTGGGCTTGGATTCAATTGATGCTTTAGAGTTAGGTTTGGCGATTAGAAAAAAATATAATATTAAAATTGATGCTGAAAAAGATGATGTTGTAAAAATATTTTCATCTGTTTCAGCATTAAGTCACTATATTAAAACAGCTAAAGCCTGAGGTTAACATGGAAAATCGTCAAGAGATATTGGCAACCATTCAAGAGATTATGGTTGATATGTTTGAATTGGATCCTGAAAAAGTCACGCTAGAGGCTAGATTATATGAGGATCTTGATTTTGATAGTATTGATGCGGTTGATATGATTGTAAGATTAAAGGAAATTACAGGGAAAACGGTTAAACCTGAGGATTTCAAATCGGCACGAACTATTAATGATGTTGTTGAGGCTGTTTTTAATCTAATCAATAGTTAATATGCGTGGATTAGTAAAAGCATTGATTATTTTGATAATGCTTATTTACCCAATAATTGTGTATTGCGGTTTGCAATATTATGAACCACGTATATTGGCTATTGTTATGGTATCGCTATTTTTGCTGAGATTAGTCTTTTTTGATCAAATTAAAAATAAAATATTGGGTTTAGTGGTTTGTGCCTATTTTGTTTTAGTGGTATGGACTAATCAACTGATTTCATTGCAATTTTACCCTGTTGTAATGAGTTTTACTTTGTTGTTGATTTTTACATTAAGTTTGTTTTTTCCTCCACCTATTATTGAGAAAATTGCCCGTATCAGTCAGCCCGATTTGCCACCAGAGGCTGTCGTTTACACAAGAAAAGTTAATATTGTTTGGTGTGTTTTTTTTGCAGTAAATGGTGTGGTTGCTTTACTGACAGCATTATGGGCAAGTTTTGAAATCTGGACGCTGTATAATGGATTGATTTCTTATTTATTGATGGGGATTTTGTTTGTTGCAGAATATGCAGTAAGGCAGAAATTGATTAAGCAGAATGTCAATGATTAATCTATCAGAAATTAATTCGACAAAATTAGATCATCCGGTTTCTTTTCACAATGGCAGTTATTTTTCTTTCAATCAGTTTAAAAGACAAGTTAATTTTTGGACTGGAGTTTTTCTAAAACAACCTAATAAAAAATTCGCGCTCTATAGTCACGATACTTATCCATTTGCCGTTTTGTTTTTTGCACTTTTACAAGCCGGTAAACAAATATGGATTCCGGGAAATAATCTGCCTGCTACTGCTCGAGAACTTGAGAAATTAGGTTGTCAGCTAATAGGCGATTGGTTAGAAAAATTTGATTATCAACTGACAAAACAATCAGATAATCAATTTCCGTTAATTGATTTAAAAAATGATGCTGTTGTTTTATTTACGTCAGGATCTAATGGATTACCAAAGCAAGTCGCCAAATCAATTCAGCAATTACAAAATGAAATTAATTGTTTGGAAAAACAATGGGGGCATGAGCTTGAAGATTGCCAAATTTATGCCAGTGTCAGTCATCAGCATATTTATGGTTTATTGTTTAGAGTATTATGGCCATTAGCTAGTGGTCGTTGTTTTAATAGTCAAAATAGATGGTATAAAAATAATCATCAGTCTATTTGTTGGATTAGCTGTCCTGCTCATTTAAAAAGATTGGATTTTTATGCTACTTGGATTGATTTATCCAAGGTACGGATGATTTTCAGTTCTGGCGGTGTTTTACCTTGTTTGGTTTCAGAGGCAATTAGTAATCAATATAGCATTGTGCCAAATGAAATATATGGCAGTACAGAAACTGGCGGTATCGCTTGGCGACAATATCCCAGTCAAAATTGGACGTTATTTGAAAGTTTAAAATTAGATGCAGAGGGGGACGATGTTTTACTGTATTCACCTTATTTGCCCGATGCTAATGGGTATTTAATTGAGGATAGTCTTCAATTTGAAGCTGATAATAAGTTTAAACTTTTGGGTAGAAAAGATACTGTAGTCAAAATAGAAGAAAAAAGATTGTCATTAACGGCTTTTGAGTTTTTATTAACTGATAGTGTTTGGGTTAATGAAGCGGTGGCGATTAAATTAATAACGAATCGAGAATGTATTGCCGTAATCGCTGTTTTATCTGAAGAAGGCCAGCAATATAAGAATGATTTTGGTCGGAAAGCTTTGATTGATATTTTAAGGTTAAAGTGTTTAGAAAGTTTTGAGGCTTTGTTCTTGCCAAGAAAATGGATTTTTATCAATACAATGCCTGTTAATAGTCAAGGAAAAATAGATAAATCATTGTTATATTCTTTTTTTGACCTAAATACTAAAAAATACCCGCTTGTTAAACAATTATCGCTTGATAATCAATCGGTGTCTCTTGATATAAAAGTTAGTAAAAAACTGATGTATTTTGCGGATCATTTTCGTGATTTTCCAATTCTTCCCGGCGTGATTCAAGTAGGGTGGGTAGAGCATTTTGCTAAATTATTATTGCCAATTCATGCGAATTTCAGCCATATGGAAGTAATTAAATTTATTAAGCCGATTTTGCCCGGTGTTGAATTAAATCTAAAATTAGATTGGCAACCTGATAAAGGTAAGTTGACATTTGGTTATACACTCAGTGGCGAAGTTGTTAGTTCTGGTCGCATTCTTTATCGATAAAATAATATGAGATTTTGTATAGTCATCCCTATTTATAATCATGACTCAGCAGTTTTAAGTGTATTAGAAAACTTAAACAAGTTTCAATTGCCTTGTATTTTGATTAATGATGGTAGTTCAGTGGAATGTGGTCAAAACTTATTTCGATATGCTCAAGACAGAGCAGATTGGGTGACGCTGATAAATAGACCGGAAAATGGTGGTAAAGGCATCGCGGTTTTAGATGGTTTTAAATATGCTATCGCTACAGGTTTTACTCATGCAATACAAATTGATGCCGATGGTCAGCATAATACAAATGATATTCCGATGATACTTGAAATGAGTCGGAACTCACCGAATCAGCTGATATTTGGTAAGCCAGTTTATGAAAGTTGCGCGCCGTTAAGTCGTAGATATGGGCGCTATATTGCTAATTTTTGGGTTTGGGTAAATACATTATCGTTTGCAATTGCAGATGGTATGTGTGGATTTCGACTTTACCCTTTACATGCTGTACAAAAACTTTTAAATAATGACATTAAACTGGAGTCAGGAATGGCTTTTGATATTGATATTGCTGTTCGACTTTATTGGGAAAAATTTGATGTTATTAATTTTTCTACCATAGTCACTTATCCGTTAGATGGTATTTCACATTTCAAAATATTGAACGATAACTGGCAAATTACTAAAACACATACAAAATTATTTTTTGGTATGTTGTGTCGTGTTATTGACCTGATGGCTAGACATTTTTAATGAAGCAAACAAAACATTGGGCCGATTTTCAAGAGAAAAGTTCTCTTTTAGGTATTCGCTTATTATTTGATATTTATCGGTTTTTTGGCAAAAGGATTGCTGGTCTGATTTTATATCCAGTGGTGTTTTATTATTGGCTGACTAATAAACCAGCCCGATTAGCCAGTTACAATTATTTGCGTCGATTATCGCTCTATGCGCCACAATCTAAAATTGATGATTCGATTGGTTTTAGCTTGAAACATTTTTTTAGTTTTGCAGACTCAATAGTCGATAAATTAGCTGGCTGGTGTGGTTTGTTGCCGGAAACGCATTTTGAGTATCAAGGAAGAGATCTATTGGTGGCAGAATTAAATGCCGGTAGAGGTGTGTTGCTTTTGGGGTCTCATTTTGGCAATCTCGAATTATGTAGAGTGATTGCTAATCATCAAGAAGATATAAAAATTAATGTTTTAGTTCATACTAAACATGCTCAAAAATTCAATCACTTACTCAAACAATACAACGCTAAAAGTAGTCTGAATTTGTTTCAAGTTACCGATATTGATATGAGTACCGTAATGATGTTGGCTGATAAAGTTGATAATGGCGAATTAGTTATTATCGCGGCCGATAGAGTGCCGGTGAATAATAATCGAAGAACAACGCAAGTTAGCTTTCTTGGTGGTTTAGCAGCCTTTCCGCAAGGGCCATATATTTTAGGTTCGTTATTAGCTTGTCCGATTTATACTGTTTTTTGTGTGAAAGATAAAAATAATTACAAAATTAATTTTGAGCTTTTTAGTCAAAAACTGATGTGGTCTAAATCTGATAGAGAATATGAAATTGCACAGTATGTACAGCTTTATGCAAAACGATTAGAGGCTCAGGTTTTGAAAGCACCTTTGCAGTGGTTTAATTTTTATGAATTTTGGATAGGTTGATTAGATGGATCAAGATCAAATAGTATTTGATGGCTCATGTTTGACAATTGAAAATATTGTTGATGTTGCAAGACAAAACAATCAATATCACTTATCTAATCAAAATCAATTTGTTGAGCGTATTGATAAAGGTGCCGCTTTTGTTGATAAGCTACTTAAAGAAGATCAATGTGTTTACGGTGTCACTACTGGATACGGTGATTCTTGTACTGTGGCTGTTCCTTTGGATTTGGTAGATCAATTACCCATACATTTATATACTTTTCATGGTTGTGGAATGGGTGATTATTTTAATGTTGAAGAAACACGAGCAATCCTAGCAACACGATTAAATAGTTTGGCTAAGGGGTTTTCAGGTGTTAGATATAGTTTACTAAATCAAATTTATCAATTATTAATATTCAATATAAATCCATTAATTCCCAAAGAAGGCTCAGTGGGTGCGAGTGGTGATTTAACCCCATTATCCTATCTCGCGGCTGTTTTAGCTGGTGAAAGAGAAGTGATTTATCAAGGTCAGCAACAAACTACAGCGGTTGTTTTTGCCGAATTAAATATTAAGCCGCTTAAATTTAAGCCAAAAGAAGTGTTGGCTATTATGAATGGCACAGCAGCGATGACAGGGGTCGCTTGTCTTGCTTGGTATCGTGCTGAATATCTTTCCAGATTAATTACCCGAATTACCAGTATCGCTATCTTAGCCTTGCAAGGAAATGACTATCACTATGATGCTAAATTATTTTCTTTAAAGCCGCATCAAGGACAAAGTCAAGTTGCCAGTCGAATTCGTCAGGATTTATTGATAACAGGCGATGTCCCGCGTAATGATGGTCGTTTGCAAGATCGTTACTCGCTTCGTTGTGCGCCTCATATTATTGGTGTGCTTGAAGATGCTTTGCCTTTTCTAAGGCAATTGATAGAAACCGAACTGAATAGCGTGACCGATAATCCCATCATTGATTTTGAAACTGAGCGAGTTTTACATGGCGGGCATTTTTATGGTGGACATATTGCAATGGCAATGGATACTTTGAAAGTCGCTGTTGCCAATTTAGCCGATCTTTTAGACAGGCAGTTCGCTCAATTGGTTGATACAAAATTTAATCAAGGATTACCGGCTAATTTATCGGGTGCCGCTAATGATCAGTTGATGTTAAATCATGGTTTTAAAGCGCTTCAAATAGCTGTGTCATCTTGGACGGCTGAGGCTTTGAAATTAACTATGCCAGCCAGTGTCTTTTCAAGATCCACCGAATGTCATAATCAAGACAAAGTGAGCATGGGCACTATTGCTGCTCGTGATTGTATTCGTGTATTGGAATTGACCGAACAGGCCGCTGCCGCTTTACTTATCGCCACAGTGCAAGCGCTTGAATTAAGAGATAAGCAGTTTCCTGTGAGTAATGACATTCAACAAACAATTACCAGCTTGCGAAATCACGTTGCTTTTTTAACCGTTGATAGGGCGCTAGATAGCGAACTTCGGCTTTGTGTGGATTTGATTCGTAGTCGATATTGGAATTTATATGAAGCCTGAAAATTTATCGGCTATTGTCGATATTGAAGTGCCTTTTCATGATGTAGACATGATGACTATTGTTTGGCATGGTCATTATTGTAAATATTTTGAAATCGCCCGTTGTGCCTTATTGACCCAATTTAATTACAACTACCCGCAAATGCGTGATTCTGGATACAGCTGGCCAATAGTTGATTTAAGAATACGTTATGTTAAGCCGGCTTATTTTGGTCAAATACTCTCTGTGCGAGCGACCTTGGTGGAATGGGAGAATCGTTTAAAAATTGAATATTTAATTTTCGATAAACTGAGCGGACAAAAGTTGACTAAGGGATATAGTATTCAAGTCGCAGTTGATATGACTACGCAACAAATGTGTTTTGAATCTCCGAAAATACTGTTTGATAAATTAGGTCTATGATGATTATTTACCGATTATTTATCTTTATTGCACTCTGTTTGATGGTTGATATGGCGGTGGCTGAAGACGTTTTGCAGCAAATACAAAATCAGCTAAGCCAGGCGAAAATTGCTAGTGGCCAGTTTCAACAGGAAAAACAACTCAAATTTCTAAAAAAACCCTTGATTTCAAGTGGCGATTTTACTTATCAACATAAAGTGGGCTTAGTTTGGAAAACCAACTCGCCTTTTACATCTACCTTATTGCTTAGTGAAACCCGCTTAATTTCAAATCAGATTGAACGTGAAATTCCGATTGGCTTTGGGCGAATCTTTGCCTCAGTATTGGGGGGTGATATTCAGCAACTCGATCAAGATTTTGTCATTAATGGCCAACTAAAAAACCATACTTGGGATTTAACCCTTAATCCTAAAAACCAAGCCCTGTCCAAAGCAATTGTTATGCTTAAACTCACTGGTGACAGTGAATTAAGATTGCTTGAAATTCATGAAGTGAATGGCAATGTCGCACGAATACAGTTTGACAAAATAACTCATCCGACAGAGTTAAGCCCGCAACAGGTAACAGACTTTGAACAATTATTACCCTAAGTTTGCCGCCCTGATTTGGGGTGTTGCTATGTTGTTTATTATTGGGTTTGGCTGGCAGCGAAGCCATACCGATTGGTTGGAGACTAGTTTTCTTTCATTACTACCTGCGACCGAACAAAGACCTGAAGTTGCCGCCGCTATTGATCGTCATAATCAAACCATTAATCGCAAAATTATTTGGTTAGTCGGCGCAAACAATGTCGAGCAAGCGATTGATCAAGCCCAAATTATTGAAAAGCAATTAGTTGATAGTCATCTATTTAGTCAATTATTGTTTCAACTTCCCCAAGCGCAGTATCAAAATAAATATACAGATTTATTTAGTTATCGCTATCAATTCTTGGATCAACAAACTCGAGCTCTGATTGGCAACGACTTAAATACCTTTGTTAAAAATACCGTAGAACTGATTTATAGTCCTTTAGGTAGTATTCAATCATTTGGATTAGAGCATGATCCTTATTTGATTTTTAATCGATATTTCAGTCAAAAAACGCAATTTAATTTTAATATTGAGCACAATGTGATTGTGCTTAAAGAAGCCGATAGAGCTTGGGCTGTTATTATTGGTGAGCTAGAAGATCAAAGTTTAAAATTAGATAAATTAGAACAATTAGTCACATTAAACACTCAATTTCATTCATTAATCAACGCTCAAGGTGGTGAATTATTGGCGACGGGATTGCCGCTATACACTGCGTTTGGTGCCCAGGTTGCACAAACAGAAATCTCAACCATAGGATTAGGTTCTACGATTGGTATTGTTTTGCTATTGCTATTGGTTTTTAAAGATCCAAGACCATTATTGTTGTCTTGCATCGCGGTCGGCAGTGGTTTGCTGGCGGCTTGGGTTATATCTTTGCAATTATTTGGCAAGTTACACATTCTCACCTTAGTTTTTGGTGCCAGTCTGATTGGGGTAGTGATTGATTATTCCTTACACTTTTTCTGTGATGGTCTTGGACTAAAGCATTGGACACCAATGTCTGGATTGAAATATGTGCTACCAGGTATTGCATTTGGCTTGTTAACCAGTTTGCTAGGCTACGCTGGATTAGGTTTTTCACCGTTTCCGGGCTTACAAGAGATTGCGGTTTTTTCAGCGATTGGTTTGATTGTGTCTTGGCTTACGGTCGTGATGTTATTTCCGCTTTTGTTGCGCGGCTTTAAATTCAAACACGACAGCAGCTTTGTGACTTTAATTGGCTTTTGGCAGCAACAATGGCCGATATTGATTTTGAATAACCAACGCTTGCTGATGTTTGGATTGGCTGGATATATCATTATCGGCCTTAGTCAGTTGGTGGCGAATGACGATATTCGCGCCTTGCAAACGGTGCCGGAACAATTATTTTCAGCCGAACAAAAAATCAAGCAGCTTTTACCTATCCATCGTGAGCATCCCTTTTTTTTAGTGACGGGCAAGCAAATAGATGATTGGTATCAAAACGAACAAATTTTGGTATCAAGTCTGCGCGAGTTAAAGCAACAAAACCAACTCAAAGATTTTGAAGCTATTTCAGCCTATTGGCCCGATCAAACCCTACAGCGACAGAACTATCAACTATTAAAAAGCACGGTTTATCAACCGGATTTTCTAAAACACTATATGGCTGATTTAGGTTTTGATGACAATGCTTATGCTAAAGAGCTTAGTGACTTTAAGTTGGCAGAAAACTTGACGATGAGCTTGGCGGCTTGGCTAAACAGCGATGAAAAATTTAAAAGCCAGTGGCTTGGATGTAATGAAAATGGCTGCCAAAGCATAGTTTCTCTGACTGGTATAAAAGACTTAGCCAAGCTTGAGTCTTTGGCTAAGCCTGATGCCGTGATTTGGGTTAATCATACTGGTGAAATGTCAGGTCTTTTCAAACGCTATAGGCTTGATGTCAGTGTTTTAATCATCATCGTTTGTGTGATGATTTATTGTGGATTGCTATTCAAACTAGGGCGATTAAATGCCACGCGGATTATGGCGGTTCCGGTGATTTCTATGTTGTCGGCCTTAGCAACATTGGGCTTATTTAACCAGTTATTCAGTTTATTTAATCTATTTGCATTGCTATTGGTTTTAGAAATAGGCATTGATTATGCTTTTTTCTTTTATATGGCCGGACAAGATCAAAATGTCGATGAAAAAAGAACTAGTACTTCATTAGCCGTCACCTTATCAGCATTTACCACGCTGTTATCGTATGGACTTTTAGCAACCTGTACTACAACTATTGTCCATGCTTTTGGGCTTACTTTATTAGTGGGGGTTTTAGTGGCGTTTTTATTGTCGCCGTTGGTTGGGGTTGTTAGATAAAAACTTTATAAGTTGATTTGAAGGTTATTTTAAGAATTTCATTTATTGTCTAGGTCAATTTACAATACTACTCCCCTTCAATATCAGAATATTAGTCGCTTCAGGTTTTAATCCCTTAAACTTGAAGGTGGGTCAGTCGTGCCAGATTGCCAAGACTTTAGTGTGACTTGGGCTTATCTTGATCAGGTTTAATCTCTTTAAATTCAGCTTCAATGCTGTCATCGGATTGCTCCATTTGTTGGGTCTTAATCCGTTGCCACAAAAAATAGCCAATGCCAGCTGCTGGTATTAGCATTGCCGCAAACAGTGCTGAGAATAGAAGGGCTGTGGCTATTCCCGCCAACAACAAAATATGCCGCAAAAGACTGTTTAGCGGCGATTGCTTTGTTGAATACTGAATAGAATTGCGTTTAATGGTTTTCATAATGGGAATTGAATTGGGTGAGAGGGTCTTCGCCGGGTCCCAGAATCCTGTAGATCAAAATGGTGTCATTTTGAATGGCATAGTAGATGGAATGTGATCGGTAGACATGCCGACGTGTATTTGCCTTAATGTGATTTTGATTGCTCCCCATGCTTGGGTGTTCGCTCAAAATGAGACCTGATTAGCAAGATAACTCAGCCGAACGTAATAATTTAGCTGGATGAGGGCTAGAACCGGCTGAATCAGTGATAAGTGTTATCGGTAGCGTATCCAATCTGAAGCGTCGATTAAATCGATAAGCAAAGGCAGACAGATAACGAGAAGCATATTTAGAAAAATTAAAGGCATGATGTGCACCGCCTAAAGTGGTTTTCAGATTGCCCAAAATGGTGTTAACCCAAAGAAAATCGGGAAGTTCGGCGGGTTTTCGACCACCAGCAACGACAACATGATGGTGACAACCGACGGCCGTGACAGCGCCAAAACAAGCGAGTCCATCGGTATACACATAACTATCGGGCATCAGATTGTTTTGAGCCCATTCGGCAACGGCTTTCAGCGTAAAACCTTTAACAGGGGTTAATTTGATTTTCATGGGATGGCCTTGGGCATCCAGCGAGACCGCGGCGATAAAAGGCACTTTATTTTCGGAGCCTCTACCGGCTTTGCCTCAGACGCGCTCACCGCCCAAATAAGCGTCATCCATCTGAATGTCGCCA
>CAMCSF010000008.1 GCA_945877625.1 Methylomonas koyamae | reverse complement strand
ATTAGCGAAACCGAGTATTTACAAGGCGAGCAGATTAGCACCATCAAGCATGAATATATTGATGGTGAAGTCTACGCGATGGCTGGAGCCAGTCGTAATCACCAACGTATCAGCGGTAATTTATTCAATATTTTAACCAACTATACCGCTGACTTACCTTGCGAAGCCTTCTCAGCAGACTTAAAAGTCAAAGCCGCCAACGGTTTTTTCTATCCGGATGTACTGGTCGTTTGTAACGATGATGACGGCGATGATTACTACACCGATAAGCCTAAAATCATCATCGAAGTGTTGTCAAAAAACACCCGCCGCACCGACCAAACCATCAAATTAGCCGCTTATAAAACACTAGCTAGCTTGCAAGAATACGTGTTAATTGAGCAAGATCATGTCGATATTGAAGTGTTTCGTCGCTCGGCCAACTGGTTTTCAGAGCGTTATTTCATCGGTGATGAAGTATTTTTTGAGTCATTAGACTTAACCGTCAGCGTCAGTGATATTTATCAACGCGTTAACAACGAAGACATGCAAGATTATCTGCAACAACTTCAACAACAGCAGGCGAGCTAATGCTTGGCAATTTAACCCCGATTAAACCCTTGTTGATTAGCCTGCTCGAACCAGCAATCAATCAATACCTAAGCCTAGACGATAACGCCAGCAATTTGCTTAGCCCTATAGCCGGTAAAGTGGTGGCGATTGAGATCAGCAGTTTTAATCAAACTCTTTATCTTTGCCCGACTGCCACCCGCCTACAGATTTTAGAAACCTATAACGATACTGTTGATGCCAAAATCAGCGGCTCTTTATCTGCACTGGGTTTAATGGGATTAAGCGCTACGCCAATGCGTTCCTTATTCCAAGGCGATGTGCGGATCGAAGGCGACACCCAAGTAGCGCATAAATTTCAAAGCTTGTTTGCCAAACTCGAGATTAATCTCGAAGCCAAACTCGCCCGCTACACCGGTGAAAGTTTCGCTCAACAATTTGGCAGCTTGTTCCGCAATAGTCGTAACTGGAGCCAACAAAGTTTGACCAGCTTCAAACTCAATCTGCAAGAATTTTTGCAAGAAGAAACCCGCGACCTACCCGCAAAACCTGAAGCCGACGAGCTTTTTCAACAAATTGACATCAGCCGTAGCGATTTTGACCGACTCAATGCCCGCATTGATAGACTACAAAACAGCTTAAATTCATCTTCCGAGCCCAACACCTAAGGACACCTTGTGATTCGCCCAAAAATTTTGCTGCGCCTCATCCACATTAACTGGGTGATGATGTTTCATGGCCTTGATGAAATTATTTTAAAAACCCACCTGTTCCGACCGATTCGCTTTGTAGCGATTTTCTCGCCCAATTACTGGCTGAGAAAACCGACTGAACCGCGCGGCGTTAGAATTCGTAAAACGCTGGAAGATTTAGGACCAATTTACGTCAAATTTGGCCAAACCTTATCGACCCGCAAAGATTTATTACCCGAAGACATCGCCGAAGAACTGGTCAAGCTGCAAGATAAAGTGCCACCGTTTGGCTTTGAATTGGCGAAACAAATTATCGAGCAACAACTCGGCCAGACCTTAGAACAAGCCTTTGCTGAATTTGACCCAGTACCTCTGGCCTCGGCCTCAGTCGCTCAAGTGCATACCGCCACTTTGCACACTGGCGAAAAAGTCATCGTCAAAGTATTGCGCCCTGATATTGAAGGCAAAATTCATTCTGACGTTGGCTTACTTTATGAATTGGCAAGAATCGCTGAAAGCTTCTCCAGTGACGCCCGCCGCTTACGGGCAACCGAAGTGGTCGCTGAATTCGAGAAAACCATCCTCGACGAACTCGACTTAGTGCGTGAAGCCGCCAATGCCAGCGCCATCCGTGCCAAGTTTAAAGACTCGGAAATGCTATATATCCCAGAAGTGCATTGGCCGATGACCCATCGTAAAGTGATGGTGATGGAGCGGATTTACGGGATTCCCGTTGGCGATATTGACGCCCTGCGTGCTGGCAATGCCGATTTCAAAAAACTGGCTGAACGCGGCGTAGAAATCTTTTTCACGCAAGTATTCCGCGACAATTTTTTCCATGCCGACATGCACCCTGGCAATATTTTCGTGCAATTACCTGACAAATATCTGGCGGTGGATTTTGGTATCGTCGGTAGCTTATCGGATAGCGATCAACGCTATTTGGCTGAAAACTTTTTAGCCTTCTTTAATCACGACTATCGCCGCGTTGCCCAAATGCACATCGAATCCGGCTGGGTGCCAAGCACCACGCGTATCGAAGAATTTGAAGCGGCGATTCGTAGCGTTTGCGAACCGATTTTTGATAAGCCTTTAAAAGATATCTCCTTCGGCCTGTTGCTATTACGTTTATTCCAAACCGCTCGCCGTTTTGACATGGTGGTACAGCCGCAATTAGTGTTGTTACAAAAAACCTTGTTGAATATCGAAGGCTTAGGCCGTCAGCTTTATCCCGAATTGGATTTATGGCAAACCGCCAAACCGTTTTTAGAAGACTGGTTTAAACAACGCATGGGGCCTGCGGCCAAAATCAAAGAACTGTTCAGCAAATTCCCAGAAATTACCGAACAACTACCTGAAGTACCGACTTTGGTGTTTCAGGCGCTGCAAAGCAACGCCATGATGCAGCATCAAATGCAGCAACATAATCAAGAAATGGCACAACTTCGCAGACAATTGCAAAGCAACAACAACCGCACCTTTTGGACCATTATCACCAGCAGTGTGTTGATTGGCGCGGCGGTGTTATTACCGTCAATTTTTAATTAATCACTATTTTTCACCCACAGGAGCATTTAATGTCTATCAAAAGAATGGTTGACCTCGATTTAGCCGGTAAACGGGTTCTAATCCGTCAAGATTTAAACGTGCCGGTTAAAGACGGCGTTGTTACCAGCGACTTGCGCATCCAAGCCAGCGTACCAACCGTTGAAGCCGCTTTGGCACAAGGCGCCGCAGTGATCTTGATGTCACACTTAGGCCGTCCAACCGAAGGCGAATACGACGAAGCATCAAGCTTAAAACCGGTTGCTGAGCGTTTTTCTAAATTACTTGGCCAACCAGTCCGTTTAGTGAAAGACTGGATTGATGGCGTTGAAGTGAAACGTGGCGAAGTTGTATTGTGCGAAAACGTTCGTTTTAACAAAGGCGAAAAGAAAAACAGCGCTGAATTAGGCGAAAAAATGGCGGCTTTGTGCGACGTATTCGTGATGGATGCTTTCGGCACCGCTCACCGTGCAGAAGCGTCAACTCACAGCGTTGCTCAACATGCAGCTATCGCTTGTGCTGGCCCATTGTTAGCGGCTGAATTAGATGCTTTAGGCAAAGCCCTTGAGCACCCACAACGTCCTTTAGTAGCGATTGTTGGTGGTTCAAAAGTTTCAACCAAATTAACTGTATTGGAATCATTGTCTAGCAAAGTTGATCAGTTAATCGTTGGCGGCGGTATCGCAAACACCTTTATCGCGGCAGCTGGTTACCCAGTGGGTAAATCACTTTACGAAGCTGATTTGTTAGACGAAGCAAGACGTTTAATCGCTTCAGCTAAAGAACGTGGTGCCGATATTCCTGTACCAGTTGACGTAGTGTGCGCGAAAGAATTTTCCGACACCGCAGAAGCCACCATCAAAAACGTCGCTGATGTTGCTGAAGACGATTTGATTTTGGACATCGGGCCAGAAACGGCTAAGCAATATGCGAAAATTTTGGAAACTGCTGGCACCATCGTTTGGAACGGTCCAGTCGGCGTATTTGAAATTGACCAATTCGGCGAAGGTACTAAAGCTATGTCATTGGCGATTGCCAACAGCCCTGCTTTCTCTATCGCAGGTGGCGGTGATACTTTAGCGGCAATCGACAAATACGGCATTGCTGACAAAGTCTCTTACACCTCAACCGGTGGCGGTGCTTTCTTAGAGTTCTTAGAAGGTAAAGAATTACCTGCAGTCGCTGTTTTACAAGCGCGCGCTTAAGCGTCAAAAACTTGTAGGCGCTAAGATCATTTAGCGCCTACCTTCCTCTCTCCTCGCCTCAACAAAATCCAACACAAAATAAATTGAACTATGTTTAATTTATATTTATAGTGCCCGCTGTTTTTAATTGCTGCCGCCAATCGGACATTTGTAGGAGAAATTTGATGCTCAAGATTTTGTTACGCTTACTGCTAACTGCGTTGTATCGAGTCAAAGTGGTAGGCTTGGAAAATTATCGACAAGCCGGTGATCGGGTGTTGATTATTGCCAATCACAATTCCTTTCTCGACCCACTCATTCTTGGCGTCTTTCTACCCGACGATATTACTTTTGCGATTAATACCCATATTTCTCAACGCTGGTGGCTTAAACCGTTTTTAAGGCTATCCAAAGTATTCCCGATGGATCCTACCCATCCAATCTCCCTGAAAGGGTTAATTCATCACCTACAAAACGACACCAAAACCGTGATTTTCCCTGAAGGTCGGATTACCACCACCGGTTCGTTGATGAAAGTCTATGACGGCACTGGCATGGTGGCTGATAAATCCGGTGCGACGATTCTGCCGATTAGAATTGACGGCACCGAATACACGCCGTTTTCTAAATTACGCAATATTGTCCGTTTACGCTGGTTTCCGAACATCACTTTACATATTTTGCCGCCAACCTTGATCGAAACCCACGGCGATGTCACCGGCAAAGCTCGCCGCAAACACAGCGGACATATCCTCACCGACATCATGACCGAAATGATGTTTGCTACTAGCCATTATCGACAAACCATTTTTTCTGCTTTGTTGGCAGCGCGTCGAATTCATGGCGGTAAACACACGATTGCCGAAGACATGGAACGGATACCGTTAAGTTATGACGACTTAATCACCCGCAGCATCATTGTTGGCAAATTGATTAACCGCATCACCGCCAGTGGCGAAAATGTCGGCGTGCTATTACCGAATAGCTGCAAAACGTTAAATGTCGTGATTGGTTTGCAGCTTTATCAACGCATACCGGCGATGTTGAATTTTTCGATCGGCGCGGCTGGGATGGCTTCGGCTTGTCACACCGGAAAAATCAACACAGTTTTGACCTCACGCAAATTCATTGAATTAGCCAAATTAGAAGCTGAAGCCAATGCGCTCGCTCAAGCAGTCAACTTGGTTTATTTAGAAGACTTGGCCGAATCATTGACTGGTTTGGATAAAGTCATCGGCTTGTTACAAGCTAAAACCGCTGATTATTGGTACAAAAGCCACGACTATGATGCTGATGATGCTGCAGTGGTGTTATTTACCTCAGGCTCAGAAGGCTCACCCAAGGGCGTAGTGTTATCCCATGCCAACGTGCTGGCCAACCACAAGCAAATTAAAGCTCGGATCGACTTTAATCCCACCGATGTGGTGTTAAATTTCTTGCCGATGTTCCATTCCTTTGGCTTTACCGTTGGCACTTTGCTACCGGTACTGAATGGCATGACCAGCTTCTTCTATCCATCGCCACTACACTATGCCATCATTCCTGAAATGGCTTATGAAGTCGGTGCGACGATTATGTTTGGCACCAATACTTTCTTAGCCGCTTATGCCAAAAAAGCCCATCCTTATGACTTTTTCAAACTGCGTTATGTGGTGGCTGGTGCGGAAAAATTACAGGAAAACACCCGCACGACTTGGTTTGATAAATTCGGGATTCGGATTTTAGAAGGCTACGGCGCAACCGAAACCGCGCCGGTTACGTCGGTCAACACGCCCATGGATTACAAAGCCGGCAGTGTTGGTCGTTTCTTACCGGATATGCTGTTTCACTTAGAACCAGTACCTGGCATTGAAGATGCTGGCAAACTACACGTTGCTGGCCCTAACATTATGAAAGGCTATTTATTACCGGATAATCCCGGCGTGTTGGTTCCGCCCTGCTCTGAGCCTTATGGCGAAGGCTGGTATGACACCGGTGATATTGTCCATGTCGATGAAGAAGGCTTTATTCATATCAAAGGCCGCAGCAAACGCTTTGCCAAAATCGGCGGTGAGATGGTGTCATTAACCGCAGTGGAGCAACTAGCCATCCAAGCTTGGCCTGACGCACATCATGCCGTCGTCAGCTTGCCTGATCCGAAAAAAGGCGAACAGCTGATTTTGTTAACCACTCAACACGAGGCAACGGCTAAACAACTTGCTGAAGCATCAGAAGGCGTGGCGGCGATTAATCTACCGAAAAAAGTCTTTGTTATCGAAAAACTGCCCGTGTTAGCAACTGGAAAAACCGATTATGCCGGCGCCACACAATTGGCCTCGCAATTACTAACAACCGATATTTAACTAGCCTTTATTTTATGAACAAACACCTTTATTCGCTGCTAGTTGCTCAATACCTATCGGCATTTGCTGATAACGCCATTTTGTTTACCGTGATTGCAATGGTGATGCAATCTGCCGAGCCAGCCAGTTGGTATGTTCCTGCTTTGCAAAGTGTGTTTTTGGTCGCGTTTGTGTTGTTGGCGCCTTGGGCGGGCTGGTTTGCTGATCGCTATCCAAAATCAAGAATGCTAATCATCGCTAACTTGATTAAAGCCGCTGGTGCAAGTTTGCTGTTATTGCACATTGAACCCTTACTGGCCTATAGCTTAGTGGGTGTGGGTGCAGCACTTTATAGCCCTGCCAAATATGGGATTTTGCCGGAATTAACCGGTCACAACCAATTGGTTAAAGCCAATAGCTGGATAGAAGGCTCAACCATCTTGGCGATTTTGACCGGTATGATGGTCGGTGCCAAAGTGGCTGATTATTCAATTGATCTAGCATTAGCGGGCACTGTGGGCTTGTTTATTGTTTCAGCGTTAGCGGCCTTATTACTGCCAAAAAGCGTTAGTAAAACCACTCAAAGTGGCTCAAAGCTTGTATTGTTTTTTCAAGAAATTCGTTTGTTTTTATCACGCCGCCGCTCACGCTTTAGCGTTTTGGGCGCCTCATTATTCTGGGCGGCAGGTGCATGTGTGCGAGTGATTTTGATTGCTTGGGCGCCATTGGTTTTGATGACTCATAATGCAACCGACATCGCTAGTCTGACTTTATTTTTGGCGCTGGGGATAATTGCTGGCTCAGCCATAGTACCGGTCATTATTCCATTGGATAAAGTACCGAGAGTCCGTTTTGCCGCTTATGCGATGGGCTTATTAATTATTGCGCTAGGTTTTACCAGCGATGCTTGGAGTGCGCGAGCGGTATTATTTTTGATGGGAATTGCAGGCGGCATGTTTATCGTCCCGATTAACGCCACCTTACAAGAATTAGGCCAACAAACTATAGGCAGTGGCGGCGCAGTCGCAATGCAGAACTTCTTTCAAAACGCGGCGATGCTAATATCAGTCGGTGGTTACACCTTAGTAAGTTCACTGAAAATTAGCCCCGTGATCGCCTTGATTGGCTTAGGTGTTTTATTGTTAATTGCGATTTTTGTGGCTGCATTTAGAATGCCGAAAGCAATTAAGGCTGCCTCCAGCCACGAATAAAACTATCCACCAAGAGTTGGACAGCCGCGTCGGTGTTTTCCAAACCAGCGCGGCCTAAACTGCCTTTAAGCGACAATACACAAACCCCATGCACGCCACTCCATAGCGCCCGTGCTGCCAAACTGGTTTCCGCTGAACTGGCCTGCGGCTTAAGCTGTTGGAACAAGGCTTCAATCGGGGAAAAAATTTCTTCAACCTTTTGCCGATAAACGTCTGGCATTTCAATATCAGTTTCTAAACCGGGCTCGAAGACAATCTGCCAGCGATTAAAATGCTGTTGAGCAAACGCTAAATAGTTACCAGCCAAGGCTTGAAGTTGTTGCTCGGGTGTTGCTGATTCTATCGGTTTAAATTGCAACGCTAATTGCTCAAGGGTTCGCAATTTAATATGCATAATCAAATCCTGCATATTAGCGAATACCATGTAAATACTACCGACGGTGTAACCAATCTCAACGGCGATTTTGCGTACGGTCAACGCATTCACGCCTTTTTCAATCACAATGGCTTCGGCTGCATTCAGGACCATTTCCCTGATTTGTTCCTGACTATGCTCACTTCTTCTGGCCATATTCCCTCTGCTAGATTTGAAAAAAACGCTACCATACACGACCTTGCCACTGGAATCGAGAGCAAAATGCATACTGAATATTTAGATGTGGTCGATGAACTAGACCAAGTCATCGAGCAACGGCCAAGAGCCGAAATTCATGCCACTGGCCTACGCCATAGAGCAGTACATATCTTGGTGTTTAATGACCGAAATCAACTGTTTTTACAGAAACGGTCGATGAAAAAAGATTTAAACAAAGGCTTATGGGATACATCCGCAGCGGGTCATGTCGATGCAGGTGAAAGCTATGATGCCTGTGCGCCGCGAGAATTATCAGAAGAACTCGGCATTAGCGCTGCGCTGGAAAGTTTATTCAAACTATCGCCTACACCAGAGTTAGGGATGGAATTTATCCAAGTCTATCGCTGCCAACACAATGGCCCATTTATCTTTGCTGAAGATGAAATTGATGAAGGTGCTTGGCTGGATTTACAACAAATAAGCGAATGGGTTGAGAAAAACGATGGCCGTTTGACCGAAACATTTAGGATTATTTGGGGAAACTATCGACAGCTATAAACGCTGGAAGGATTGGCGGAGCGGACGGGACTCGAACCCGCGACCCCCGGCGTGACAGGCCGGTATTCTAACCAACTGAACTACCGCTCCGCAGCTGGAATTCAGGAATTATAAAGCAAAACCAAGTCTTGTCAAGCTTAAGCTTTTGAACGAACATGCCTTTAGACATTAATCCATCAGTTGTTAAACTTTGCCTAGAGTGAAAACGCTATACTATCGGTTTTAGGTTTCAATCTTACCTCCCATGATTTATCGCATCATCCCTGTCACCGCTTATCAACAAAACTGTAGTTTGTTGATTTGCCAACAAACTAACAAAGCCGCTTTGATTGACCCCGGTGGCGATATTGATTTGTTATTGGCAGCAGTCAAACAGGAAGGCGTAGCACTGGAATCGATTTTAGTCACTCATGGTCATTTAGATCACGTCGGTGGCGTCGCTGAATTGGCTGAAAAACTCAGCCTACCGATTATCGGTCCACAGCAAGCCGACGATTTTTGGATACAAAACCTGTCCGAACAAGTGCGGGTATTCGGCTTTCCACACAGCAACAGCTTTACCCCAACCCGCTGGTTAAACGATGGCGATACGGTTACTGTCGGCAATGAACTATTACAAGTAATTCACTGCCCAGGCCACACACCCGGCCATGTGGTGTATTTCAGTGAAACAGCCAGAGTGGCTTGGGTTGGCGATGTGTTATTCAAAGGTTCAATTGGCCGCACCGATTTCCCTAAAGGCGATCACCAAACCTTAATCAACTCAATCAAAAACAAGCTATGGCCTTTAGGCGCTGACGTTGCTTTTGTGCCGGGACACGGGCCAATGTCAACCTTTGGCGAAGAAATGCTCAATAATCCTTACGTTGGCAACCGCTAACTTTTCCAGCAGAGATAAGCCCTTGCCAAACAATAGTTTCCTCTTTAACCAAGCACCTCGCTGGCACGATTACGACTTTGGTTTACAACGCCAACTAACGCCCCAGCTTCAATCTTGGTTACAAGAAACCGGCTCATTAACCAAACGCTTGCGAGCCATTCACGGTACAGCGTTTGCAGTGTCGGTATTATTTCAAGGCTGGCGACGAGGATTTATTGATGAAGCGCGATTATTAGAGCAACCAGCCAGCGATTATCAGTTAGTACGCGAAGTCATGTTGCATAACAATCACCAACCCCTTGTTTTGGCTCGAACCATTATGCCGCGCCCAACCATCGAAATTGCCCAGCGTAAACTGTCGCATTTAGGTAACCGCCCATTAGGCGAAGTGATTTTTGCTTACCGTGATTTGGAGCTGCGACACAGACAATTCAGTCGCGTCGAGCCGGCGATTTGGGCTAAGCAACAACAAGCGAATAACTCGATTGAAACAGCCACTTGGGGACGGCGAACCGTGTATGCGATACACAATCAACCTTTATTGGTAGCCGAATTCTTTTTGCCAGCAGCGTTAAATTAAGCCGCTTCACTAAACCGGTATTCGGTTTTTAGACAATGATCCAACCATTTTTGTAGAAAATAATTCAGTCGCCATTTATAAGTCTGAATTTCCACCACCCGCCCCGGGTTTTGATAAACACGACTGACATCGGGCCTATCGTTATCCCTTATCACTTCCGCCAATTGCGCGTCCAAATAGACCCGAATTTTCACCGCTGGCAGCATCAATTCCGATAAGGGATTGTTAAAACAATGACTTAACTCGATGGTTAGCGTGTAAGGATTGCGTTCCAAAACCGCTAAATACAAAGCCGGTTTACTGTCGTTAGCACCTATCGCTGCTTGCTGAAATGACGCTAAATCAGGAATTAAGCGAAACAATTTTTGATAATTGGATTCGCAGATTTTTTCCAAACACAAAGAGGTATTGATCGGCTCGACCAAATGCACGTTTAGTCCTCACGATAACAGGCATTGGCACTAGCGGTTTCCCAGAGCACCACTTGATCAACATTAAAGCCTTGTTGTTTAACGTATTGATAAATCATTTTGCTCAACACTTCAGCAGTGGGATGCTCATCAATCGCTAAAAAGCGTTCGTTATTGGCTTGTAAGGCAGGAATAATCGGATCGTCTTTGTGGACCAAAAAATTATGATCTAAGACTTGGTTAATAAAGCTTTCCACGCAGTCTTTAACATCGGAAAAGTCACAAACCATCGCTTGGTCATTAAGTTGTTCGCTTTTGATGCTAATACTGGCTTTGACGCTATGACCGTGTAAATGACGGCATTTACCAGAATGATTCATTAATCGGTGGCCGTAGCAAAAATAAATTTCTTTGGTGATTATGTACATGATTTATAAATTTGATAATCCAACGGGGATTTTATCAGTTAGTTTTGCAAGAATCGGCGATATTTAAGCATTTACAGATCGAGCAAACACGATTAACTTCAACAACCAATACTGAGGCTACCATGAAAATCACCATTAATGACATCAACACCATTAAAGCTGAAATGCGAACAATGCGGCTAGAAATCAATGGCCAAATGAAGCCACTAATTCCCCTTAATACTTTTAATAACAGCAGCAATTTTATAACTGTCATCGGCTTGTTTAACGCTACGTATCACTTCAACAAAAGCCGTCATTGGCGGTGCGATGCTTGACGATGGCAAAATCCGAATTTCCAAGGCTAAGCCTTCATCAAAACTTTCACTGGCTAAAAAACCCAATCCACCACCGCTTAAGGTAATACAGGTGCCAGATTGAAATTCTCCGGCAGCAGCGCGACGATACTGAATATCACAATTCGGTTTTAAACGACTCGAATTGCGTTTTTCATCCAAATTTTCCACGTCGGCTGCTCCCAAGATTAAATTAAGCGACTTGCTCGGCTTTCGCTTGATAGCTATCGATTTGATTAAAATTCAAATAGCGATAAGTATCTGCGCTGCTTTGCTCAATCACCTCAGCATATTGCATATATTCGGCAACGGTGGGAATTTTACCCAGCAACGAACACACCGAAGCCAATTCTGCCGACGATAAATAAACATTAGCGCCATTACCTAAACGGTTCGGGAAGTTACGGGTTGAAGTGGAAACCACAGTCGATCCTTCCGCTACCCGTGCTTGGTTACCCATACACAATGAACAACCCGGCATTTCAGTCCGCGCCCCGACTTTACCAAACGTGCCGTAATAGCCTTCTTCGATCAATTGGCTTTGATCCATTTTGGTTGGCGGCGCAACCCATAAACGGGTTGGCAAATTACCGGCTTTTTCTAACAATTTACCAGCAGCACGGAAATGACCAATGTTGGTCATGCAAGAACCGATAAACACTTCATCAATTTTGGTACCCGCGACTTCAGATAACGGTTTCACGTCATCGGGATCATTCGGACAAGCCAACAACGGCTCGGTGATTTGGTTCAAATCGATTTCAATGATTTCTGCATATTCAGCATCAGCATCCGCTTCCAGTAACACCGGCTTAGCCAACCAATCTTGCATCGCGGCAATCCGACGTTTCAAAGTTCGCACATCGCCATAACCTTCGGCAATCATCCATTGCAGCAAAGTAATGTTGGAATTCAAATATTCGCGAATCGGCGCTTCATTGAGTTTAATCGTACAACCGCCCGCAGAACGCTCTGCCGAAGCATCAGACAATTCAAACGCTTGCTCAACTTTCAAATCCGGCAAACCTTCAATTTCCAAAATCCGACCAGAAAATACATTTTTCTTGCCTTGCTTATCCACCGTCAATAAACCGCGTTGAATTGCCGCATAAGGAATCGCATTGACCAAATCGCGCAAGGTAATCCCCGGCTGCATTTTGCCAGTAAAGCGCACCAACACCGATTCCGGCATATCCAAAGGCATCACGCCGGTTGCCGCCGCAAACGCCACCAAACCAGAACCAGCAGGGAAAGAAATACCAATCGGGAAACGGGTATGTGAATCACCGCCAGTACCGACCGTATCCGGCAACAACATCCGGTTTAACCAAGAGTGAATCACCCCATCACCCGGACGCAAAGACACCCCGCCACGAGTCATAATGAAATCCGGCAAGCTGTGTTGCATCGCCACATCGACCGGTTTTGGATACGCAGCAGTATGACAAAATGACTGCATCACCAAATCGGCTGAGAAGCCCAAACACGCCAAATCTTTCAATTCATCGCGAGTCATAGGGCCAGTGGTATCTTGCGAACCCACGGTCGTCATTTTTGGCTCGCAATAGCTGCCAGGACGAACACCCGCTACGCCACAAGCTTGACCGACCATTTTTTGCGCCAAGGTATAACCCTTGTCACTCGCCGCGCTGGCCGCCAAACGCTTAAATACGCTTGAAGCCGGCAGACCTAATACTTGTCTAGCTCTATCAGTTAAACCACGGCCAATAATCAATGGAATTCGACCACCGGCTCTAACTTCATCCAAAATCACTTCGGTTTTCAACGCAAAGCGACAGATTTCTTGATCGGTACCGTGACGTTTAACCACGCCCTCGTAAGGATAAATATCAATCACATCACCCATGCTCAATTGGGTAACATCGCATTCAATCGGCAAGGCACCAGAATCTTCCATAGTGTTGAAGAAAATCGGCGCGATTTTGCCGCCAATACAAACCCCACCACCGCGTTTGTTAGGAATATAGGGAATATCATCGCCCATAAACCATAACACTGAGTTAGTCGCCGATTTACGTGATGAACCCGTACCAACCACATCGCCAACATAAGCCACAGGAAAACCTTGGCTTTTCAAATCATTGATTTGTTGCTCAGCATTGGTAATCCCATCGCGTGGCATTTTCAGCATGGCTTTAGCGTGTAATGGAATATCAGGACGCGACCAAGCATCCGGTGCGGGTGATAAATCATCAGTATTAGTTTCACCGCTGACTTTGAAAACAGTAACGGTCAATTTTTCCGCCACTGCTGCACGACTGGTAAACCACTCGGCATCAGCCCAAGACTGCAATACTTGTTTGGCAAACGCATTACCCGCTTCAGCTTTTTCCTGTACATCGTGAAAAGCATCGAAAATCAACAAAATATGTGACAAAGCATTCGCGGCAATCGGTGCCAAATTAGCGTTATCTAACAACTCAATCAACGGCACGACGTTGTAACCGCCTAACATGGTGCCCAACAATTCCGTGGCTTTTTCAGCCGATAACAACGGTGAATGCTCATCAGCTTTCGCCACTGCGGTTAAGAAACTGGCTTTCACATAAGCCGCTTCATCAACCCCCGCCGGAATTCGGTTGATTAACAAATCTAAAATTTCCGCTTCATCACCGGCAGTTGGCTGTTTTAACAACTCAACCAAAGCCGCCACTTGTGAAGCATCCAAAGGTTTAGGGACAACGCCTTCAGCAGCGCGCTCGGCAACGTGTTTTCGATATTCTGTCAGCATGAATCAGTTCCTATATAAAAATTGCGAATAACCGTAAATCAAGGCTTATGGGCTATTGTAACGAGTTACAGACTAAATTGAGCGGCATTTATCACCCCATTTCGCAAATAGTTAATCACGAATTATTCAACAATCGCGGCACTACTAACCGATAAAAACCGTTAAAACCCTACGCTATCAAGCACTAAAAAATTCCCTATACAAATAGTTATCTGTAAAATCCGCCCATTTTTGTTAACTAATGGAGCAACAGCCCAATGGGTAGAGCGTATCAAAACCGTAAAGTGTCGATGGCAAAAACTGCCGATGCAAAAACCAAGGTTTATAGTAAATATGGTCGTGAAATTTATGTCTGCGCCAAAGCAGGCGGCATCGATCCATCCGGCAATTTAACCTTACGCGGCTTGATTGATCGCGCCAAAAAAGATCAAGTCCCCGGCCACGTTATTGAAAAAGCCCTCGACAAAGCCAAAGGCGGCGGTGGCGAAGACTTTGCCCCAGCCCGTTACGAAGGCTTTGGCCCCGGTGGCTGCATGGTGATTGTCGATTGCTTAACCGACAACCCAAACCGCACTTTCGGCGATGTCCGCCAATGCTTCACCAAAACCAAATGCAAAATCGGCACCCCCGGCTCGGTCAGCCACATGTTCGACCACTCGGCGATTTTGGCGTTTAAACATGACGATGAAGACAGCGTATTAGAAGCTTTGTTAAGCGCCGATGTTGACGTCAGCGACGTTGAAAACGACGAAGGCAAAATCACCGTTTTCACCCCGCAAGCCGATTATTTCAAAGCCAAACAAGCTTTGATTGATGCTTTTGGCGAATTAGATTTTGAAGTAGACGAAATTCAATTCATCCCTCGTGCTTACAACAGCATTACGGGTGATGATTTGGTAATGTTCGAAAAGTTTTTAGATTTATGTAACGAATTAGATGACGTACAGAATGTATTTCATGATGTAGCGGATTAATAATCTATTCTATAAGGCAATCGGTGGCTGGATTTAACATTGTAAAAACCAGCCTACCGATTACCTAAACAGACCCATTCAACTATTCAAAAACTTCAGCAAAGAACGAATTCAAATCATCCTGTTTGCCATTGGTAATCCGTTTATAGACTTTTGCCAGCGGAAAAATCCAGTTCTCGCCGTCTAACAAACCAATCGCTTGATGCTCATGGTTAATCTGCCATTCTCCGCCCTTATTCTGACGATACACTTCGCCTATATAGCTGCCTAGCATTTTAGAAACCGTTTCGACCTCATGTTCAGAGGGCTGTTTACGAAACAACCTTGCGATAAAACCTTTGGGTCGCATGTAATACAAACCATTCGCGATGATTTCCACCTGAGCGATACTTTTAACTGAAAAATCCAGCGATATGCGGAAATTGGTTTGGGCAAAATTAACCGCATTGACCGCATACGCTGCCATAATTTGATTCGGGCTAGGTTCGTTCATGATTGATTCCTAAAGGCTATGAATGGATCGGTTTTCAAACACTCAACCGCCATCGATTTCTAGCTCCAACATCGTCCGCAAGTCGTCTGGCATGGTCATCGTCACCGGATCCCAACCCTCAAGCTGCATCACATCTAACAAACAATCCTCCATAATCGCATGAGCAGCAATCGCCGCTTCAGCAATGCGTTGATGGACTTTTTGCTGCAACTCGCTACGGCGTCGATCTGAACAATTGGCTTGGTAATCATAGAGCTTACGCAAACTATCAATCTGCATCCCAACCTGAGAAGGACAAGAGCACAGATACAAAATCGCTTGAAGATTAATGCGCCGCAATTGCGTGTTGGTGAACTTGGTTTCTAAACTCATTGCCCAGAGCCTCTTGATTGCTTTGTTATTATAGTTTTTGGCTATGCCTCTAACACTGGCTGTGATTAACAAGCCAACATAGACATCACACCGTTTTGTCACCCACGTATTATGAAGGTGTCAAGCCGCTTTGGAAAGTTTCGAGCAAAAACTTTATCCAAGCACCAGAACAATCACTTAAATTCACAAAATCAATGCTCTCAATCTAAGATTGAGAGCATTGATAACGGTTAAGCTACAGTCTTTAGCCGCTGATTGAATTCACCGTTACCGATTGATCAATCAGGATTTGGGCGTGTAACGATGCATAGTTGTAAACATCATAAACATGGGCACTGATAGTGACTGATGCCGCATCTTTAACCCAAGCACCGGGATCGGTTTGGCCAACCAAGTCTTTTAGATTAACCAAATCACCACTATTGCCATCCACTCGCATTTGCACGTTATTGGCGGCATTACTAGCGCCGGCAAACAAATTAACACCACCCAAATGCAAGACATCATTGGCTGAAATACTCAGTGTATTATTGCCTGTTCCGGTTATATCAATCACCTCAACCGATTGAATATTGGCTTTACTGTTAACACCGGTCACTGCGGTTAAATCCAAACTTTGACCACTATTGATTAGTTTCAAGGTATCAACCCCAGAACCCCCATCAATCAAAGCCCCCGATTTAGTTAAATAACCCATATCGGCACTTGCCAAAGTAAATTCATCATTACCGGCCAAACCTTGATCCGGCGCAGCTAAAGTCGTCGTTGGATTAGTCACAGCAATCGTATCGGCTGAAGCTGTACCAATACTCATAACCGCTTCACCCGCATTCGGAGCAACCGTTGCTGCTGAAGTGCCTGCGGTAATATCCGAAGGCGCAGTAGCTGCTTGATAGAAATTAATACCATCAACAACGCCAGCATTAGAATCTAATTTAATCGATAGTGTCACCTGAGTATTATTGCCCGTATTCCAAGTGTAGGTTTTCTGAACCATCTTATCTAGCGCAGTAGCAAGACTACCACTAGTCCCGAGCACTATGCCTGAGAGCGTTGACATAGTCGCAGTGTCATAACCGAGCGAATTACCATTACCATCCGAAAACGCAAAGGTGTAATTAGTATTAGCCAAGACATTGACGGTTTGAGTCCAAAGAGTACCCGTGGTACTACGATAAATCGCATTAGTATCCCCCGGTGTTGCGTTAGCCCAAGGACTTCCGAATGATGAAGCATTAGTCACACCACTCGCCAAACTATAAAGCTGTCCACTTGGCAACGTTAATCCCTGATCAAAGTTACCATTCTGAACCTGACCATTGGTGGTAATGGTCTTCGCCGCCGACCAGTTACTCGCCACTTGGTTAGAAACCGCATAGGCAAACAGATTATGGGTTTTATAATCGGTCAGTAACGATTCATTAAGGTTACTCAAAGTCCATTTACCATAGACATCAGCGGTGGTGGAGCCTAACAAGGTAGTGGTTTTATCCAAATAGACATAAACCGTACTGTTAGCAACCGCAGTACCGCTAACCGTTGATAAGGCATTGGCCGAAGTAATGCCATCTGCCGAGGTACCTGTATCCGGCGTAAAGCCAGTAATCACCGGCGCGGCCAAACTGGTAGTTAATGCACTATCAATACTCACTGCTCTAGTCACAGTATCAGCCGCAATCACAGTACCAGAACCGTCTTTCACCCTAGCTTGAATTTGACTAGCACCAGACGCCAAAGTGGTGGTGGTATTGGTCACCGACCAACTATTCCCCACCACATTAGCCGCAGTCCAAGTTGATCCCGCATCCAATGACACCTCAATTGAGCCATTACTCGGTAACGGCGCTAATAAACTACCAAAGATTGCTCTACCGGTATCGGTAATCCGGGTCACAAAGTCACTCAAGCTGGCAGTGGTTTGTGTGGTGCTGGCACTATCTTTACTCATAGAGTCAATCGTCAACATTTGATTCACGATCGACACCGCAATCGTATCGTTAGCCGCTGAGTAAGCACTATTGCTTAAATTGAGGGTGCTATTGATACTCAGCAAACTACCATCGCTAATAGAAGCGCCGTTGGAAACATCCCAAGCTCTAAAGGTTAAAGCCGGATCAACCCCTAGCTGATTAGCATTCGCTCTGAAATACAAGCGATTGTCACTATCGGCTCGCAAATGCAAGGCATTAGACTCGCTCAAGCCTGTCGCAGTTAGCCAAGTAACGCCGCCATCGGTGCTGTAATACAAAGTCCCCACGCTAGTGTTATAGCTAGTAATCACCAAACCTAAGCTATCCGTGCTATTGGCATCAGTAACATTGAAGGTTTTACTCACCAACGACGACACCAAACTACCCAATGCACCACTTGGCGCTGATGGCGTACCTAAACCGCTAGTGACTAATTGCGGTGTCATATTACCGTCCAGCACCGGCGCTTGATTGCTAGAAACAACGCTTGGTAAAACAATCGGTGTGCCACTTGAATCAAGCAAGCTAACCGTATCATCGACTAACAACTCGGCTTCCAAATCATAATCGCGTAACACTTTATAAACATGGCCCGACAAACTGACAGTACCGGTATTAACCCAACGTGTCGCATCGTTGCGCCCGACCAAACCGGATAAATACACCGAATCACCGGCATTACCATCCAGCTTAACTTGAATGAAATTCTCGGTACTACCCAAGCTGGTGGTTCCAGCGGCATAACCACTGCTAGAAGCATTAAAGCCATTCACCACCCCTAAAGTCAGCACATCATTGCTGCCAATTTTGATGCTGTTATTGCCAGTACCGGTTAAATCAAACACTTCTACCGATTGGAGACTGGCTTTGCTATTGGTGCCGGTCATCGCCGTCACATCCAAGCTTTGAGCTGCACCGCTTAATTGCAAAGTATCAATCCCGGCCCCGCCATCAACTAAAGCATCCGCTTTAGTGAAATAGCTCATGTTTGCCGCTGTGACACGAATAGTATCATTACCCGCCCCACCCTCTACCGGCGAGTTACCAGTAGTGATTGGCGCAGGAATCACTAAATTATCGTTGACCGTCGCATTCGCGGTTCCGCCTCCCGGCAACAAACCTGTCCCACTTGCCGTTGTAAACGAAGCTTGTGTCGCATTATTAAGTTTAAATAACTGGATATTATCAATCCCAAAATCATTACCCTCTTTAACATAACGCGCATCAGACATAGCCACCGTTAACTTAGTATTACTGCCAGTCTGGAAGGTATAAGTGACTTTTTGCCAAGTCCCTGCCGTAGCGGTAATGCTTTGGGTATCTTCCAGTAAAACAGCACCGGTTTTATCGATTCCGGCATAAATCTGACTACGAATATTGGCCGGATTCGTCGTAGAACCCGCCGCCACATAATATTCAAAAACATAGGTTGAATTAGCATCAACCTGAATATTACGCTGACTCCAAAACGGTGACGGCTTACCATCGGATACCGAATACACTTGCGCACTGGCAACCGCCATAAATTTACCACTACCACCCTGTCCGGTCGAAATGGTATTGGTGACGCCAGTAGAACCGTCATTCCAACTACTGAGGATGGCAAATTGGCCTTGAATACTCGAATTATTTAAGCCTGTTACCGCCGACTGAAAATAATAGTCGCTACCAAAACCCGTCGGTCCTAAGGAATTATAAAGCGTGGTCGATAATCCACTCGAAGCAGGGGTAGTGCTATTAAGCGCTTGGAAACCAGTCATTGCGGTTGCAGTTGCCGCATCTTCAAAGTTACCGTTATAAATTAAATTATTACCGGCACCAGTATAGGTTTTATGTGGCGCAGTGGTCGCCACAGAATACGCTTCAACCGGTGATAGATAAGTTGAAAATACCGCATAACCGCTACTCAATGGCCCAGGCGGTTGACCAATTAAGGCGGCTGAAGCATACAAGGTATGCACATCACCATCACTCAAGGCTTGAGTGGTATTAGTAATACTCCAAGTCCCATCGCTGGCCGCCGTTGCTGTGCCTAAAACCGTATTTTGACCATCCAGATACAAAGTGACCGTACTACCCGCCGGCGCACCGCGACCGGTGATAGTGCCCAAATTATTAAATGAGGTTAAGCCATCTCGATTGCTACTACCGTCATCATTACTAAAGGTGTTAATCGTTACCACCCCAGTCTCAGGCGTTGTATTTTGTTTTAGCGAAATATTATCAATAGAGTAATCCCAGCCACCTCCAACCGAACCGTTATTAATTTGAATTAATTCAATACGTTGCGTACCGGTAGTTTTAGCGGTAAACGTAGTTATGAACTGTTGCCAGGCAGAATTAGCGGCAGCATTAACCGTTAAAATACCGATATTCTCACCATCGACCAAACTACCAAACAAAGCATTCCCGGAACCACTGCCTGTGAGATTTCGCGCCCAATAACTAAAGGTATAACTTTGACCAGCCACTAAACTGACATTTTGGTACCAAAATGCGTTGTAAGCACCACTAGTAGGCATATCGACTTCTAACCAGTTAGTGCTGTTATTAATACCTGCCGTGTTTGTATCCCAACCTGCCTTTGCTACGTTACTTGCAATACACAAAGCACCAGCATAAGTTCCGTTAGCAGGCATATCACTACTAAAGCCCAGATTAACCGGAACCGAGACACTGGCAACTCCAAAAACAGCCGCCGTAGATGCCGTTGTCGCCTCAAAACCACCATTGAGAATGAGATCAGTATTGCTGGAACTAGCAGAGCTCGCAGTGAAGGCCTTCGACCAAGGACTCACATTGCCATTGCTATCTTGAGCATAAGCATAAATCTGATGCTGATTACCATTAGTTATTAAAGAGGCAGTGGTATTCAACGTCCACGTTCCACTAGAAGCCACCACGCTACCCAGATAAGTCTGGTTATTGTCCATATAGACCTTGACGGTCGTGCCGGCAGTTGCCGTACCAGACACCGAGGTTAGAGCGGTTGCCGATGTCACACCATCGCTGGTACTTTGAGCATCATCCAAACTAATCGCAGTCACACTGGGCGCACTGACTGTCGCGCTCACATTGTTAATCGCTCGACTACTGGCGGTTAATACTTTGCCATTGGTCTGATCAATCACTTGGGCTTGAACCGTGCTAGAACCAGTGAATGCGTTATAAGTATCGGTAAACACCCAGCTAGTGCCAAAAATAGTGTTGTTACTGACGGTTTGCCAGCCACCACCATTAATACTGATTTGTAAAGCCTGAGTAGCACTCAGCGCGGCGCTCAAACTACCGTAAATGGCATGACCGGCATCACTGATATTGGTGCTAAAGTCGGTTAAGCTGGCGGCGGTCATTGCCAAATTGGCACTATCTTTACTGATAGAAGTAATGGTCGCGGTCGGTAAGGTCGGATCGGAATTAACGAATACCACCCCAGTTTCCAGTAACACTTGGGCTTTCAATGCCGCATATTCCCAAACCGTATAATTTTGGCTATTGCCATTGCTATCGGTTAAGGTGACCATGCTACCGGTGTTAACCCAGCTACCGCCGCTGCTTGGATCAGCCTGCTCCTGTAAGGTTTTTAACTGCACGGTATCACCCGGATTACCATCAATCCGTAATTGCACGCGATTAGCGGCATTGGGTGCCGCCGACCATAAATTAACCCCACCTAAATGCAGAACATCGTTCACCGATAAAATCACCGAACTAGAGCCAATCGGCGAGTTAACCCCATCCAACATACTAATGATCTCAACACTTTGAATGTTGGCAATCGAGTAAGTGCCGATTAAAGAGGTCAAGTCCAGTGTGCCGCCCGATAGTTTTAAGGTATCAATCCCCGCACCGCCATCAATTAAGGCATCGGTTTTGGACAGATAGCCATAATTAGCCGAGCTCAGATTGATAATATCATCACCCGCACCACCTTCGACCGGTGTATTGCCGCTGGTAAGCGGACTCGGCACAGTCAATACATCGTTGACACTAGCGACTGGCGTGCCGCCACCGGGCAACAAATTACCGCCGGTCGCATTACTAAACGCCGACTGTGTCGCCGCACCCAGTTTGTACATTTGAATGTTATCAATACCAAAATCATTACCCGCTGCCAGATAAACCGCATCGGATAACAAGGCGGTAACACTGGTATTACTGCCAGTGCTAAAGGTGTAAGTGACTTTTTGCCATGTACCGGATGGCGAGGTAATCGCTTGAATATCGTCTAATAACAAGCTGCCGGTTTTACCATTACCGCTATAAATCTGACTGCGTATGCTGGCAGGATTAGTTGCCGAAGCCGCCGCCACATAATAAGTAAAGGCATAAGTCGAATTAGCATCCACTTGGATATTGCGTTCAGTCCAAAACGGTTCTGGCAAATAATCGGTATTTCGGCTGTAAATCTGCGAACCAATCACCGCCAAGAAATTCGTACCGGCTTGTGCCGCGCTAATCGCGTTAGCCGTGCCAGAGGCGCTACTATTCCATGTACTAATAATCGCATATTGCCCCGCACCGGTTGAACCGGCAGCAACATTGGTCGTACCGTTAAGCAAGGATTGATCATAAACCCAATAATAATCCGAACCAAATTTAATCGTTGGCCCAGTAGCATTCCAAATGGTCGCATCACCTAAACCACCGGTATTGGCGTTTGCATCAAACCCCGTAGAACCGGAATCAAAACTACCGTTCATGATCAGATTATTGCCAGAACCGGTTTCTGTGTTATGGGTCGCAGTGGTCGCCACCGAATACGCTTCGAGCACATTGCCGCCGGTCATAAACACACTGAAACCTTGGCTTAAAGGCCCAGGCGGTTGTCCTAATCCAGCCCGCGAATCAGCATAGAGGGTATGGGCTTTACCATCAAACAAACTCACCGTGTTATTGGTGATTGACCATGAGCCATCACTAGCTGCCGTTGTTGAACCTAATACCGTTGCCGAACCATCCAGATATAAAGTCACTAAACTACCGGCTGCAGCACCTTGACCAGTCACGGTTCCCAAGGGAGTCGCGGATTCTGACAAGCCATCAACATGACTCGCGCCGTTATCATTGCTATAACCATTAATCGTCAACACACTGCTTGGCGATGGAGTGGATAGTTTCAAGGAAATATCATCAATTGCAGTGTCATTACCAGTACTCGCATTGATACCTCGATCAATCTGTAGCAATTCAATTTTTTGTGCCCCAGTTGTGGTCGCTGTAAAGGTCGTGCTGTACTGTTTCCACGCAGAATTTGCTGAGTTGTCAGTTTTTAAAGGCACGCCAATCAAACGGCCATCAACCAAAGTTCCAATAACATTGACTCCAGTAAAAACACTCTTATACCAGTAACTAAATGTATAAGTTTGCCCAGCGACTAAATTGACGGTTTGGTACCAAAAGGCGTTGTTCAATGCACTAGCGGCCATATCAACGTCGATCCAGTTACTGCCGCTATGAGCAACGGTACTGCTATCCCAACCTGGACGGTTACTCGCATTAACTAAAAACAGATTACCAACTGCACCACTAGTTTTGCTGGCTGCAAACGTGTAATTAGTATCAAACCCCGTATCAGCCAAGCTTGGATAAGGGCCTGTATTTTCAAAACCGCCATTCACAATCAACTCTGAATTGCTGCTGGCGATTGAAGTCACCTTAAACGCACTCGACCACGGGCTAACGTTGTTATTGGTGTCTTCGGCGAAAGCAAACAGATTATGTTGGTTGCCATTGCTGATTAACGACGCGCTAGTGGTTAATGTCCAAGTACCTGTAGCACTCGCTTTAACCGAACCCAGATAGGTTTGATTGTTATCCATGTAGACCTTAACCACGGCATTATTAGCCGCCGTTCCCGACACCGAAGTCAACGCGGTCGCAGTCGTCACACCATCGGTGGTGCTGTAGCCGTCATCACTGCTAATGCCAGTGATAACAGGCGTCGCAACCGCCGCATTAACCATCGCAATAGTTTTAGTGGCAGAAACCACGGCCGGCGTGGTGCTTCCCGGATTGAACAAACCGACTTTAATCACCGTCGCTGAGGTAAAGGTGGTACTGGTATCGGTATAAGACCAAGTCCCCCCTACCGTATTAGCCACATTCCAAGTCAAGCCGTTATCGGTACTGACTTGCAAGGTAGTACCACTGGCTAAACTGGTAACACCACTCGGTAAGCTAAAAGTACCAAATAGACCGTGACCGTTATCCGTAATATTGGTCGAGAAATCGAGCAATGAAGGGTTGGCTCTGGTTTGTAATAACGAGTCTTTACTCATCGCGGTTATCACTGGCGCTGCCAACGGCGTGGTGTTCATGGTAATCGTCGCCGTTTTGCTGACGGTCTGCGCCGCACCACCACTGTTACCGTTATCACTCACCAAAGCCGTTAAACTGACGCTGGCTGATGGCGCAATAAAAGCATCTTGGAATTGCAATAAACCGCCTGAGTTACCGGCGATTAAGGCCTGCAACTGACTCAAGCTACCGTTAACCACCGCGCTATTGGTCGTACCATCGCCACCGCTGGTGAGCGTCACGCCGGTAGTGCCTGTGGTGACCAATAAACGTCCTTCATTAGCGCTGCCCGCGGTTAAAGTGAGGGTCATATTGCCAGTACCAACATCGACATCGGCTAAACCGCTAAACACGCCGCTCAAACTGACCAGTTGTTGACTGTTATAAGTGCCGCTTGGGTTGGTTACATTTAAGGTCGGTGCATCATTCAAAGCCGCCACTGTCACCGTACTGGCAATCGACAAAGCAGCGGTATCAACACCGCTGTTGCTGGTGCCGCCATTGTCTTTAATGCTGGTTAAGGTAAACACACGGTTACCCGCGGTCGGGATGTCTTTATTGGTGTTTTGATAGCTGATACCGTTGACCATTGTTTGCATCGCCGTCACGCTGATACCCGCCGCTTTAGTCAAACTAACCGTTGCTGTAGTCCCTGTCACATTGACGCTATAGGTCAGACCATTGGTTGTCGTGGTGCCTGTTGTTGACTGGGTTAAGCTAAAGCTGCTGCCATCGACAGTGACTTTTTCATCAACCCCATCCACCAAGCCACTCACTGTAAAAGTCAAAGCCGTCAAGGTCTGAGAACTTTCATCCGTGCCGCCACCAAGACTAACAGCCGCTGAGTTAAACACGGTGACGGCTGTCGCTTGACTGGCCACGCCAGACGCTTCGGTGAAGGTTGGCGAAATGGCCGTTGCGGTTAAGCTCGGGGCATCGTTGAGCGCATTGACGGTGATTGCCACGCTGCTAGTGGCGGTTTTGGTGCCGCCGCTGCCGGTATTGCCAGCGTCGCTGCTGTTCATACTTAGAGTATCGGCACCGTTGTAATTGGCGGTTGGGTTATAGGTCACCGCATTGGCTGTCGCCAATAAGCTGTTAATCGCTGACACCGTGCCGGTTAACTTGACGCTAGTGGTGTTGTTGGTGCCTAACGTCACACCGGTGCCGGCGGCGACATTCAAGGTACCGTTGAACACACTCAAGGTCACGGTCAGATTACCGCTGCGCGCATCGGCATCGGCGACTTGTAAACCACTGATGTTTAGAGCGGTATCTACGTTAGTGGTTTGCGCGCTTGGTACGGTGTTCACCGGCGCATCGTTCAATGCCGCCACTGTAACGGTGCTGGCAATCGCTAAACTGGTGGTATCTGCACCACTGTTGCTAGTGCCACCGTTATCTTGGAGACTGGTTAAGGTAAACACACGATTACCCGCAGTCGGATTATCTTTGTTGGTGTTTTGATAGCTAATACCATTCACCAAGCTTTGCATTGCAGTAACACTAATACCCGCATCCTTGCTTACCGTCACCGTCGCACTGCTACCAGACACAGTGACGCTGTAGCTCATGCCGTTGGTCACGGTCGTGCCGCTAGTGGCTTGGGTTAAGCTAAAACTACTACCATCAACGCTAACGATTTCATCAACCCCATCGGCTAATCCGCTGACAGTAAAAGTCAGGCTTTTCAACGCTTGATTGGTTTCACTACCATTCGCCGATAAAACTGCGGTAGCGCCACTAAAAACAGTAACGGCTGACGCTTGCACGCCCTGCCCTGTCGCTTCCGTAAACGTAGAAGTACTGGTGGTCGCTGTTAATGTTGGTGCATCGTTCACCGACACAACCGTTACCGTGCTGGCAATCGCCAAGCTGGCGGTATCAACGCCGCCATTGCTGGTGCCGCCGCTGTCTTGAACACTGGTTAAGGTGAAGACACGGTCACCGGCTGTCGGGTTGTCGAGGCTGGTGTTTTGGTAGCTGATGCCATTCACCAAGCTTTGCAAGGCGGTCGCGCTGATACCGGCGGCTTTGCTAATCGTCACGGTGGCAGTATTGCCCGACACACTGACGCTGTAGCTCATTGCGTTAGTCGCCGTGGTACCGGTGATGCCTTGGGTCAAGCTAAAGCGGCTACCATCAACACTGACTTTTTCATCAGTACCATCAGCTAAGCCACTCACGGTAAACGTCAAACCAATCAACGCTTGTGAGCCTTCATCCGTGCCGCTACCAAGGCTTACAGCCGCAGAGTTAAACACGGTGACGGCTGTCGCCTGAGTCGCCGAGCCGGCCGCCTCGGTGAAGGTTGGTGAACTGGCGGTGGCGGTTAAGCTCGGCGCATCGTTGACCGCATTGACGGTGATGGTCACCATGCTGGTCGTGGTTTGAGCGCTGCCGCTGCCGGTATTGCCCAAATCGCGGGTACTCATAGTGAAGGTATCCGCACCGTTATAATTCGCTGTCGGGTTGTAAGTCACCGCATTGGCTGTCGATAACAAGCTGTTAATCGCTGACACTGTGCCAGTTAAAGTGACACTGGCGGTGTTGTTGGTGCCTAAGGTCACACCGGTGCCGGCGGCGACATTCAGCGTGCCGTTGAGCACACTCAAGGTCACGGTCAGATCACCAGTGCGCGCATCGGCGTCAGCGATTTGCAAGCCGCTGATGTTTAGAGCGGTATCTTCGTTAGCGCTTAACGAACTCGGCACGGTATTGACCGGCGCGTCGTTCACAGCCACAACCGTCACTGTGCTGTTAATCGCCAAGCTGTCGGTATCAACGCCGCCATTGCTGTTGCCACCGCTATCTTGAACGCTGGCTAAGGTGAAGACACGATCACCAGCAGTCGGGTTGTCGACACTGGTATTTTGGTAGCTGATGCCGTTGACCAAGCTTTGCATCGCCGTCGTGCTAAGACCGGCTGCCTTAGTCAACGTCACCGTTGCTGTACTGCCGATCACATTCACGCTATAGGTCAGACTATTGTTTGTCGTGGTGCCGTTTGTTGACTGCGTTAAGCTAAAGCTGCTGCCATCGACACTGACTTTTTCATCAGTCCCATCGGCTAAGCCACTCACGGTAAACGTCAATCCAATTAATGTTTGAGTACCTTCGTCAGTGCCGCCACCAAGGCTTACGGTCGTTGAGTCAAAGACCATGAC